>NZ_BAWW01000066.1:0-373806 GCF_000875975.1 Parachlamydia acanthamoebae | reverse complement strand
TATAATTCATTCCAGGTTTAGAAATAACTTTCGAACAGTTAAATATTTGGATTAACCAACAAAATCCTTAGGATTCCATGAGAGCGTTTATCCTTTCTTCATGGCGTCCAGCAATGATCACATCCCAGTCTTGTTTAGCATTTAGAATAGTTTTTGCACATGTGCATATTTTTTATAACCTTGATTTGCAATTATACCTGAAAGACGCCAGTGTGGAAGGTTTTAGGTAGCTGAGGGGCTTCGTTGACAAGATGCAAAAGATCAATCAAAACGGATCTTGTGGCGTGAGGAGGAATAATGGCATCAACCCAACCACGTGCAGCCCCATAACGAATATCCATTTGTATGTCATAGACCTGTTTGATCTTTTGTCTCAGCTTTTCTGCTTCTTCAGGATCCATGGGAGTGCCTTTTCTTTCGGCTGCTTGCTTTTGAATGGTGAAAAGGGTATTGGCTGCTTGGTCTGCTCCCATAACGGCGTACTTAGCGTTGGGCCAGGCTAGAATGAAATTGGGATCGTAGGCTTTACCACAAAGTGCGTAGTTACCAGCCCCAAAAGAATTTCCAACAATAATGGTGATTTTAGGTACGATGGAATTGCTGATCGCATTGACTAATTTGGCACCGCTTCGAATGATGCCCGATTGCTCCGCTTCTTTACCTACCATGAAACCGACCACATCTTGCAAAAAAATGAGAGGGGTTCTGGTTTGGTTGCAATCCATAATGAAGCGCGCGGCTTTATCGGCACTTTCCGCATAAATGACCCCACCAATTTCAATTTCTCCTCGTCCATTCGTGGTTTGCTCACGTTGATTCGCGATAATCCCGACCGGCATTCCTTGAATTTTGGCAAAAGCCGTAACAAGGGACTTGCCATATTCACTTTTGTATTCAATCAAGGAACCTTTATCCACAATGCAATTCATGAGAACATGCGTGGAATAGCTGGTTTGATTATCTCCGCTAACTAGATCATATAACTCGAGGGGCTCGTATTCGGTTTCTCCAATAGGCAAAGATTCTGAGAATATCTTGGGAGAAGGTAAGAGGTCAGTCAACTGTCTCAAACGTTCTAGACAAGCGTGATCATTAGGTTCCAGAAAATCTACGGTACCGCTGATTGCCGCATGCATGTCCGCTCCACCCAGCTCTTCTGGATCCACAACCTGCCCAATTGCAGCTTTAACAAGTGCAGGACCTGCCAGATATAATCCGCTACCTTTTGTCATGAGAAGTTTGTCACATAAAACGGGAAGGTATCCACCGCCTGCAATGCAATTTCCCATAATGGCGGCAAATTGAGGAACGGCAGCAGCAGATAAAATGGCATTATTTCGGAAGATACGTCCAAAATCATCTTCATCCGGAAAAATTTCAGCTTGCAAAGGAAGGAAAACACCTGATGAGTCGACTAGGTAAATGATGGGTAAACGGCATTCAAAAGCAATACGCTGCGCTCTTAATACCTTTTTTACAGATTGTGGGAACATCGCACCCGCTTTTACAGTGGCATCATTTGCGATGATCATGCATGGTCGGTTGAGAACCTTTCCAATACCTGTAATGACCCCTGCAGCGGGCAGCTCTCCCCATTCGGTATACATTTGGTAGCCTGCCCAAATGCCGAGCTCAAAAAACGAATCAATATCATCTAGCAAGAATCTTAATCTTTCACGTGCAGTCAGACGCCCCAGACGTTGCTGTCTTTCTTGACCTGCTTGGCCGCCCCCTTCTTTTAAAATGGCTTCTTCTTGCAGAATATTCTCTGTCAAATGGCGCAGAGAACGAATGTGATCCAGCTTATGCTGTTTTACTTGTTTGGTTGCCATAGATTTTTCAGCTCGGTAAGTTGATCAGAAACATCTTCAGTTTCAACATCATGATTAGAAAAAATTGACCCAATGTTTTGTGAAAACAGATCTTGAGCCATTTGAAAATAATGTTTCCCTAAAATGAGATCTTTTTTAATAGAGGGAGAATCATTTTTCAAGTCTGTCTCAAGTTTACTCAGCACTGCTGTGGTTGTATAAAGCGCAATGGCTCCATTTGTAATACGGTCTAAGGAAAGTTGTTTTTCAATAATGCCTTCCCGTTCTTTGGCAAGTAAGCGAATAATGGCTAATCCAAAATTGCGCACATTCACACTCAGTTGTTCTGCTTCGCTTTTCAAGAGCTTGGAAGAAGGGATCGTTGGGGATTGTAGTTTTTTGTAGTAATCACCCGCGAGATCTAAGGTTTTTTTAAAGTTTTCAAAAGGGCTCTTTAATCTTTTTAAATCTTCTTGTAGGTGCTGGCCCACATCGCGCATACCCACGAGTCCTATAAAGGCACGCATAACTTCATTTGAGCCTTCTCCGATCATATTAAGACGTGCATCGCGCATCATTCTTTCAAAAGGGTAATTGGTAAAGAAGGAGCGTCCACCAAAGATTTGCATGGTTTCATAAAGGATGGTCCAGAGTGAATCACTGGCAAATACTTTTAAGATGGCAGATTCTAACATAAAATCTTCGATTTTTTGATCGATCATCCCGGCCGTGAAATAAGTGGTGGCATCCATCGCAAAGGCTAGAGCTGAAATGTCGGCAATTTTTTTCTTTACCAGGGCAAAAGAGGCTAAAGGACGTTTAAATTGGTAGCGGGTTTGGGCGTGTTGAATGGCCTTTTCCACAAGAAATTTGGCTGTTCCGGTGCATGAAGCTCCAAAAGTTGTGCGACCATAATCCAAAACGGTTAAACAAATTTTAAGTCCTCCTCCCACTGGTCCTAGGACATTCGCGGCGGGAACTTCAAGATTATCGAATTCCAAGTTACTGGTGCGCGTGCCACGCATGCCTACCTTTTCTAAACCAACTGCTGCTACTTTAAAACCGGGCATCGAAGGAGTGACAAGAAAAGCCGTTACTTTATCTTGCTTGCCTGTGGGGGTGTTGACTTCTGTTTTTGCCATG
The DNA here is from genome assembly GCF_000875975.1 of Parachlamydia acanthamoebae. Taxonomy (NCBI): domain Bacteria; kingdom Pseudomonadati; phylum Chlamydiota; class Chlamydiia; order Parachlamydiales; family Parachlamydiaceae; genus Parachlamydia; species Parachlamydia acanthamoebae. The sequence continues at coordinate 370,852 of NZ_BAWW01000066.1, read as the reverse complement.
ACCGTCAAAACTTTTGCGAGACTCCCATTTGTGGTCCATTGCTTTTTCCCTGTAATGCGATAAAGGTTGCGTTCAGGATCAAAAATGGCACGTGTAGTAACTCCATTAGCATCGGAACCGGCACTTTCCTCCGTCAAGGAAAATGCGGCAATGTCTTCACCTATAGCTAAAGAGGGTAACCAGCGCCCTTTTTGTTCTTCTGTTCCGAATAAAAGCAATGCCTTGAGACCAATACTTTGGTGGGCGTTGATAAAGAGCGCCGTGGAACCGCAGCGTCTTGCAATCGATTCCATGATTTTGCAGTAGGCGTATTGGGTCATGCCAAGCCCTCCATACCTTTGTGGAATTGTCATTCCCAATACGCCAAGCTGACCCAGACCTGAAATGACTTTTGTTGGGATTTCTGCCTTTCGATCAATCTGATCGGGATCAATATTTTGATCGGCAAATGCATTAACTTTTTCTAACAGTTGCTCTGTGCGCTTTTTTTCTTCCTCCGAGACGGTGGGGAAAGGAAAAACTTGCTGAGGATCGAGTTCCCCAAAGAATAATTTTTTAGCAAGGCTAGGATTTTTCTTTTCTGAGAATAGAAGTTCTTCTGCAATCTCTCGATCTTGATTATCCATATGTCCCCTTTTGACTTCTCATGGCCTAAAACTGCACCATAGCATTTTCAAATATTTACTAACACAATTCGTGCCATTAATGGCAATCTCCTAAATCTTAGATAATTATGAATTTTGTTTATCTTTTTTTATAAAAATGTCACAAAAAATAAGGGCTAATATTCCATCACTAATGGGGAGATTGTATGTTTTCGAATTTGATTCCCAAAGAGACCCGTTTCTTTGATTTTTTCGAGAAGCTCGTGGATTTAACCTTAGATGCCACTCAAAAATTTTATGTGCTTGTGAAAGACAACGAAGATCCAAAACATCTTTCCATTACCATTCAACATCTTGAACATCAAGCAGATGAGCTAACGCGGGAATGCATTGAAGATTTGCATAAAACGTTTCTAACTCCCATTGATCGAGAAGACATACACAAGTTAATCAGTTGGATGGACGGAATCATTGATGGAATTGAAGAAGCGGTTGAATCGCTCATCATTTTTAAAATTAGTGAAATGCGCGCAGATTTTGAGCACTTAGCACGCATTCTTTTGATGTGTGTAGAAGAACTACATAAAGCCATTAAACAGCTTCGTTTGATGAAACATACTGAAATCAAGCAACATTGCTCTGTCATCGATGCTTTAGAAGATGAGGGAGACATCACCTTTAGACACGCAATGGGTCGCCTATTTGATGAAGAGTTAGATCCTTTGACCGTTATCAAATGGAAAGAGATGTACGAAATCTTGGAAAAAACAATTGATCAGTGTGAGGAAGTTGCCAATATTGTTGAAGGCATTTTGATGGAGAATTCCTAAAATGTTTTTGATCATTCTCGCAGTTATTTGTGCGCTTATTTTTGATTTTGTTAATGGAGTTCACGATGCGGCCAACTCTATTGCAACAGCTGTCTCTACGCGTGTTTTTAAACCTAGAACCGCAATCCTTTGGGCGGCGGGTTTTAACTTCGCTGCAATCTTGCTATTTGTCCCACGTGTTGCAGAAACGATGTCAAGAATTGTAAAAATTCAACCAAATCATAGCGAATATGTTTTTGTTGTGTTGATTGGGATTGCCAGTGCTATTCTTTGGAATGCCTTTACCTGGTCTTTGAGTATTCCCTCAAGCTCTTCGCATGCATTAATTGGGGGTTATGCAGGGGCTGGGCTCGCACATGCGGGATGGGAAGCTTTAGATTGGGGTAAATTAAGCGAAATTTTATTCTTTATCGTTCTAGGGCCCTTTCTTGGGTTTTTTATGGGTTCTCTCTTCATGGTTTGGTTATATCGTATATTTTATGCTTGGAGCCCTTCTAAGCTGGATGCAGGCTTTAGAAAAGCACAACTTGTTTCGGCTGCTTTTTATTCTTTGGCTCATGGAGCAAATGATGCTCAAAAAACGATGGGGATCATTTTAGCGATTTTAATTGCAGGAGGCATTTTAGGAGAGGATGAAAAGTTATCCTTATTCGATATCCACACGCTATGGATTATTTTATCTTGTCAGGCTGCATTGAGCTTAGGAACTGCTTTAGGGGGTTGGCGCATTGTCAAAACCATGGGAATGAAAATCGCAAAAATTCGTTCCGCGGGAGGCTTTTGTGCAGAGGCTGCGGGCGCCGTTACCCTGTTTCTAGCCACTTCACTGGGTGTGCCTGTTTCTTCTACTCAAACCATGACAGGAGCAATCATGGGAGTCGGATCTGTTGGGAAAAGACTTTCATCGATCAAGTGGAAGATTGTTTCTCAAATGGTTGTGGCTTGGATCTTGACAATTCCCAGTACGGCATGCTTAGCCGTAGGGATTTCATATTTGCATGCCTATTTTTTTATTTAAAAAGTCTGTAGCTTATTTTACAGGCCGATCATTCAAACTTTATTAAATCTTGTCCTGCTCACACAATTTTCTACACATAAAAAATCTCTTTTTGATAGGAAAGTTACTATCCAATTTTTGGCACAGTAACCATTTTTCTATTTTAAAAATTTTATAGAGATAAAATTATGCTTGATCCACGTATTTCTAGCCACCCCCAGTACAGTTATAATACCTATCCCATTCATCCCGTTTATGCTGAAACAGCCTATTCAGGTTATGACAACGTTTACTATGCTCCCAATTGCTTAGATTTTACCAATTTTATCCCCGCTGAAGATATTTCAGATTGGCTTCTCAATCAATTATGCGTACTTGGAAAGCTTGATGTAGGTGCATGGGCGACAGATTATTTAAAAAGCTTAAATAGGCAAGAGCTTGTTCTCGATGAAACAGAGTTTAAACTGCTTTGGAATGTTTTAAGCCGTAGTATGAAAATCCATGGAGCTCCATATGGAAGATTTAACATGGTTGAATGTTTACAAAAGGTATTTGGAGGAAAAATTGGATCGCAAGTCCATGCCTATTATGCAGGGGATGGCGTGACACAAAGCATTCTGCAGGGCTCGTATCTTTCTCGTTTCTCAGCATGGCTTACAGAAGGACAATTCACTTACATGACTAAAGAGATAGGCTTAGAAGCAGCAGAAAATAAGCATGTTTTTCAAGTGGCACTTATTAACTCAAGCGGATCTGAAGATGAATTGGATGGTTCAGTTGCAAAAGTTTCCACTTATATTGCCCTGAAAACCCTAGGAAGGTGCATTACAAAACATGATCCTAAGCTTGTCGATTCTCATACTATACCCCCGTATTTTTCACTTGTATCATGGACGGCAGATGTAAATGATCCTGCAAAGAAATATGAGCTTGTCTCCATTGCAATTTCCAGTGGAAACTTTTACGAGAAAGTGCACATTCCGCTCGATCCTATCCTTGAGCATTTTAACAAACATCTCTTTTCACATACGTTTCATGTCCCCATATGTCCTATTTTGGAAGATGACAACTTTCAAGGGTTTATCGATTATTTAACGCATATTTTGCACCTTCCCTCTATCAATACTGTGAATAAAGATATTTTTCCTGTTTTGATGACCCTTATTTCTATGGGAAGAAGAGATTATGGAAACGGTTTTAAAGAACCTCAACAGGGAAAAGATGCCTCCCGGAGCATGGTTTGGCAAATCGTGCATAAATTCATCGTAGGCCAACATGATGAATCGACAGTTAGCAATGTGACATCCCTTATTTTAAATTACTTTAAAAATAGAGAAGACTCATTTAATCCAAAAATGTCCTTTGCAATCATCTGGAATACGTGTTTAAGCTTGCGAGAGCATGTTAGTCCAGAATCTTTAGATCTTATTTGCGATCAATTGTTATCAAAAGATGATTCCGCAGAACCCCATTCCATTTTTGCTTTAATGGGGCAGGGGGTTTTGGAGTATGGTCTCTCGGTAGAAGAAGTGGTTCAAATGCATCAATGTTTTGCACTATTGGCACTAGGGAGTAAGCGTCCACTATTTAATCATGCTGGTGTAAGGATTATCTTAACTAAACATGAAGGTTTGCCAGCTATTCGAATTCAAGAAGACGGGTATTCCATTTTTCTTCGAATGGATCCATTGCAAGGCTATCATACCTGCGTAAAAACTGTCGCAGAAAATACACATCATCAAAAGTATTTGAAAGCACTTTTTGACGCCTATATGCCGCTTAATACTTTTTATCCAAATGAAGGATCACAGCTATCTCCTTATCACTTTCATCTAAAAAATCTTCTTTATCCTCTCCAAGAAGCGATTTATGCAAATACTGGTGTTCAAAATGATTTCTTATTTTGCTTGAATTTTTACTTATTAGCGACATGCCAAACATGCATTCCAGAACAACTTTATCTAGAAGCGCTTATTCACAATTTTCCTGTTGTGCATGCGAATGTAGATGAGAAAAAGCAAGTGATATTAACAGAACAAATTCACAATTTATTGGTTTTCTCCAATGTACCTTGGGGAACAAAGTTGTTCGAGAAATTTGCTTTTCATCAAAAACAATATTCGCCCTTGCAGTCTTGGATACTGGCCTTAGCAGGTATTCAAAGTTCACACGTATATGCGTCTTATCTGTGGAGAGAATCTCCGTTTGTGCTTTTAGACGAATCATGCGCAATGCAATTAATTAAAACCATGCGATTTGCGAACCCACATTATATTTTTGATATTCTTTCTAAAATGAAGCTGGGAACATTTAAAAATGTTTCTGAATGTTACAGTCTGGTTTTAGAACTTGCCTCTACTTATCAAAAATTACCCATAGATCAAATTGTTAAATTTTTAGAAGTAATCAGACATATATTGGAAAATACGCGCTTAAATAGATATTTAAAGCAATTTGAAAATGAAAGCCACTTCATATTTGGCCAATTTCTGAATACTCTTTGTGAGGCAGGGCATTTAACCTTTGCGCATGAATTTTTACTCTTTTTAGTGCGTCATAAAATTATTCATTCTACTCGTCATGAAATATGGACATCTTTATTAGAAAAAACATTGCAAAAAGGATCGATTGAATCAAGTGTCACTTTGTGGAACGAAGGAAGAGACTTTCAGGTTTGGAAACCGATTCCAAGGCATTTTTATCCAATCGTGGATTTAGCTACACGTTTGATTGGAACGCATTTTCACAAGGATCAGCAAAAAATGATCAATTTGATTTGCAAGACAAGTCCATTACCTGATGCAGAAATCTATTCTCATCGATTAAGAAGCCTTGTTCAAAACCACATAAGAAATGGAGGAAAAGTTGTTGTAAGCGCATCAGTTCCCTCTAGCTATATGGCTTATTTGAGCGAGGATGACAAAATGGATATTCAGCTTAATGCTTTAAAACAAGAGATCGACTCGTTACATGTTGAGTCTGCCGCAGCATCTATCCAACGTTTGGCTTCGAGGTGTCTGAAAAACCACTCGGAGGAATTAAAAAAGATTGTTAGACAATTTTTCTCCACATTTATTGCGGAACAGAAGAAATATCAAAATAAAAGGATTTTACAAAAGATTCAAGGGATCATTTTGAGTCCTGATATCCAACATTTGCAGATTGAACAAAATGAGAAGGTGACTTGGATTTTTACCATTCTTCAAAATCTTTCTAAGAAAGATTTTTTAATGGAGTTTAATGAACTGCTTTCTCTTCTACTTGACGAAGTTTTGCCTGACTATCATCGCTACCCCATTCAAACAGAATTTTGTTTAGATACTTTATTGGAGTATTCAGACATTTCTAGAGGTTTAAAAGAGACCCTGCAAGTTCATCAATTACATCTGATCAATTATAGCCTATCGCTCGGTTCTAAAGACAATTTTTCTCGTCTTATACAGAATCTAATCATGTGGAAAACTTCTCAAGGCTTTCTTGGGGATCGCAAAAAACATTTGTATGATCTGAGCATAGAAACATTACAAAAGTCAGATGCAACGGTTGAGGAGGTGCTTGGCTTCCACCATTTGTGGAAAGCGGTTGTATCGGAAAGAAGCATGGAAAAGCATCATATCAAAGTGATTGAAGAGCTTATTAAAACATTGACACATTACGCAAATCTTCCTTTTGCATCATTTTGGGGCGACTATATATGTAAGCATTTTGTCGAGCTGAATGCTGAGACTGTGCAAGCCCTTATCTTGTTAGGCAATCATCTATTACCAGCTGATGAAAATGGTTTTAAATCTTTGTTGATCAGTTCCTATGATAAAAAAATGACAGTTGAGGCAAGTGACTGCTTGATTTGGGAAGCTTTGCTAGATGTTTGCATGGAGAAAAAAAATTACGGGCCTATTTACCATTTGATTTCGCTAGAGCGCTTTGTTGTACGTGATAATTTCAAGACAGAATATTCAAAGGCTCTTCTCAATGCCTTAAAAAAGACTTCACAGGTTGATAATATCCTTTTAAGCGCATACATAAAATTGATTGCAGCTATGGATACGCAGAAAACCCGATATTGGATGGATCTGATTAAAAAAGTAAGTGCACAGGGATCTCGCAAAATCAAAGAGCAATTGGTTGACATTTTTAAGGAAATTTTTATTAGAAAAGATCGTTTGAAAACATTCCCAAAGACAAAATTTGCTTGTTTAAATGAAATCTTTCCATTAATCGAAAAAAGTCGTTTATTCTCCGTTGAATTGTGGATAAAAGATCCGGATCTTGCAGCCTTTTTGGAAGTTGAAGAATTACAGGCCGAAAAAAAGGAGTTTTATGAGCGTCTATATAAGCTAGGCCACAACAAGGGATTGATCCTTCCTGAATATGCAAATGGCGATAATGTCGAATATCTTATCGATCATCCTGTTCAAGAAATGGTTATCAAGGCTTTCCAGATCCTTAAGCAAAGATTTGAAGGACAAGCTTCGCTTAAGGATGAGCAAAATTTGTTAACAATACTAAAAAAATCTTGCATGAAAGGTTTTGCATCCAAAAAATTAATTCCTAAACTAGTTGAGCTCATAGAAGTTTATATGAAGGGAAAAGAATTTGCTTTGATCGATCCAATCTTTGAGGTTTGCTGTGAACATTCCAACAGCGCGATCAGAGATAAAATGAAGGATACATTTCCCCATTTTTTGGCTTCTCAAAAATCTAAGCATTTTACATTTATTTTAAAACGCGTGCAGGAGCTTTCTAATTCAGGACATGTCCTTTTTCAGGTGTTACATAATGATAGCATGCATGAAGCTTTTCCTCCAGATCAGTTAGATGAATTATTTGTCAGAGCCATTACAGCAAGAATGGTAAGGGATATGAATTATGAAAATGCGGAATTTTTTTACGCGTATTTCTTAAAATTTAAGCCTTACCCCGCCGAAAAAGCTCTTTGCTTAGAAGCATTTGGAAAATTTATGCTTGCACAAAGAAAACTTAATTCGGACACATTTAATCGTTATTTCAGCGCCTATTTGGTACTTTGGATTAAACAATTTCCTGAACAAAAAAAAATTCATGAGCTTGCCTTATTAGATGAGAACCCGATTAGCGACTTTTTAGACAGTTCTGTTAGCGAAAAAGTTTTCGAGTTTTGCAAAGGGGTGTTCAATGGGATTACATTTGAGTTTATCTCTAAAGCATCTAATCAAGAAGTCATTCTCAAGCATTTGAAATCTGTGATGAATATTCTTTTACTTATGTTTGAGAACACTACGGGGAAGAAAAAAGGTGAGTATCTAAAGATCTTGCATGGTCATCTAGATAAATATTTCTTTTGTTATCTTTTTGGCAATAACGTGAACCGACAAGATTATAAAGATATTATAACTAGCATTGATTTAGATAAGATTTCCGCCTCTATCTATTATAGACTCCGAATTTTCTTCTTCGAAGGCCAAGAAATTGCTCATCCTCTGAATTTAGAGAACAAAAAAAAGGCTGAATGCGTTGTGGACCTTATTAAGCTATTGACGACTCATCCAAATAATTATCACTTTCCGATGTCTCTTCGTTTGTTTACCAAGTTTGAAACATTGCTGATTCAGGAAAATGTGGATGCATATCTATCATGTTTTCAGGTGATATGGAAGGATGTTCAAACGAATAAACTTTCTTTCAATTTACTTGCACGGTTTAGTGGCATTTTTAAAAAATGGTTAGGTACGTCCAATCAGTTTTCAGGAAAACAAAAAGGGGAAAAATTAATCGCCATTTTTAGAATTCTCTCAAAAGGCAATGCGACTGCACGCTTAGCTTGCCTAGACCTATTTGTCAAATTCGGGAAACTATTTTTAAAATCTAACGCATATGAATACTTGCTAAGTTTAAAATATTTGCTCAAGAACTTAAAGGAGGATGATAACTCTTTAGTGAATGCGGTTGTTGATCATCTAAAGAATGAATTATGGTTAGAATATCCAAAAGAGAAAATGGACCTTTTAGAGGAAGCTATTCTCATCTATTTAGATCAACCGGATCTTTCTCAGATAAAAAGAAGTCTCCTTCTTATGCATGAATTTGAGAGCCTTCTTATCAATCAAAGAGAAGATTTTTATCTTTCGTGCATAGAAAAAATTGCATCAAAATTCAATCTAAATAGCTTATTAAAGGGCCATTCTTCTGCAAAGCATTCTTCCCACACTTTGCTCAAATATTATGTGTGTTTGTTTGGTAAATGGCCTGAGTTTGATCTCAAAGGAAGTCATGGGATTGCAGAAGAAGAGAGAGCTGAAATTGTTGTCGAAATACTTTCTGCTCTTTTAGAAAAAAAATCGGAAGATAGTCTCAAAAGCGGAATGGCAATCCTAAAAGAGTTTGGATCCCCGGTGATCGAGCAATTCTTTTCTCGCTATAGGGAGTTTTTTGATGTTTATTTAAATATTGCGCATGAAGAAAAAGCATTTGTTAAACCTGTGATAGACTTGTTTATATGTCATGGCGTCTATTTGGTCAAAGCAGAACAAAAGACTTCGATAGAGTTATTCTCGAAAGTCTTAGAGCTTATGCAAGGCTTTTTAGAACAAGAGGATTTTTTTGAAAAAGGAACTGAATTATTTAAAAAATCTTTAAGTATAGGTCTTTTTTCTGAACATTTTGCCTTTTTTTATGCCAAAATGCGTGTGTTTGGAAATCGCATGTTTTCTTGCATGAAAGCATGCCAAGTTGACCAGATTCGGTCGGTTTATAAACATGACTTCTTGCCATTGTTATTTCTTGAGATTGAGAATTATCGAGTGCCTACCATGAACTTAAAGGAAAGGGTGCAGCGGATCGAAGAAATGACGTACTGGATGAATACATTCGCAAGCGCTTTTTCCTTAAGTCAAAATGTGTGCAAAACCGATGAGTTTGAAAGTCGCTTACAGATACTGTGCTCTTTTATAGCAAGGTCAGAGGAAGGTACTCAATGTGTTGAAGAGCTTTTCCAATATTTAGAAAATAAACTATTATTTAATTTGGTCTATCTAGCAATAGGTTCTGCATCCGATCGATTCCCTGTGTCTTATAGTTTTTATATGCTGCAATACATCCAAGAGGTTTTAAAAAATCGCAGCGTGGAAGAGCGGGATCAATATGGTTACCAATTATTGTATGATTGTTACCAGGTCTTTTGGGATTTATTAAAAACAAAAGGTTTTTTTGAATTTAATGGTTCTCCTTTAATCCAATATTTTATAAAAATTTTCTTTTTTCATGGGGAGGAATTGCGGGATCTCTATGGATCGGTAATAGGGACACATTTTTTTTCAAAGCTGACTCTTCAAATTGCTGAAGTGATAATAAAAGCCAGAGATCATTTAAAGGATTTTGACGCATTTAAATTTCGAGCGTATTACCTCGAGTTCATGACATTCCTATTTGAAGCAAACGAGAAAGGTGCTTTTCTTGGTCAATCAAAAGAGCTCTATCGTTTGGTTGATCAAGCAATCACGATGTTAGTGAATGAAGATCCGCACCACAGCAAGATTGAGGAGATGAATGTGATGCTTTTCTATCGCTGCATTGTGCTTTTAATTAGTACTATTCAGAGTGAATCTCCAGATATAAATGCCCATCCGCCGCTTTTAAAGCTCACGGCATTTATGATGGAGAAGAACCTTTTGGGATTTTGTATGCCTGCATTAAGAAGTTCTTTGAATGTGAAAATTTTCGTTGAAAATGATGTTGAGGAAATCGATTTGCATGCGAAGCAAAGCAATGAAATCGTCAATATCCTCGTTCAATCGCGGGCCCTTGTAAACAAGTTTAATGCGCACACATTTTCAAAATACTACGTAGAATTGTTTAAATTTATCTTTGAAGCGAATGAAAAAGGAGCTTTTAAGGAAACGACTCATACACTTTATGGTTTGCTTGATCAATTCGTGACTACGCTGATAAATGAAAATGGACTCACACTTGACATGGAAGACGCAAAATCAATCTTTAACCATGTGACACGGTTGATTGCTTCTATCCAAAAAGATTTCTCCGATGTTGATGCCCATCCCCCACTTTTAAATCTGACGAAATTTTTTATTGGAAAAAACCTCTTGCGCATCTGCATTTCTCCCTTGAAGGAGTACCTTCAGCAGGTCCCTATTTTTGAAGAGGCTAAAGTTGTTGGTTTCAGAAAAATATAAATAGATTTTTTTCGCGGCTGAAATGGCCGCGAATTAATTTTCTATCCCGCGTTATTTTAAAAGAAACTAAACCATTCAATTGTTATATTATTAATAATAATTGTGTTCCTTACAATCTCGAATTTTCTGGATTTTAATTCTCATTACGTTTAAAAATGTACACCTATTTCAAAAACTCCATACACGCTATGTTTAATGAGGAAATAATGATGAAAGAAAAGATTCGATTTAACTTGAACAAAGTTGCCCGATTTTTCGCATTTTCCATGCTTCTATTTGTTGTAGGTCAGCAAAAGATTCATGCAGAAGTTTGGGGAAAAGTGGATTTTGGTCCAGCTTATGTCCATGTCGACGTATTGAATTTTAACCGCACTGTGAAAAGAATGGATTTGATTGCGTATAAAGCGGACGCAACTGTCATCGTTAAGGATGGATGGTGCATTAAGCCAAGCATTTTGTATGGAGCGAACCAAGGTGACTTGTTTACAGCAAGCATTGGAGTTGGACATTGCTTCCCTATTTTTGAAAAATTGATCGTCACACCCGTTGTTGGCTTTGGTTATTCTTTCATGCGCACAACGTTTAAAATGCCATTTCAAGGGTATAAGTTGATTTTTAAGGAAAGATTCCGTTCCTATTCCCCTTATATGGGATTGGAAGCGACCTATCGTATTCGCCCTAATTTGAGAGTTTGCGGACAAGTTCAATACTGGTGGAGTCGCACTCGTACAACGATTAAGCACCTATTGAAAAATAAAGACCATACAAGCGGTCCAAGCTATGCGGCGATGTTGGAATATGACTTATGTGAAACAGTATCAGTCAATGTTGGTGCTGCTTACAATCGCAGTCTAAGCAAGGAAAAGCATGGTATCCGTGGATATGGTGCTAAAGCAGGCCTAGCTTATTGGTTTTAAGCCATTCATTTTTCTCCAAAAGCTCATTTGGGCTTTTGGAGAATATCCCTTTTTTTCCCATGACTATTAGCGATAAATAAGTTATATTGCTTTTTTGAGCTTATTGTTAACGCCTAAAGGACGGTCGTCATGAGAATTGGATCACACACATTCCTTTATCTCTTTATCTGCTTATCCCTTTTTCATCCAAGCTATGCAGAACGGCTTATTCTTCATTTTGACATCAATGAGACCTTAATTGCTTCTGACCAAGCCGCAGGCAAATCGGCGAAAGATACTATCAATCGAGCACTAGCGCAGAAGTATAAAGAGAAATGGAGCGAGTCCATCGCAGAGCCCATCTCTTATCAAGAATATGTTTACCGTTATCTTTTGCCTGGTGATAAAAATAACTCACAGTTGAAAGAAAAAAGATTGCAAAAACTTTTTCATTTTACGGACTTTATACAGGCATCCGCCTATCCCATTAAAAATCAGGTTTTAGCTGAATATCACCATTGTCTAAATAAATTTGTTTCAGGGGAACCTATTCAAATTTTCCCCTCCTTCTTTAAGATGATTAGACATTTGCAAAACCAAAGGGTTTCTTTCACCTTGCAAATTCGGACTTTTGGAAAAGAATTGCCCCAGATTGTGCAAGCAATTAACACACAGTTGGGATGCGAGTTTATCAAATATAACGCTCGGTTTGAGAATCGCCATTTGTTTATTGAAAACAGACCCAAACCCGTTATTTCACTACAAGAAATTTATCAATTTTTTAAAATATGCAATGTGGGCGTGCAAGATAGTTGGAAAGAATGGAGCGAACATCAAAAGTACGCTGCCTATGGCAAATTATTCCCGATTGATTTAGAAGACCCTCATACGATAGCCATTTTTTTTGACGACAACATTCGCCCTCAAGAGCCGAAAAACATTGTCAATGCGATTGATATCCGGAGTGGCTGCTCTGTCTCTGCTCGAGATTTGATCGAGACACACAATTTGGTGATCGTCGACATGCTTCAGGCGATTGAAGATGAGGATTATTTTATTAAGCATGTCCAGCAAGCTTGTGCGCATTCGATGAAGCAAAAACGTTTAGAATTATTAGAACTCGTAGAATTTTAACAACCAAAAGTAGATCCATGAAAAGTGATGCTCCAAAGCCTATTTATTTAACTGATTATAAATCTCCAGATTATTTGATCGAGAAAGTGGACCTCCACTTCGATCTGGAAGATGAAAAAACAAAAGTAACCTCGAAACTTTTCATCAAGCAGTCAGAAACTGGAAAGGGAGCCCCTCTCGTGCTGACTGGAGAACATATGCAACTCCTTTCAGTCAAAATGAATGGTGAACCACTATCCCCATCTCAATATCAAGTGGATGAGAAAAGTTTAACGATTCCTGCTCTTAATCCAACATGCACATTGGAAATTACGACAGAAATTAATCCAAAGGGAAATACCGCTTTGGATGGCCTGTATAAATCAGGTGGAATTTTTTGTACGCAGAACGAACCAGAAGGTTTTAGACGAATTACTTACTTTCTAGATCGCCCAGATGTGATGTCCAAATACACGACCACCATCGTTGCGGATAAAGCACGTTTTCCTTTGCTTTTATCCAATGGAAATTTGATTGGGAAAGGGGATTTGGCTAATGGTAAACACTGGGCGCAATGGGAAGATCCTTTTGCAAAACCATGCTACTTATTTGCTTTGGTGGCAGGGGATTTGGGATGTATCGAAAACGTGTATACCACACGATCTGGAAGAAAAGTCGATTTAAAGATTTACTGTGATAAAGGCAATGAGTCCAAGTGTCATCATGCGATGCAATCTTTAATCCACTCGATGAAATGGGATGAGGATGTATTTGGTTTAGAATATGACCTTGATATCTACATGATCGTAGCTGTCGACTCCTTTAACATGGGTGCAATGGAAAACAAGGGCTTGAACGTTTTTAATACGAATTGTGTGATGGCAGATGCAGAATCTGCAACAGATGACAATTTTACCCGTGTTGAAAAAGTGATTGCGCATGAATATTTCCATAATTGGACAGGCAATCGCATTACTTGCCGCGATTGGTTTCAGCTGACCTTGAAAGAAGGATTAACTGTTTTCCGCGATCAAGAGTTCTCTGCGGATATGGGAACGGTTCATCGTATTGAAGATGTGCAAGCTTTACGTGAATTGCAATTCGCCGAAGATGCCGGGCCCATGGCGCATCCTATTAAACCGAGCTCTTATATTCAGATTAATAATTTTTATACCACGACTGTGTATAAAAAAGGTGCTGAAGTCATTCGGATGATTCACACCTTGATTGGAAAAGAAAAATTTCGAAAGGGGATAGACAAATACTTTGAGCTATATGATGGGCAAGCTGTGACCACGGATGATTTTGTGCATGCCATGGAATTAGCTTCAGAGAAAGATCTCACGCAGTTCAAACGTTGGTATACGCAAAGTGGAACACCCCATGTAGACTTAGGTTTTAAATATGATGCCGAGAAGAAAAGATTTGAGATGACAGTTGCTCAATCTAGCGCACCCACTCCCGATGGCAGTGAAAAGCTCCCATTTTATTTTCCATTCAAGGTTGGATTGCTAAATGACAAAGGGGAATCTCTTTCCTTTATGGCTCCAGGAAGTTCAGAGAAGAGCATGGAAACCGTGCTATGCATTTCAAAAGATAAAGAAACATTTATTTTTGAAGATGTGGCTAGCAAACCTATCCCTTCTGTCAATCGAGATTTTACAGCTCCTATCACTTTGACTGCCCCGTATAGTCGCCATGATTATGCTCTTCTAATGGCTTACGATCCCAATCAGTTTAATCGTTGGGATGCCAGCCAAACATTGGCTACGCAAGTTCTTTTAGAAATGGTTGAAGAATTGCATGAAGGGCAGGATCCGATGATCGATGACGACTTCATGGAAGCCTTTGGAAAAATTCTAACAGATCCTTTATTAGATATGGCCTTAAAAGCGAAACTCATCTCCTTGCCAAGCGAGGAAATGTTGCATCAAAAGCAAAAGGAAATTGATTTTGATGGCGTTCATCTGATGCGTGAATTTGCAATTTTAGAATTGGCCACGCGCTATGAAGATGAGTTGCTAAAGATTTATCAAGAATGTCATTCGGATGCCGAGTATACCTTCGATGCAGTTTCTGTAAGCAATCGCACTTTAAAAAATTTATGTTTATCCTATCTTTCTGCCACTTACAAACCCGAGTTTACCCGTCTTTGTGAGCAGCAGTTTTCCAAAGCCAAGAATATGACGGACCAATTTTCTGCACTTGTAATGCTCAATCAAATTGATTCGCCTTCACGTCAAAAGGTGCTCGATCAATTTTATGCCCGATGGAAGCATGATCCTCTCGTGATGTGTAAGTGGTTAGCTGTGCAAGCCTCTTGCAAATTGGATGGAACTTTGGAGAAAGTTAAGGCTTTGACACACGATCCTGTATTCGATTTTAAAGTTCCGAACCTTGTACGAGCCCTTTTCGCCAGCTTTATGGATAACCATGTGCATTTCAATGCAAATAATGGAGAGGGGTATGCGTTTTTGGCGGATACGATCATTCATCTCGATCCGATGAATTCGCAGATCGCGGCCAAGCTGGCAGGTGGCTTTAAAAAATATGCAAAATTGGATTTTTTAAGAAAGAAAGTCATGAAAGAGCAGCTAGAAAGAATCTTGGCGCAAAAGAATATTTCAAACAATCTTTATGAGATTGTGTATAAAACCCTGAAATCTGATCAAAATGGCTGAACAAACGCAGCGCCTGTTTTTTGGTTTTGAGATAGAGGCTCCCTGGCCGCAAGATTTGCCAAAAGGGAGAGTTCTGACGGAATCTTGCAGGCATATGACTTTGGCATTTTTAGGCAATGTAGAAGGGCAGAAGGTGCATAGCCTTCTGCCCTCTTTTCCTAAACCTTCTTTTCAGTTTGGTCTATTGGGTTATGTGGATCACCTGACTTTCCTTCCTAAAAAACATCCACGGGTCGTTGCCTGGCATGTAGAATGCAGCCAATTAGTTGAAGCGTATCAAAAGGATCTGATCCATTGGTTGCAAACACATGCATTTACATTTAAGGAGCGAGAAACCTTTCTTCCGCATATTACCATCGCGCGCGCCCCTTTTTCTTTTCAAGATTGGCGAAAATCCTTTGAGCCTTTTCCTGTTGTTTTAAAAGCGATTCACCTTTATGAAAGCCTTGGGAATTTAAATTACGTTTCCCGGTGGAGTTACTCTTTAATTCCTCCGTTTGAGGAATTCGAACATACCGCGGACGTGGCCTTTTGCATACGAGGAACAACGCTTGCTGATCTCTGTATCCATGCACAGGCTGCTTTGTCTTTTCTTTTTCCACCGATACGCACTTTTTTCCCTCCCATGAATGGTATTTCTTCTGTAGAGGAAATCATCCAACATCTCAATGCGGGGATTACACGCGCAGATGGCAGGCTTGGATGCCCTTTCAAGGCAGTCAGTTTACATGGAGATATTCGAGAGTCTAAAAATCACTTTTTAGAATGGGAGATGATTGTCGATGTATAATCTAAAAAAAATCAAACCAGCAACCTATCTTTTGCCACAAGAGGGAAATATGCTTGTGCCGGGATTAGTCATTGCAACAGAGGAATTGATGCAAGGAGGGGATTTTGAAAAACCTTTAGATCAAGTTCGCAATGTGGCCCACCTTCCAGGCATTGTCGGATATAGCATTGCCATGCCTGACATCCATTGGGGATATGGTTTTCCCATTGGAGGGGTGGCTGCAACGGATGCTGAGATAGGTGTGATCAGTCCTGGAGGTGTTGGCTATGACATCAATTGTGGTGTGCGTTTAGCCCTTGTTCCTATTCCCTTTAAACAGATTTCTTCTCGCGATCGAGATGCTCTCTTAAATGCGATTTTTAGGAATGTTCCCTCTGGAGTAGGACACGGCTTTTCTAAAATGAAAAAGAAGCTTTCAAATTCCGACTATCAAGAGCTCATTAGTAAAGGAGCTCTGTGGTCAATCGAGCATGGATATGGCTTTGAATTAGATTTGGAATATATGGAAAGTCGAGGGTTTATTGCGGGAGGGGACTTAAGCGCGGTATCCTTGCAAGCACGTGAAAGAGGGGAAAGCCAATTAGGTTCCATCGGTTCAGGGAATCACTTTGTGGAAATTGGGGAAATTCAAAAACTTTTTCTTCCAGAGATCGCAAAGGCCTGGGGTGTTGAACAGGGACAAACCTATATCTTGATCCATTCAGGATCGCGTGGATTCGGACATCAAGTATGCCAAGATACGCTAGATGATTTTCTCAAGCAAGGATATGCCAAAGGGCTACCGGATCGACAGCTTGTAGCCGCTCCTATTCATAGTGAGGCGGGTCGTAACTACTTCAAAGCCATGGCTGCTGCTGCAAATTATGCATTTAATAATCGGCAGCAAATTTTGCATGCTGTGAGACAAAGTTTTTTTGAAACGTGTAAGATCGCTCCCGAGGAAATTCGTTTGCTTTATGACGTTTGCCATAATATTGCCAAATTTGAAACGCATGAGATCAATGGAGAAATGCGCAAGCTTTGTGTGCACCGAAAAGGGGCTACACGTGCATTTGGTGTTGGAGCTCAAGAGCTTAACCCTCTTTTTCGGCAAACTGGTCAACCCGTTTTGGTGCCAGGTGATATGGGAAGAGCCAGCCATCTGATGGTAGGGAAGGGGAATCCTTTGACCTGGTGTAGTTCATGCCACGGGGCGGGAAGGGCTAAAAGTCGTATTCAATCTTTGAAATCGTGGAAACAAAAAGATCCAATTCGTTATATGAAAGAGCAAGGAATCACTGTCAAAGCGAACTCCCCACGCACAATTGCGGAAGAAATGCCGGATGCTTACAAAGATGTGGACAGTGTGGTGGATGCCGTACAGGAAGCGGGGCTTGCCGATAAGGTTGCTCGCTTAAAACCTTCACTTGTCATTAAAGGATAGCATAATGCGCGCAATGTTGCTTGAAAAGCCTAAAACTCCTCTGAAACTTGTAGATCTTCCTATACCTGAGCCAACATCCAGCCAAGTCCTTTTGCAGGTGGAAGCCTGCGGGGTTTGTCGAACCGATTTGCACATTCGGGATGGAGAGCTCACACATCCCCATCTACCACTAATTTTGGGCCACCAAATTGTGGGAATTGTGACAGGGGTGGGAAGTAAGGTAAAAAATTTTAAAATCGGAGATTGCGTGGGCGTGCCCTGGTTAGGGGGCTGTTGCGATGCTTGTGAGTATTGCCTTTCGGGACGAGAAAATCTTTGTGATCATGGGACCTTTACTGGGTATCAAGCCCAAGGTGGCTTTGCAGAGTATGCTGTCGCGAATGCCTCATTTTGTTTTCCGATTCCTGCCGGATTTTCCCCATTGCAGGCCGCTCCCTTATTGTGTGGGGGATTGATTGGATATCGAGCTTTAAGAATGACGGGGAATGCCAAAAAGTTAGGATTTTACGGATTTGGGTCTTCGGCGCATTTATTGACTCAAGCTGCTGTTTACCAGGGGAAAAGTGTGTATGTGTTTACCCGTCCTGGCGATGAAAGAACACAAGCTTTTGCTAAAACATTAAAAGCTATCTGGGCAGGTGGGACGGATGAATTACCGCCTGTTGAACTCGATGCGGCGATTATCTTCGCTCCCGCCGGAGATTTAGTTCCTACCGCTTTGAAAGCTTTAGCCAAAGGTGGCGTGGTAGTTTGTGCGGGCATCTATATGAGTGATATTCCATCATTTCCCTATTCTCTTCTTTATGGAGAGCGGATGATCCGCTCTGTGACAAACCTTACACGCCAGGATGGCAACGAATTTTTAGCTTTGGCATCCAAAGTTCCCATCCATAGTCAGGTTAACGTCTATCCTTTAGAAAAGGCGAATCAAGCTTTAGATGATTTAAAACAAGGAAAAGTAAATGGTTCTGTCGTTCTTCAAATCAAGGATTAAAGACATGATCCAAGCGTTTTTGTTTTAATCGGCATAACCATGTCTTTATAGGTATATAAGCATATTTCGCGCCAGCTGCTTCTGATGTAAATTGAGCAAATGCTGTTTTTGAGCCTACGTGGGATGGAAGAATTGTTGTATGATGGAGCATAAACCGTCCGAAGAAATTGTAGCTTTAAAAACGTTTAGCTCTATTTATTTAGACGAATTTTTAGATTGGGCTACAGACGCCGAGGTTACAAAATATTTGATGTGGAATATCCCAACTGAAGAAAAGCGCCCCCCCTTTTGTAAAATGTTTTTACTCTAAAAACTAGAAGTTAGCCCTATAAACCAGGTTCATTTTTTTTATCATTTTGAGAATTTGTGTAGTGTACTTTCTTTTTTAATCAGTCATTTAGGGAGGCTTGTTTCTTCATCAGGACTTATTGAGCTCTTTTTGGATCAAAAGGGATCTCGCTGGATGTTTCTAATCTTTTCTGAATAAGAAAATCCGATTGCTAAGAGCTCTATCCCGATCTGGGAAAATTTCCACCGTGCTGCATTTACATCTCTTCACTTTTTTTGCTTTGCTTGGATTTAACAAACAATTCTAAAAACTCGTACAATAACCATTCAGGAAGTTCTTTTAAGGCTCTTTTTTCTTGTTTAGTGAGAGCATGTTCAAATGCATCGGATGTCGCAAACATTTTAAAGGCTTTGATATTTTTCTCCTTCGCCGCTTGGATTAAAGCTGTGTTCCCTTGTGTGTCTACAAGGGTTAAATTCGCATGCGTTATAAAAAGATTAAGCGCTTCAATACTTGCAGGGCGATGTTTCAAATAGTGAAATAAGAGGGGTGACCCTAAATAAACCATGTTAATATCAGCTCCACAGGTGATGAACCGATTGACTAATGCAAAATCACGATTTTGTAGGGCTTTCAATAGCGGAGGTATTTGAAATAGCTTCTCATCATTTAAGTTGGTTTTTGTTTGCTCGAGAATTTGTTTGAGAAAATCGAGATCAAAATGGGTTGCTATAAAATCTAAAGGAGTTATTTTGTGCGTATTTTCAATCGTCAAAGAAGCATTTAACTTTAACAATGAGCAAATTAAAGTGAGATCTTGGCTTTCTATGGCAAGATGCAAAGGTGTATTGCCCTGTTTATCTTGGGCATTGATATCGGCTCCATATTCGACAAGAACGTGAATTCGATCGAGCGCTTCATTCTTCCCAAACAAAATCGCACAATGTAAGGGTGAAAGTCCTTTAGCATCAGCTAGATTTGGATCTGCCCCTTTTTCCAGCAAAAGGTGTATCGTGTTTAGCTGACCTATGTGGAGAGGCGTGCGTTGAGTCGTTTCTTCAGTTTGATTGATATGGATATTTGGATAATCGAGGATTTGCTTAAAAAATGAGGTGTCTTTGCTGGCATGGAAAGCTGCGTAGCAAAGGATCGGTTGTTTAGAATGGATTCCTGCTTGGTGGTTTAGCAAAATCTGGCAGATGGCAGCATTGTTTATATCAAGCGCGAGGATGAAGAGTTCTCCCCCTTCATCATCTTTCAGATCAAGTCCATTTTCAAACATCAAGGCTAAGAGTTCTGTATTTTCCTGCTGGATGATGTAGTCAATGGCGGAGACTCCGAATCTATCTTTATGTCTCATGGGAGCGCCATGTTTGATTAGTAGCTTTGCAATCTCTGGTTTGTTTAAGGATGCCGCTATTTGCAGAGCACCTGAATCATTCAAATTTTTAGCGTGAATGGATTGTAGATCTGTTCTTAAAAGGGCTTGTATGGCTGGAATGTTGTCAGATTCGACCGCTTGCAATAAGAGAGGATTCGTATGAAGACGAACTTTATTGAGAACATCTTTATCTTTTAATGTTCTTGCCAAATCGTATATTTGACATAGGATTTTTTTCTTCTCGCTTTCTGAATACTGGGAGCTTTGCGTAAATATCTCAATGGCTCTATCAAATGCTTTTGCAGTTTTAACATTTGAATCATTAGTTTTTGTGAAAATGTATCTGTTGTTGAGCAAGGCGGTGTATAAAGCTACTTCTAGCTGTCTTTTGAGAGGCCAAAAGGTGTACATGAGAGCATCTAGAAAGTCTTGATCTTTTTCTTGTAGATACTTATCGGGGGGAGCTGTTTGTGTCATTGCCAGATAATAATCATACATCACTTGTGTTTGAGAGAGCATTTTCTCTGTTTCTTGCGGATGATCTTTTGCGAATTTAATCCGATAAAAATGGTTTTGACCTACAATGTTAAATGTAACTTCCAGGGTAGCATGTGCATACGTGATAAGAATTTGGCTTAAAGCTTCTTGCTTACCACTGACCTTGCAGTGCATTTTTGCAATGAAAAAGGCTTTAGGAATGGGTTCAAATTTTGTTGAAATCGTGTTAAAAGTGGTTTCTGCTATTTTCTCAATCTCTTGATAAGGGGCTTCTATTTCTTTAACAAAATGGTGGATGGCCAAGCCTTTAGAGAGGAAAATAAGAGGGTTTCTCGTTGTGATGTAAAAAGGATCTTTTTCAATCATTTGAGAGAATATCAAGATGTGCTGTTGGATTTGTGACTGTTTGTCTCTTTTGTTTACGTCAAGGATGTCCGGAGTGTCTTTAAATACAGAATAAGAAATTTTAGGAAGATCTGAATGATTGAGGGGCATGAAAATTTGAGATAATTTTTCCATTTCATTCGAATACGTCAATTGGGCCACCGCATGACGTACTTCATCCTTTGAGAGCTGCTTGGGTAAATGGTGGTTTGATCTTTTGCCAAGCATCAATCTTTCCATTTTGTGCAAAAGACTTGTACTAAAGGTGTCGTAGTTAGAGCTACGTGTCACAGTTGGCAAAACGGATTCAATCAAAATGGGGCATTGAATTGTTTGATCTGGGAAGTGAATGTGGCGCATGTTTTTGCCAGCCAAGTAGCAGCTTCTCAGGCTTAAAAATGTGGGATTTAAGGCTTTAATGGTTTTTTGCAACTCTTCTGGAGGTAATCCGACAATGCTTCCCTCATGCATCACTTCTGGGTGATAGCTGGGATGGCTTCCATGTCCGCCAAAAAAGATAAATCGTGCAAAAAGGCCCTGTGCGTTTGAAGAGATAAGAATTTTTTCAATATCCGTGGATATTTCAAATGTTAAAGAGGGGGCTTTTACTTGCTCAAAGCTAGCTTTTTCTAAATTGTCTTTAGAAAATCCCCAATCTTCTAAATGTTGACCTGAGGGCATGATCACACATAGGCTGCCATTTTTTTGTGCATAAAAATCAACCAGTGGATAAGAGGCGACTTCTTCATGCATATTTAAAAAATATCGATTGACAATGACAGGTTTCTTTTTGTCGATAAATTCCCTTACATTATGGCATAAGGCAATATTAACTGTACTGGTCAAGGGCTCAGTGTCGATCACGACTGCTAATCGAATCGCAATGAGAGGTTGTGTCAATTCTCTGTATGTTTCCTGGAGTTTTTCAAGTTCTTTTCGTTGTGTTTTGTGATTCATTATGTACTTTTCAAAGGTTTTCATGACTGATAAGAAAACATGAGGGGCTTTATGGCGCTTAGGGAAATTTTGAAAAGCCGTATCGTAGATGGATAGATCTTCCCCAAATTGAAAACGAGGAAATCGATTAAGAACCGTATAAACATGTGATTTGAATGCGGTTACATTTTCTGGGGGAAGCGCAATTTTAAACAAAAATGTTGGTTTGGGAGGTTTGAAGGGAACGATTTGCGAGCGGTTGTGTAAAAGGGCATCAAATAAAAGAGATATTTTTTTTTGAAGGATAGGAGCGGAAGAATTTTTTAATAATTTATATCTAATTTGGTTTAACCTAGGTCCATCCACTTTTTTTAAAAGTTCACAATAATGCATCAAATATTGAAAAATAGTGTCAAATAGTTTTTCCTGAGAACCCGTTTCATGGACAAGTGATAAAGATGGGTTTGCGAGGAGATTGAGTTCGCAGGAAAATTGGGGATAGATATGCATGATCATTTTTTTGAGTTAAGTATTTTGATTTATCCTAGTAGTATAACACATCTTTCTAATTATGAATATCTTGGTAGAATAATTTTACTGTTGCGGCTTTTATGATATTAAAAAAAATTACAGATCCTCATTTATCAATCCATACCTATCTTTTAATTGATGCAGACACGCTTCAGGCCGCTGTTATCGATCCAACACGCAACGTAGAACCCTTACTATCAATCATTGCAGATGGGGGCGTTCAGGTTAGCTATATCTTAGAAACACATGTGCACGCCGATTTTGTCTCAGGATCAAAAGAGCTCAAGTCTCGCTTGCAAGGAATGCCCACGATTGTTTGTTCAGGCTTAGGTGGAGAAGAGTGGCAACCTCGTTATGCGGATCGTTTGGTGATGAATGATCGTGAAATGATTAATCTAGGCAATTTAACTGTGCAAGCTTGGCATGTTCCTGGGCATACTCCAGAACATCTCATGTGGATCGTGTTTGAACACGATTCTCCAACAGCTGTATTTTCAGGCGATTTTCTTTTAGGAGGATCTCTAGGGCGTCCAGATCTTCTAGGACCGGACAAATGTTTAGAGTTAGCTAAACAGCTTTATCAAAGTACTTTTCACGTTTTAACAACTTTGCCTATGCAGATAAATGTGTACCCTGCCCATGGGGCTGGCTCATTTTGTGGAAAAAATATTGCGGATAAAAATCTCATCATTCTTGAAGATGAAATCCATACAAATCCCCATTTGCGGGCGCAGGCAGAAACTGAATGGATTAACCAATTATTAGCTGAAATGCCTCCTCCACCTCGTTATTTTGCGCGCTTGAAGCAATTAAATGTGAAAGGAGCAGATCTCATTGATTCTCTTACACCGCTCCGCGTGCTGGATATTCAGGAATTGCATTCATCAGATCTCGAGCTCGTCGATCTTAGAAATCAAGAAGCATTTGCTCAATCATTTATCAAAGGTTCCATAAATATCCCTTTTGGATCCTCTTTTACAAAATGGGCTGCAGAGATTGTCTCTGCTGATTCACCCATTGTATTCATTTCTTCCGATGCTGAAACCGTCACGAAAGCTTTAACATGTGTTAGGCTGGTGGGTTTAGATCACGTGATGGGTTATTTTTTGTGGAATGAGCAATCATTGTCTCCCGAAATGAGCGATTCTTTTGATCTCATCCTTCCAGAAAATATTGCGTCTAGTAACATACAGCAAATCATTGATGTGCGTACTCAAGAGGAATGGGATCAAGGTTATATTGCAGGGGCCCTCCATATTCCTTTACCCTTGCTTGCTAAAGAGTTACCTTTGCTTTCTCGAGAAAAACGGATTGCCATGATTTGTGGAAGTGGATATCGTTCATCGATTGCAGCTTCCCTTGCAAAGAAAAGAGGGTTTCCTCACATGGCAAGTGTGCATGGGGGAATGCAGGCATGGAAAAAGGCTCATTTGCCTGTGGAAATACCAAAGAATTAAATCATCCCGTTCTCGGGTGCTGGATTGCAAATGTTGTTGCAATTTGCGGATGTACCTAATGGGATGGATTTACTCTTTGTAGAAAAAATATCTTTTAAAAAACCAAGGATTAAATCTATGTCAATCAAAACGATCAGTAATTTGGTCTTAAATCATGAAAATTATCAGTTAGAATACAAAGATACAGAGAAAAAAAAGGATGGTGTTTTAGTCGTAGGCTTTCAATGTGTTGTTAGTGCCGTTATTTATCCCCTTTTCCTACTTATGAGTCCTCTTCTTGTCCCATCAGCCATTATAAATGTTTGTGGGGCAAAAAAAAGACAAGCTAAAACAATTGACATTCTGAAAGATCCCGCTCTGTTAGAAAAGTACAAAGCAGGCAAGCTAGCGAAGCTTGAAAAGAGAGTAAGTGCTTTTGAAAAAGCTGCATTGAGTTCTATTCGAGTGAATAAATCTTTGCTTGGAGAGTTGGGGCAGTATGATCCCAAGTGGGATGAAGCCAAAAAACATCAGTATTGGGATACATTTTTAAGAACAGATTTTAACAAAATGCTGTCAGATTCTAAGTTACAATCCACAAGGGACAGATTTGAAAAATTTCGCATAAAATTTCGGGCTTTAGAGATGCAAGCTGGAATCCTATCTACTGAGCAAAAAGATACAGCATTTGAAGAAATTTTGAAATGTAAAGCCATTAAGAATAGCTTCAAAGTTATAGATGCTAAACATAGGCTCAAAGAGACTCTTTTATACATTTTGCCACTTGGGTTGATGCTGATTCCTTCAAGCAAAGCGCGTTCTACCTATGAGGGAAAAAAAGAACTGTTGCCTCAAGTCCCTGGTTTTGAAGCTTATACAGATCTTGTAGATGCACATAACAAGCTCATCAAAAATTCTAGTACTCACCTAGTTCCTTTACTTAAAGATTTTAAGTAACCACCGATTTGTTCGATGAGGGAGTGCTGGAAAAGCCAGCTACTCCCAAAAATCACTCACCGTGTGAACGTTCCTTGTCTAAATAAATGCTTTGTTGCTATGATGCGCTGCTCAACACAATTATTTTTTTATTTAGGGATTGCGATGTATACAGGTTTAGTTAATCGAAATTTTCCATGTGCCGAGGGCGAATCAGCTATTGCTGATTTTAAGAAAAAGATCCCCCAATTGCGCACTGTCGTTAAGGTGAGTAGCATTGCTCTAACATGCCTGTTCTTTCCTCTTATCATGATCCCTTTAGTTTGTGCTGCCATTTACTTGACCCACCGCAATCATTGCAAGAAACGAGGCAAGGATTTGCCTTTTAAAGAGTTTGTAAAGGAAATATATATTCCAGCGCGTTTAATTCATAATATTTCAGTTTTATAAGGGCTTTCATATGTCTTTCTATACTTATCAATCTTTTAAAGTGCCGGATTTTCGCTCATTTGAAATTCCAGGTTTTCGTCACTCCTCAGAAAAGCGTTCTTTTTTTGACAGTGACTTGACTAAGACTTGGGAAAATATTGAAAAAATACGGCTGTTTTCCTTTGCTTCTCCTCCTGAATCTCCATCCTTTAAATTTGAAGCAAAAACATTCCGTAGTACTCATTTCAATCTCAATGAGCTTTTCGAAGAATCGACTTCGCATCTACTTGGGACAATCGTCAAGGTCATTTCACTTTCATTTGCTGTCTTGATCACAGGTGGATTGATGGCAATTCCTTTGGGCATGGTGATCTATGCACAAAAAAAGCAAGAATTTGCCGAGGCAAATCAGCCATTCAACATGGAAATTTTTGTGAAGGACATGACCCCTTCTAAATTTTTTGATTGTTTAGTCAAATTTTAGTAATCAATAAGCCTTAACGATAGGTAGGTGATCCCAGCTTGTGGTATTATAGGGAGAACGTTGATCAGACCGTGACTTCCAGTCTTGATGGATGCCTGTGCCTCCCAAAAACACAGTTCTTTTCTTCAAGCGCGTATTGAGCTTATCCATTGCGCGCATCACCTGTTGACGCTTTATGTCGGGGCCTTTTTGGAACAAATCCGGCATGAATTGTTCAGCGGATTTTAAATCCAACAAAATGACACCACATTTCTTATATTTTTTCTTGTCGATATAAAGTTTTGTTAAGCATTGCTTAGTTGCTGCAATCATTTCAATGGTATCGTCTGTTGGGCTTGGAAAGGAATAAATCATATGATTTCCTTGAAGGCTTTCTCCATCCTGCGAGAAGAATTGCAGATAGACCAACAAAGCTGCCGCATATTGCTTTTGTTTTCTCAATTTCACACAGGCTTTGCTGACGAATGTGGCGAGGGCTTCTCCTAGTTCGGATATATCGGTGACTTTCCTTCCAAATGAGCGAGAAAACGTTATGCTTTGTTTGGGCGAACTTTCCTCGAGATCTAAAGCTGAAATGCCTTGTAGCTCGAGCAACATCCTCTCTCCTACGACCCCCATTGTTTTTCTGACAAAATAGGGCGTGAGTTGAATAAAATCCCAGACCGTCAAAATGCCGATCCCTTTTAAACGCTTTGAAAGTCTACGACCAATTCCCCAAACGTCTTCTATGGGATATTCTTTTAAAATGGCTTCGCGCGAAAGAGGCTCGTTTAGGCTAAATACTCCTAGGTCCCGATTTTGTTTAGCTAAGCTATTGGCTACTTTGGCTAAGGTTTTTGTGGGGGCTATCCCAATCGAAATGGGAATGCCAACCCATTTTTTGATCAGCTTTTTTATTCTCATACATTCTGCGAACATCTCTTCGTCAGAAAGTGTTATAGGAAATTTCAAAAAAGCTTCATCGATGGAGTAAATTTGCATTTCAGGGGCAAATTGAGACAGGCTATTCATCACCCTTTCGGAGATGTCTCCATAAAGTTGGTAGTTGGAAGAATAGACAATCACTTTAGCCCGTTCACAGTACTCTTTGACTTTAAAAAAGGGCTCTCCCATTTTAATGCCCAATTGTTTGGCCTCTTGAGAACGAGAGATCACGCAGCCATCATTCTGAGAGAGGACAATCACGGGTTTTTCTTCGAGTTTGGGGTGAAGCATTCTTTCACATGAGACATAAAAATTGTTGCAATCTGCTAAAACGAAATGAGACATAAAAGAATCCTATAGATCGTGGATGACGTTTGTCACAACACCCCAAATGCGAAAATCATCTTCACTGGAAATCTCAATAGGAGGGTAAGCATCATTTTCTGCAACAAGTTGGATCCTTTTTCCTTCACAACGCAGTCTTTTTACTGTCAATTCTCCATTGAGAGAGGCAATCACAATTTTTCCATGGGAAGGCTCTAAGCTGCGATCAACGATTAAGATGTCGTTGTGGTGAATGCCGACTTTGATCATCGAATGCCCTGAGACTTTTAAGAAAAATGTTGCGGAAGGATGTTTAATCAGCAATTCATTTAAATCGAGTTTCCTTTCAATGTGATCTTCCGCGGGAGAGGGAAATCCTGCTGAAACAGTGGTATGATACAAAGGGAGGCGGTAGCACTTGTTTTGTATATACCGCATGACATGTTCGATTTCACTTTCAGGTAATCGAATGGCTTTTGTGGGTTCTTTAAATTTCCCAGATCCTTTTGGTCTTCCGGCCCCCATTCTTTTTCCGCCTAAACGCATGATTTCACCTTTATTGGTTATAAATAAGTGAATATTGTACAGAAATCAAATGAAACTACAAGCGAAAAGATTGTTTGTGTTTAGTTGTAAATTTCATTTTATTAGTTAATTAAATGAAATTTATGAAGTAATTTTTGTGCAATTGCAAAGGCTTCTTTTCGGATTTCGGGGACGGCCGTTGTTTCCAATTTTTCACCAAGCAGAAGGGCTCCGAGCGCATAGATTTTCCCTGGTACGTTGCCTTGAATGTATCCATGAGGAGACAGTGCCAAACCCATTCCTAAAGTATCCCAAAGGGCCATTCCTTTTTGATGCAGATTTTGAATCAAGGGATTTGGTTGTTTTTGAATTTGGTACTCAGGACCCGTGCATTTGACTACGTAATTGACAGGAATCTGCAACGATTTTTCAGCTGTTCTCACTGTCACATTTAAGGTCTCGGCATTTTCTATTTCGATCGCGGTGACACGCCCAGCGAGCATGTCTAACTTTTCCTGTTTTTTTAGTTTTTCCAGCATATCAAAACTGGCAACTGCCATGCGATGACGATGATTATTCCATAACGAGAAGAGATGGCGTAAAAATTGTTTTTTCTCGGGAAGGGGAAGGGCTGCCCATAAAGGTTGGGTGCAACGGCGTAAAGAATCGATTACATCTCGCCACTCAGAATGAGAGACGATTTTTTTGCGTACAGTTCTGAAAAGTCCGCGTGCGGTTAAAGGAAGCTCCTTGGTTTTGACTTGAGGGAGAGGATGGGCAGGAGGTGCTGTAAGATGAGGTTGTGAGGAAGTTCCGCGTGGAGATACACAAATCATTTTTCCGTCAAATGCCTGATGTACCAAGGAAGCAACCGTATCTGCCATGGTTAAGCCCGCTCCAATCATGAGAACTTTGGAGGAATGTAGAAACATGCTGTCCAGGGCAGAGCTATTCCAAGGATCGGAAATGTAGTGAGGATGATCCAATAACTGAGGCGTTTCAAAAGAGAGCTTTTTACTAGGGGGAACACCACAAGCCAGAACAAGGGCATCCACTGTCACCGGATTTTCATGCGCAACTTGAAGGAGGAGTTGATCGTTGGATTCGGAGGCATCTAATACTTTTTGAAGGATCACAGTAAGCTTAATCTTTTTCTCTTCCGCGACAGCTTGTACTCTTTCATATAAATCTTCTAAGTAAAGCCCGTATAATTTGCGCGGTAGAAAGGCATCTGGATGTAAAATGGTTTTGGGAAAAAGAGGCTGAAGAGTCTCTTTCCTTTTTTCCACCCATTTCCAAAAATCATCAGGGTGCTCTTTTAAAGCTCCCATAGCATTTGCGCGCACATTCAGAGGATGGGTTTCACAATCTGTTGAAAAAGCCACTCCTTTGGGAAGTCGATGAGATGGTTCGAAAAGGAATAGGTTAAAAGGAGTCTGGGCCTGGAAAATCAAGTTCGCTAAAACCGCTAGCCCTGAAATACCTCCTCCGGCAATGGCAATTGAAGTGGTGGACATGAAACCTCATAAATTATGCATTTAAAGTTTAAATCGTATATCATCTTCATGCAATTTAAAAAGCGAGGAATTTTCGATAGCTATAACTCCCCAAGCCTTTCAACATTTACTTGGATCGACCATCTTGATGCCTAAAGAACGTAATGAGGCCTGGCGGCTATACAAACAGGTCTGTCCGGATGAAGCTTTAGCTTTTGTACACCATTTGAAACAAAAAACGGAAGCTTTACGTCAAAGCTGCCTTCTACGATCGACACCAATTCCTTACCAAACATGGGGAGCAGCTTGTATTGAGCAAGATGCGATCCATCAAATGAATCATGCCATGCGGCTACCAATTGCTGTCGCCGGAGCTTTAATGCCTGATGCCCATATGGGCTACGGATTGCCGATTGGCGGGGTGCTGGCGGTAGAAAATGCGGTTATTCCTTATGCCGTTGGTGTCGATATCGCGTGCCGCATGATGTTGAGTGTGTATCCAGAGTCTCCTGAAGCTTTAAGAGACTTTCATTCAACAAGACATCAAGCATTTCAAGAGGTGTTGCTTGCGAATACCGTATTTGGCTCAGGGCCTATGGGGCAGCATGAGGGGAAAATTGAGCATCCTGTTTTAGAAGAAAAACATTGGCAAGGGACAAAACTCACGCGTGGTTTGCGGCAAACAGGTATTCGACAAATCGGAACGAGCGGGGGCGGAAACCATTTTGTGGAATGGGGAGAGCTAGAGATTGGCAGCTCTGAAAATCCGTTAGGACTTCAGGTGGGAAAATATGTGGCTTTGTTATCACATAGTGGATCGAGAGGGGTGGGAGCTAAAATTGCAGATCACTATACAAAATGGGCCATGGAACAAATGCCTACTTTAGAACAATCCGTGCGCCATTTGGCATGGCTGCCGCTGGATAGTGAAGCAGGATTAGAGTATTGGGATGCTATGCAACTCGCTGGAAAATTTGCTTCTGCAAACCATCATGTTATTCACCAAAGAATCAGCCAAGCATTGGGATTAACCCCATTGACTTCGGTAGAAAACCATCACAATTTTGCATGGAAGGAAAGCGTCATCATTGATGGCATTGAAAAAGAATGGATTGTGCACCGCAAAGGGGCCACGCCTGCCGGAAAAGATGTCCTAGGAATTATCCCTGGAACGATGGCGGATGTGGGGTTTCTGGTGAGAGGGAAAGGTCATGCAGCTGCTTTAAATTCTGCTTCACATGGAAGTGGCCGCCAGATGAGCCGTACACGTGCGAAGCAGAACATTACTTCGGAACAGCATGCCGCTTATCTTTCGCAAAGAGGTGTTAAATTGATTGGAGGCGGCTTAGATGAGGCCCCTCAGGCTTATAAACCAATTGAACAAGTGATAGAAGCACAGTCAGATCTGGTCGAGGTTTTAGGGGTCTTTCAACCCCGTATTGTGCGCATGGCAAGTGATTAAGCTTTGATAGCGAATCTGTTAAAATTACGATTGTGGTTTTTCGCATTCTATATTAACCTGAATTTTAAGTTATCTCCTCTACTTAATATGAGGTATTTATGTGGGCCAAAGAGTATCGCGATTATCCTCCAGATACAACTCTTAAGAAATATCGGGTGGAACCCAGCCAAGGAATTGTAGGTTGTGAAATGCACGAGATAAATGGTTGGGGCAATCGCATTCATATTCCGCTAAAAAAGAAAAGAAAAGGGCTGATCTCTTCCGTTGTCAATTGGCTGTTTTCTTTTGGAACTAAAAAAGAGAATGAGTGATGACGCAAAAAGGAGAACATACGTGGGATCTTGTGGTGCGTTACCATCAATGTCCGAAATGTGGTGCGATTATAGAAAATCGGGAAGATTTTAAATACCGTCTTGGCCATTATGAAAAAGATCTCGAATGCCCGCGATGCCACCATGCTTTTACGCTAGTGAAAAACGTTTCACTAAAAATGGGTCCTTTTATAGGAGAAGGTGGGGCAGTAGAAGTGGATTGGAAAGAATAATTTGGAGAAAAAATTCATGATTGATAGTGAAGAAACGAATTTCGAAAGGGAAGAAGAAGAGATCGCGATTGGAACGTTAGAGAGATATTCTGGATCAGATGTCTCAGAGTTTCAACCTTATCTTTTGCTCACCAACTTTCCTAAATATGTGCAATATTTTGCTTCAAGCCGAGATCTGCCGATCGTCGAAGGATCGATGTTTTCGGTCGCGCATTCACCCAAAGAGAAGGTGAGTATTTTGGATTTTAAAATTGGGTCACCCGCCGCCGCACTGATTGTCGACTTATGTGCGCATCTTCCCATTAAAGCAAGCCTTCTTTTAGGCATGTGTGGAGGATTAAGACGTCATTATCATGTCGGAGATTACTTTGTCCCGGTTGCCGGGATTCGAGGGGAAGGAACGTCTGATTTCTACTTTTCGCAAGAAGTTCCTGCGATGGCCAATTTCCTCGTTCAAAAAGCTGTGACAAATGTGTTGATGGAAGAGGGGATTAAATATCACCTGGGGATTACCCATACGACCAATAAACGTTTTTGGGAGTTTAATCCTGACTTTAAGGCCCGTTTAAATGCCACACGTCCACAAGCGGTTGAAATGGAATGTGCAACCCTTTTTATGGCCAGTTATTACCATAAACTGCCGCTTGGTGCGCTCTTGCTGATTTCAGATCTGCCTTTAAGTCCAAAGGGCATTAAGACTAAAAAAAGTGCTCAAGATGTCTATTCAAAGTACACAGCAGAGCATGTGGAATTGGGCATAAAGGCCATTGATGAATTAGATAACTTGCTGAAGCTTGAAGAAAAAGGTGTTTTTAGAGGAAAGCGACGCAAGTTTGAAGATCAGCTCAACGACTAACGCTTAAACCTTTCCTTTTCCCATTTGTCAAGAGCTTGTTTGGTTACCCTTTCAAGCTCTTCAGACGTTTTTATTTTTCCTAATAACATTTTGTGAGAGAGGATTTGCTTGCCTTTTTTCCATTCAATGGAGAGTGCCAGCTTATCAAATTTTAATGTCGTATAGCCTCGTTGGGAAGCGAAGACCCGAATGCGTGTGAGCGCCATGAGCCATTGCACTTGGATGACAAGGGGACCAAACCGATCTTTCAATTCTTGCTCGATAAGCTCGACATCACTTAAAGCAATGGCTTCGCCCAAACGTTGATAGATCTCCATCCGCAGGCTGACTTCATTGACATAATCTTCAGGAAGACAGGCATCGTAATGAAACTCTAGTTTAGTCTCAACCATACCGGCCGACAACTCACCTTGTAGGGTTTGAATGGTTCTTCTTAAAAGTTTGCAATAAAAATGGAATCCGATAGCAGAGACATGGCCTGATTGTTCGGTTCCTAAAATATTGCCGGCGCCTCGAATTTCCAAATCGTGCATTGCCAATTTCATGCCGCCGCCATATCCACAAGCTTCTGCTAAAGCATGCAAGCGTTTTCGGGCCAATTGTGGAAGTGATTTCAAATTGGGAACTAAAAAGTAAGCATAGGCACGCCTGTTCCAACGACCCACTCGTCCGCGTAACTGATACAAGTCCGCTAATCCAAATTGATCTGCGCGATTGATGAGGATGGTATTGGCATTTGGGATGTCGATGCCGCTTTCGATAATCGTGGTGGCAACTAAGATATCAGCCGCACCACTTTTAAACGCGTGAAAGACAGAGTCAATCTCGTCGGCGCTCATTTGCCCATGTCCGACCACGACACGCGCCTGTGGGAGCAATTCTTTGATTTTTGAAGCCACACCAAAAATCGTTTCGACGCGATTATGGATGACATAAGCTTGTCCATCGCGCGAAAGTTCCCTTAGCAGGGCATTTTTAAACACAAGATCACCCGGTTCCGAAATAATCGTGGTAATAGGCAAACGATCTTGAGGAGGCGTATTGATCACAGACATATCTCTAGCCCCAACAAGAGACATGTAAAGGGTGCGTGGAATGGGCGTTGCAGAAAGGGTAATGCAATCGACACCCATTTTAATTTTTTTCAAATGCTCTTTTGCTTTCACTCCGAAGCGATGTTCTTCATCAATAATGATCAAGCCAAGATCATGAAAAACCACATCTTTACTAATCAAACGATGTGTTCCGATCAGAATATCGATACTTCCTTTTGCCACCTGCTCTAAGGTCTCTCGGATTTCTTTGGGCGTGCGAAAGCGGGAAAGTACCCCAATTCGGACAGGAAAGTTGGACATTCTTTCGATGAAATTCTCATAATGTTGCATCGCTAAAACAGTGGTTGGCACAAGCAATGCAACTTGTTTGTGTCCATCCATTACTGCTTTAAATGCGGCTCGCATGGCCACTTCGGTTTTACCGTATCCCACGTCGCCACAGATAAGGCGATCCATCGATTTCGTCGACTGCATATCTTCTTTGATACTGGCAATTGCGTTAAGCTGATCTTCGGTCTCTTCGTAGGGGAAATCCTCCTCAAAGTCTTGCATGTCGATACTATCAGAAGGATAAATAAGGCCAGCCTTTAGGGAACGGTGTGCGTAAAGTTGCAAGAGGTCTTTGGCATATCCGACAATAGCTTCTTGCGTTCTTTCTTTCGTTTTTTTCCAACGAGCACTACCCAGGGTATGCATGCTTGGAAGATCTTCACTACTGCCAATGTATTTGGTGACGAGGTGAGCTTGATTGAGGGGGACATAGAGTTTGCCATTTTCGGCATATTCAATCAGAAAAAATTCACTCAATACGCCATTGTGGTTTAGCTTTTTTTCAAGCCCTAAAAATCGTCCAATTCCATGATTGAGGTGGACGACCATATCTCCAGGAACAAGATGGTAGGAGTCGGAAGGTGGTGTATGATAAGTGCTGCGTAGCTTTTGTCGACGTAGCTTATAACGATGAGAAACCTCTGTGAAAGGAATCACTAAAAGCTGCTCTTGTGCAAGCACCAAGCCGCTCGAAAGGTATCCATTTTGGTAAACAGTTTGAGTGGGTAGTGGAATACTTTTTTGTGCAATTTTTTGCTTAAGCGTGTTTTCTTCTAATTCACTTGCGCACAGAAAATGCAGATGCGCTTCTTTGGGAATGTGAGCTAAATTTTCTAAAATATCATTTCCCGAAACCTCCTGCTCTTCATCTCGAAAAGGAAGGAGATAGTCCACTAAAGGGATAAAAGGAGAAAGCCATCGTTTAGCCATTAAGTCTTTGTTAAACATGCTAAAGGCCAAAGTATGCATGGGAGCACTTTCTGAATAAAAACTCTTCCCCTTTGGACTCTTCAGTTTAACTTCTGTGAGTTCCTCAATGGGCTGACGGCTCCAATAAATCTGTTGCAGGGGAGCGATTTGCTCAAATAGGTTTTCAATGCTTTGAAAAGAGCGCGTCGGGGATCCACAAATATGTAGTAAAGAGGAGTAGCGATCTTCTAGAGCTAAGAGGTCGTCAAAGATCACAATGGTTTGTGGGCCTAAATAGTCTAAGATGGTTGATAGCTTGGATGATTGCTGGATCAGCTCCATCTCTTGTGCAGGTGTGATTTCAATGTGCTCAACCGTTTTAATCGATCTTTGTCCAATTGGATCAAAGATACGGATTGATTCAATGTCGTCTCCCCAAAATTCGATGCGAAAGGGATCGGGTGAGGCCACAGGGAAGATATCGATAATGCCGCCTCTAATGGCGAATTCCCCTTTATCTGCCGCCACAGCTGAACGTCGATAACCCATTTCATTCAGTCGTTGAATGAGTGTGTCAAAAGGGAATGTTTCCCCTTTTTTTAGGGCAAGATAGAGGGAGTCAAAATTTTGAGGTGGAATCAAGCTTTGCAGGCAAGCTTGCAATCCGCTGATGATGATGTGTGGTTGAAAAGTTGCTGAGACTTGGCGCAAAGCTTTGTAGCGTGCCCCAACAGTGTCTGGACTGGGAGCGATATTTTCAGAGGGCAAAGTTTCCCAGGCCGGAAACTCAAGCAACGGGGCAGACGAAAAAAAAGGAAAGTCATGATATAGACGGCTTTCTTCCTGACTACCGCCTGTCAAAATCAAAACATGCTTGCCCGTTACCTGTAGAGCAAGAGAGGCAATAAGAGCTTTGGGAGCATTCCAAAGCTCTTCAATCAGAACCGGGTCGCCTTGCTTAAAAGCTTCTTGAAGCTCTAAAAGTTTGGGATGTTTGAAAAGTTCTTCGATCACATTGCCTCATCAATTTTTTACGACGCTTGTAAAAGTTCGCGGAATTTTGCCAAAGCCTCTGTCAGTTTTTGAGGAGCCTTACCACCGGCTTGAGCCATATTGGGCTTTCCACCACCTGTGCCTTCAATCATAGGAGCCAATGTCTTAATAAGTTGAGAAGCATTGATACCTTTTGCAACAAGATCATCGCTGACACGAATAATAAGATGGCATTTATCTTCTTCTGTGACACCCAGGGCAATGACACCTGATCCCATTTTGGCTTGCAAAAGTTCAAGGAAATTGCGTAGCTCAGCTGCTGGCACATCCACTTTGGCTATAATTGTGGGAATATGATGAATCACTTCGGTTTGTTGTGAAAGTTCTGTGACCATCCCTTCCATCTTGCCTTTTTTCAAGTTTTTCATTTCCTGAGCGAGCTGCTTGTTTTCTTCAACTAGCTTCTCAATCCTTTCTTGCAATTTTTGCGGTTGTGTTTTCAATAGCTCTGCCAGGGAATCGATGAACTGTTCGCTATGGCGAGATAGGCTTTCTCGATACGCCGCCCCCCCGCCGCAATGCTGCCTTCTTTCGCGATCCGAAATAACCCAATATTACCCAAGGCAGAAGTATGTGTGCCCCCGCAAAGTTCTTTTGAAAACTCCGCATCAACAACGCGCACTTTAGCCCCATATTTTTCACCGAAGAATTGCTTAATGTCGGTGCTCTTTTGGGCTTCTTCATAAGCGATTTCGTATGTTTTTACAGGGAGATTCAATCTAATTCTTTGGTTCACAAGATTTTCAATTTCATTAAGCTCTTGTTTTGTCAAAGGCTTGTGGTGGCTGAAGTCAAAACGTAAGCGACCAGGTTCTACAACGGACCCTGCTTGTTTCACATGTTCACCCAAAACATGGTGAAGAGCCCAATGAAGAAGGTGTGTGGCAGTGTGGTTATTCTCGATTTTCTGTCTGCGAGGGGCATCGACAGATGCTTCTACAGAATCTCCTACTTTTAAATGACCATGTGTCAATGTTCCCACATGTGCAATCACGCCTTGATAAGGAGAAATAGTGTTGGTGACTTGGAAAGACATCCCTTGATGGTTCACAATGGTTCCTGTATCGCCAATTTGTCCACCCATTTCTGCATAGAATGGCGTTTGATCAAGAATAATCATGGCATCTTGGCCCGCAATGATTTGATTGACAAACTGTTGATCCACTACAAGCCCTGTTACAGTTGCTCTAGCACTGAGTTGCTCATATCCTAAAAATGTTGTCGCAGCATGTGTTTTGACAAAGTCGACAAAAAGATTGGTAGATGCAATTTGCTGAGTCGTTTTTTGCACTTGCCGTGATCTTTCTTTCGCTTCATTTTCCAAGAGCTCAAACCGTTCTTTATCGATGACTAAGTTTGCATCACGAGCGATCAGTTCGATCTCTTCTAGCGGAAATCCATACGTGTCTTTTAATTTAAAGGCATCGTCCCCTGAAATGCGGTGATGGGTATTTTGAGCACCTTCGATAATCTGATTGAGGATATTCCCTCCCCGTCGAAGTGTACGAAGAAAAGCTTCTTCTTCGACAGTCAAAATTTCTGCAATTCTTTGTTGGGCTTGTACAAGCTCTTTGTAGTCTTCACCCATAGTTGCGACGAGGCGAGGTAAAATATCGGCAAGGAAAGGGGTGTCCATGCCAAGTGAGCGGCCATAGCGTACCGCGCGTCTTAACACTTTTCGGAGTACATAGCCCCGGTCGACGTTGCTAGGTTGCACACCATCTGCGATAGCAAATGCCAAGCAGCGGAGGTGATCTGCAATCACATGGAATGCTGGAGCTGTTTGGATATTTGTGGGATCGTAGGATTTATTGAAAACTTGTTCGGTTTGGGCAATTAATTCTCGCAGGACATCGGTACCAAATACGGAGTCCACGCCCATTTTTAATCCGACAACCCGTTCAATACCTGCTCCAGTATCAATGGAGGGTCTAGGAAGTGGAGATAGAGAACCATCTTCAAGGCGGTTAAATTGCATGAAAACAAGATTCCAGAACTCTAAATAGCGTTCGCCAGTGACATCTTCAGAAGGATTATTTGCGGGACCATATTTGGAACCACGGTCATAGTACAGCTCTGAGCAGGGGCCACAGGGACCAACTTCACCCATGCTCCAAAAGTTGTCTTTTTCTCCAAAGCGTGTAATTTTGCTGGCGGGCACGTAGCGAGTCCAAAGTTCAAAAGCTTCTTCATCATCGCGGAAAACGGTTGGCCAAATGTGCTGAGGATCAAATCCAAAAACTTGGGTTGAAATATCCCAGGCAAATTGAATCGCTTCTGCTTTAAAATAGTCACCAAAAGAGAAATTTCCCAACATTTCAAAAAAGGTAAGGTGGCGGCTTGTGTGGCCTACATTTTCTAGGTCGTTGTGTTTGCCTCCCACGCGAATACATTTTTGACTAGTTGTAGCACGGTGGTAATCGCGCGCACTTTTCCCTAGAAAAACATCTTTAAATTGATTCATGCCGGCGTTTGTAAATAAAAGCGATGGGTCATCATGTGGGAAAACAGGGGATGAAGAAACCACACGGTGTCCATGCTCTTTGAAATAATTAAGGAATTGGCGACGGATTCTTTGAGTCTCCATGAAAAATAGCGTCCTTCGTACAGGGTTAGATATTTAGAAAAAAACTAAGCCATTATTATGATCTTTAAGAGATTTATATTCCAATAAAGAATACAGGCTTAGATTAATCCTTTATTGCAAGGAGCGGATTTTTTTTAGGACTGGAAAGAAGGCTGCGAATTTTTCCTAAACCTTTTTTTAAAGGTGACTTGGGAGGTGAGATGAAATGTGTAAGCGGTTTTTCAGGGGATGCAGGTTGAGGAAGTGGTTTTAAAAGATGTGATTTTGATCGAAGAGCCACCCAATTTATGGGAGGGTAGCGGTTTGCTTCTGGTTCTTTTTTCTGTCTATGAATGAATAAATTGCATACCAAAACTTGGGGGACGTATTCGGATAGGCCAATTCCGAATAAAAAACCAAAAAATCCTTTTCCGAGAAAGTCGGCCATCAATCTTCCAAACATAGCCTGCGCTTTCTGGGAAGCAACATTTAAAGTTGCGGCGCTACTTAATCCTTTAGATAATGAAGCGATGATTTGATCCGCTGTAAGAGGCACGCCCATCGTTG
This sequence comes from Parachlamydia acanthamoebae, assembly GCF_000875975.1. Taxonomy (NCBI): domain Bacteria; kingdom Pseudomonadati; phylum Chlamydiota; class Chlamydiia; order Parachlamydiales; family Parachlamydiaceae; genus Parachlamydia; species Parachlamydia acanthamoebae. The sequence continues at coordinate 332,440 of NZ_BAWW01000066.1, read as the reverse complement.
AAAGAATGGCCTGAATAACCCCGCGATGTTTTTGCATTTCAAGCAGCAATTTTTCCCGGTTATTGACAAGCAGATCAACGGATGCGGATGTATTGTAAAAAAATTCTCTGACATGGTGACCATTATTGTATGAATCGCTGGAAAAACTCTCAGCCGCATCCATCATCAACATGCTGAGTTGAAACGAATCCACTAGAATAAGATAGGCACAATATGCAATCCGTTGCATACGCAAAGTGGTTGAATAGCCAAACGTTTTACACCAAAGGCGTGTAGAAGGGGAGGCGAAGTTCGCCTTAGAGTATGAGGACCAGTTAGCGCGATCGTGCGGCATGTAATGCCCTTTAACAGCTAAAACAAGTTCTTTACAATGGGTACAAAGAGTGGCTTGTTTTTCAATGCAAAGAAAAATGCGGTTGGCAATCATCACAGCTTGTGCAATTCCGCGAATAACAGGCAGGTCTGCTCCTAAAAAATAGGCTGCATTCCCAGCGGCGAGGGTTGCAAAATTGTTCGGATCTTTATAGATCTGAAATCTTCTCCAATAACACCAACATCGATGCACGCTATGGATCGCCTGAAATGGTATCCAGACAATGATGGGGAGTTGCAGGGGTGCGGAAGCCCTAATTGTAGTACGTACGAGATTGGTGGCTTGCATAAGGGACCTTGTTATTTACAAAGAATTCTTTTGATTTGACAATATCCAATTTTAATTTATACATCCATAGAAACTTTTCATGTGAAAAGGTTGTTTAGAAAAAGGAGGATGTTTATACCAAAACTATACGAAAAAAAATTTGAGGAAAACAATGAGCAAAAATATTGCCTTTATCGGGCTCGGAAATATGGGATTTCCTTTAGCTGAAAATCTATTGAAAGCTGGATTTCCCCTATGGGTTTACAATCGCACAGCCGAAAGAGCTAAGCCCTTATTAAATCAAGGAGCACATTTGCTCGATTCGCCAAAAGAGGCTTTTGAGAAAAGTTCGATTTTGATTTCAATGCTTTCCAATGACCAAGCTCTTGAAGAGATAGTCGAAGGAGAGAAGGGCATTTTAAAGACTATTCGGACAGGATGTGTGCACGTTTCAATGAGTACAATCTCTCCAGAAACTGCCGATAAAATGGCTACCTTGCATGCGGAAAAGGGCGCGGCCTTCGTCTGTGCACCCGTTTTTGGCCGTCCAGATGCTGCGGCCGCGCAAAAGTTATGGATTTGTATTGCAGGAGATCCGCATGCGAAAGTTTTGGTGCGCCCCATTCTTGAAAAATTGGGACAAGGTGTAGCAGATTTTGGGGCTAAACCCTCACATGCTTGTTTAGTTAAAATTTCAGGAAATTTTTTGATTTTATCCGCTATCGAAGCCATGGGAGAGTCTTTTGCTTTATTAAAAAAAAGTGGCATAGATATTCATGCAGCTGCAGCATTATACACCCAAAGCATTTTGGCATGTCCTGTTTATCAAAACTATAGCAAGATTATTGTTGATCAAGCATTTGAAGATGCGGGATTTAAGATGACATTAGGCTTAAAAGATGTAAATCTTGTGCTGAACGAAGCAGAAAAGAAGTCCGTTCCTTTGCCGCTTGCATCGCTTTTACATAACCGTCTCATGACGGGACTTGCGAAGCAAAGACAGAATTTAGACTGGTCGGCGATTACTTTACAAGCTTTTGAGGATGCTGCTCTTGAGGATTAATCTTTAAAAGATATCGTACAATATTTAGGTAGCTCTCATAGATATCCAATTTGGTCAGTTTAATCGAGTGGGGGTCTTTATCATAAAGACCCCTAGAGCGCAACGTTAAAGTCGGTTTATAGGTTTGGGTATAGTGGGTATCTATCGGTTGCTTTTTGGCCTTAAGTTTTTTCCTCACTTTTTTGGCTAGCCTATCCTTTTTTTCCATCGCCGATTTTTTCAGGGTGTTATATAAAGAGGCTTTATAGGCAATCACACCATCTTTTTTATGAATAATGATTGCTTTATTGTTTTCTTCAATTTTTTTCCAATTTTTAGCGGAATTCAAATTCCATCCTAAGATTGAAGTAAAATGAGAAGCAAGGGTTCCAAAAAAGGGGACCACAGATTTGACTCCCTTTTTTAAGGTTCCAAAAGAGCGGTCATTGACCAGTTTCATGTTTGGATATTTTGCGGCAACAGCTGTTGCCACGCCTCCACCCAGTGACCATCCATGTAGAATGATATTTTCGGGGGGAACCCCTTGGTGAAGAAGGTATTGCACCATGGCTTCTCCATCCAAAACCAAATCGTTCGCTCTTGTGGGACTTTTTTCGCTGTGCCCCACTCCTCGGTAATTTCCTGAATAGACATTGATCCCAAGTTCTTTGGACAATTTTTGATGAACAGTTAAATAACGTTCATAAGCAAAGTTATTACCATTAAAAAAAACTAACCATTTTTGTTCTTTTGGAGCTTTTCTGGATTCTTCAGGATGTAAAATGGCGGCCGTATCAAGTTTGACTTTATCAGCTGCTTGAATCGTGATTCGCTTCATTTGGTATTGCGGATCCATTTTTTCATTCAGAAATTTATTCCGTTTTTGATCCAAATAAAGTCGTTTTAAACGATGCTGTGAGGGGACAATGATTCTGCCCGTCATTTTTTGCATGGCAGATTTCGCTAAGAGCAGAGGGAACATGGCAGCAGAAAACAAACAGAAAGAAATTTTAGTTAATTTGTTGCGCTTTTTTTGGGGAGGATAGTGGGGAGCTCTAAACTCTGGTTCTCCAAGCTTATCTATACGTGTCATAATATCCTTTATCTGAAATCCGCTTTCTGAATATTCAATAACTTTCTAATGGTGTCCAGTAGGCTAATGCCATTAGGATCCCAGAGGTCATCATACACATCAAGAAAAGAAGGGGGCGTAACGTGTGCGTTACCATAAAATCTATTGTTATATTTCCCTCTAGAGCGGATATAAGTATCCGGCTTGTAATCTTGTGGGTAATTTTTGTCGTAATCGCGTTTCTTCGCTTTGAATTTTCGTCTTTCTTTTTTTGCTTTTTTATCGTCCTCACTCATGGACGATTCTTTTAATCCTTTGTACAACGAAGCCTTATAAGGAATAACAGGGTCGTCTTTGTGGAAAAGAAGGGCTTTATTGTTGTTATCAATTTTTTTCCAATTTTCGAGTGAATTCAAATTCCATTTTAGAGGGCCGATAAGGCGAGAAGCAAGTCCTCCAATCACAGGCAGAAGATGTGAAACTTCCTTTTTTAGGGTGCTAAAAGAGCGATCATTTACAAGGCGGATCCCTTTTTCAGGGAATTCTTCATTTTGATGTAAAGCTGCCACATGTGTGGCAACGGCTCCTCCAAGCGACCAGCCGTAAAGAACGATATTTTCAGGTTGAATCCCTTGGTTCAATAAGTATTGAACCATCGCTTCTCCATCGATGACCAAGTCTTCTGCTTTTGAGGGGCTTTTTTCACTGTAGCCAACGCCTCTGTAATTACCTGTATAAATGTTAACTCCAAGTCTGCCGAAGAGTATTTGTAATTCAGGAACCATTTCTTCATAAGTCATTCCATTTCCGTTAAAGAAGACGAGCCATTTTTGATCTTTTGGATCTTTTGCTGCTTCTGATGCGTGCGTGATTGTCATGGTGTCTAGTTTCACACCATCTGCCGTTTGAATAGTGAAACGATTTTGATTTTTGCTGAATAGGGGGCCGGTAGCGGCGTCGTAATATTCATCTAATGTTTTTTTAGAGCTAAACTGGCTTGGCAAAATAATTTTTCCGACTAACTTCTGTAATCCACGTTTTGCAACACGCGGCAAAAAAAAGAGAGGGGCTAGAAGTTTGTGTGTGATTTTGCTTTTTTTAGCTTTTTCTAGTTCTTTTTTCTCTTGAATTTTAAAAATGTCCTGATGATTTTGAACACTAAAAACAGGAGGTCCAAATCTTTCAGTTTGCATAAATTCCCTCGTTTTTTGTCTAATTATACCCTAAAATTTTTTATTTATCAATAGTTTTGATTTTATTGTTTTTTGTTTAATTAAAGAACGAATTTATTTATTATAAAGGAGTTTTTGTGTGACTAGTTTATCAATATCTAGAATGAATAGTCGTGATGATATGACTTCAAATGAAGTCATTGTACCTGTTTATATAAAACGTAAGCTTTCTCAATCCATTGCATATGAGGATGGGAGGGTTGATGCTGTTGTCCTAGTGACCTTATTAGAAAAAAATGAGAAAAGTCTTGAGCCCGTTTTTGCAGAGCATCGCTTTGCCGTTCTAACTAAACAGAATGAACGCTTTATGAGCTTGACTATTCATAGAAACAAAATGGCGGATATTGTACCAGAGGAACACCTTCGAGAATTATTAATTAAAGAAGGCGAAAACGCAAAAAAGCGACTCCTTGCGCAGTCTTTTAGAAGGTATGACGAGACTTTTATTCATTTTTTTAAAGATGATAAGTACAATGAATATCGAAGTTTTTACTTGGGAGAAACAAACGTTTTCCCTGAGATTAAGGAAGAGAGAGAAAAGGCTGAGCCTCAAACCCCACGAGAGAAAAACGAAAAAAAAACGCGTCGATTTTTTAAAAATCCTTTTGCAAAAAAAACATCAAATAATTAGGTGCATAATATGAGTTATCCTGCCTATTGGTATCCGAGTAGAAATTTGTCAGACTGTGAAAAATTTCCTGAACCATGTGTAAAATACAATGGAAAAATTCCTGTTTATACACGAAAAAAACCTTATTATCCCGGGGATAAACGTCCCATGTATGAAGGAATTCTCGTTAAACATGCCAATCGGCTTTTCAAAAAAATGGAAAAGGCCGATACGCAGGAGATAAAAACTCAAAAAAGGCATAGAATTATTGAGATTTTTGGAAATGATCCCGATTTAGGAAGTTGTTTTGGACTTTTAGAAATAGAAGGAAAAAAAGTGGTGAGTTTGACAGTGCACAAAAGAGAAGTGGAAAAATTAACCGGTTCTTCTTTTTTATTGGAAATGGAAGTGGATGGAAAACCGGCGATTTACTTTGTAGATAGTGACGTTAGAGTGGATGCATTTGAGGACTCAGAATACATGGAGCATACGGACAAATTTGTCAACGCAATCGACGCCCCGAAGGCAGAGACCCCTCCCTCAGTTCAAACAAAAAAAAAGGGACTAATTGGGTTAGTGGGTAGGATTATGACAAAAATTTTCCGCTAAAGAATCGTTTAATTATTCAAGGAGCCTGAAGCCGCAGGCTCTATTTTTTTTCTTTCTCAATTTCAGCTTGTGTTTTTCTCAAGTACAGAATCTCAATGTCTCCCTCCGATGAAACATGACCCATTTGAATCTCTTCTTGAGCCGCTTCATATAAAGCTTGTGGAGAGGGAGCTGCTTCAACCCATTCTTTCTGTAGCGAAGGATAGGCTTGAAGGATTTTAGATTGCAAAATCGATAAATTGGGTGAAATTAACACCTCACTTTTTTCAATTTCTTGTGCTAAATCGGCTAAAAGGCAAAGTTTAGGTTTGCTTTCAAAAGAAATTTTTCCCTGATTGAGCTCCCCCGATTGAATATAAACGCCCCCAATGCGGGCGTCAATTAGTGCTGAAAAGTGGCAATCTCTTGTCGGAATCCAGCTTTTTAAACTGGAAACACCCACTAAGGGGATTTTTAAGGAATAAGAGAGCATTTTGGCACTCATGACTCCCATTCTCAGGCCTGTATAGGAACCAGGACCGGCACCACAAATGATTTTAGTAAGATCATGAGGGCCTATTTTCAAGAAGGATAATCCTTCTTGAATGGCAGGAAGCAGGTAGGAGGAACTGCTATGTCCAAAAGGAAAAGCTTGTTGATAGACAACGGCGGTGTCTGCAAAAATTGCAATTAAACCCCGCTCAGTACTTGTTTCAATTAAAAGAGAATAGTTCATGGTTACAATTCTATGGGCATGGGGACAATAAGTTGTTGTAGCGTACGTACGAAATAATTATCTGTCATTCCAGAAATGTAGTCGAATAATTGCTGGATTTCAGAAGTTTGCGAACGATAGCTATCCGTTTTGTTATGAAGAAAATGCGTCCACAGATGGCTATTTTCTCCATTTGTTTGATGATCTTTCAACAGGGTTTCTAGCAAGATTCGGTAACTTCGCTGTACCTTTTTAGATTCAACTTTTAGCAAGGGGTGGACGTAGATATGCTTAAAATTGAATTTTCGGAGGATTTTTAAAGCATCCAAAACTTCTTCAGAAATGGCGATATAATCTTTCCCGTAGCTGTTTTTGATCATGTCTCGAGCTACATAGGAGAGGATTTCTCCATTTGACGTTCCTAGGATTGTTTGGGGGACCATTTCGCGATCTAAAATTTTTAAATGGATAGCGTCTTCAATATCCCGTCCTAAATAGCTAATCGTGTCGCAAAGTTTAACTAGGCATCCTTCCATTGTGCCTGGAATAATATTGAAATCAGGATCCTTTAATTTTAAATCTCTTTCATTAAAGTGATCATCCCAGGTTTTCCCAAATTTAGGCTTGAGAATATGTCCTTGCATTCCACCATCATGGCAAAGAAAGCCATCATAGACATTTAAGCCTAGATTGAGGGGTTCGATATGTGTAAACAAGTGACAAGATTGCCAGGGATGAGCAAAAGCGGGTAACCCATATTCTTGTGCAAGTGTGGAAAGGTATCGCTCACCTTCATGTCCAAAAGGGGGGTGACCAACATCATGACCCAGGGCAATGGCTTCAACTAAATCGAGATTAAGACGCAGAATCTCTGCGATGCCACGCGCAAAGTTGCTAACAAGTTGGACGTGCAGACTGCGGTGGGTGATGTGATCATTTTTTACAAGATAGACAACTTGAGTTTTGTCCACATAGCGTGCATAGGCCTTAGAATGCACAATGCGATCGACATCACGTTTGTAAGGAAGCCGATGGTCTTGCTGAGGGCCAAAATAGCGGCTATGGTTTTTGGAAAAGGCTGCGTGTGCATGTAAATAATGTGTTTCGCTCTCTTCAACAAAATGGCGATGAACCGCAAAAAAATCTCCTTCAGTCAAATCCAGAGTGGGCTGCTTTTTTAATGTATGCATTAGGCTACTGAGGGGGTAATAAGGTTTTGATATTCTTTTTGAACGCGTTCATGGATTTCTTTAAGTCTTATATGTCCTTCTTTCTCGCCATACGTTTTTTGAAGGATAGAAAGTCCTTCAAGCCCTTTAGGGAGAACTTTTTCAAAAAGCTTAAAGGCTTTTTTCTCGTTATCTGCTCTTTTGCAGATATCTTTATAGGTTTTAAATGATTCAAAAAGATCGTCGAAAAAGAGGTTGAGCGCCTCTAAATTTTGAGGATTCGGATCTTTTTTATGACCAAACCATCCGGTTAACTTGATCATTTCAAACTTTTTTTCGTTATTTTCTTGAATATCTTGTCCGTCTTTGATTTCGGTGATCACAGATAGGTTTTCGAGCAAAGTATCGAGATTCTCCGCATGCTTCTCTTCAAGGTAAAGAGGTTGCATTTTATGAATATTAGGCTCAATTTGCTCTGCCAATTTTGCCCATGCACTTAAGGGGGCAATCCACCCAAATTTCATATAAGAGCAACCTATCACAGCAAGGTTCGAAGATGCATATTTCAGCACAGCACTCATTTCAGCAAAGTCAAGATCATTAGCAAACGCATTTTCTGGAGAACAGCTATTCATTTTGACGGGATATCGAATGTGTGTTTCAAAATCTGTTAAATTTTTTTCAAACAAGAATTTGATAGATCTTGCTCGCGAAGTTACACCACCGGGAATGTCTTGAGAGGCTTTTTGGCACGTGTTATTGATTTGTTCGTAGGGATAAAAAGAAATAGATTGATTGAGAATTAACATGAGTTCGATGAATTTAATCCGCATCAAAGGTTCGATAAGCTCTTCAGAATGCCCAGAGGCATCGGCGATTTTCTTCATCATATCAGGAGAAAAACGTGTATTTTCTTTTAATTGGATGAGTCGTTCACAGACGAGATTTCTTTTTTGGTCCTCTGAATCCCTGTACTTTGTGATGAGTTCATCTAAAATCTCATCAAGAAAATTTGCAGAGAGACCTGTTTGTGGGAAGAAGTTTAAAATATTTCTAAGGGTTATGTTTTTATCGATATTTTTGATGATTTGGATCGTCTCTTCTGGATTCTCATATAAATATTGCTCATAGAGATTTCGAATTTTGTCAAATAGGGTATCGTCCAATGCCAGACGCTCATGTTGGATCTCCACTACAAAACCTTCAGAACGTTCAAGAAAATCTTGTGTAAATAATTTAATGCCTGTAACGAGGTTCTCTCGAAATTGAAGCCATGTATCTTTACCAGGTCGACTTCCAGAAGTCCGCTTGAATTGCAAATCGAGTAGGGTCGACTGAAGGGGAATATGATGTTCTTCACTTTCTTTAAATTGTTCTTTGTCTTGATACAATTCACTTAATGTAAAACAGAGCTCGGATTCAGGGAGATGATCCTTACCGATTAAAATAATTTGGATAAGGCGCGCCACTTTTATGCGTTGAACATTGTTATAAGCTAAAGAGGTCAGATGAGGGAAGTGTTTCTTGACAACCTGAATGGCATTTTGAAATTGGTAAAGAGAGGCTTTGATCAAAGGTTGGTCCTCTACTTCAATGAGGCAAATCTCTGAAAAGGGATCGAATTGAGATTGAAATTCCTGGTGCAAATCTGGAGTTTTAGTTAATGCACGCTGCCAACTGTCATCAAAGCGCTTATCTGCTTCAAGAAAAAAACGCTTATCTCTAGGGTTTTTTTCTAGTTCATGACGAATGCGCTCACCATATTCTTTCCTAATTCCAGGCGTCAACACATCTAAAGCTATGCCCTTTTTTATAGGAAAACGTAAGGGTTGATCATCACGCAGTAAAGTTGGGGATGGTGTGGGGGAAGGAGGAGGAGATGGTTCGAATGGTGTGTTAATATGATTGACGTTTGCTTTAATTTTTCTAAGTGCTTTATTGATTTTATTGAGATTTTCTTGGGCAGCTCCGACGGTTTGTAAACGTTTAAAAACTCTTTTGATCGAGTCTATCTTTTCTAATGAATAGCAGGCCGGTAGTTTTGGGTGTTCGTTTTCAAATTCGCTTTTAAACCCCTTAGAAATTTTTTTTAGATCCCCGATTACAGCTTCTGATACCCACTTAACATTGGGCCATTTATGGGTTTTAAATGCAAAAATTGTTAGGCGGTAGAAAAATAAGCGAGTATGATCCCAAGCAATGCTGAGGCTGCTAAGTTTTTTTTCGTAACGAGTGCCATGCTTGTTGATGAAAGTTTCTGTTCTAGCACAAGGAATTAAATGTAAATAACTTGAGATCGATAGTTTAGATGTCATATACGCCGCTGTCCTTTTCAATTGATCTTAGCATATCGGATTTTCGTTTTCATGGAAATGGAAGTCGAAAACGAGAAAAAAAGAACTATAGGAAGTCTTTGGCCAATGATTATAGGGAAAAATGTTTAACGGTCAAAGAATCTTTATTTGGTATAATTAAAACATGACACATCATTTACTATTTGATCTCAAAAAAAGAGATCAAAAAATTGAGGAATCTGGAATAGCTAACCTTGAGGATTGAAAAATTTGTTCAAAACGATTAAAATCACCTCTTTTGACTTGTTTTAATCTCAATTTGAGTGGCTTAGCTAACAACCAGGGTCGAAAGACGCATTTAGGACAGTTTGTGAAGGACACATAAAATAAAAAAACTGAGGCATAATTTGATTCCAGAGAATGAAAATAACCCGCTAGATGTTGAATTTGAAAATGCTTTGTTAGAATCCATAGACAAAGCACCGAAAGATATCAAGCAAGGATCTGCTTTACCGAATGATCTTTATGTATTTCCCTTACTACGCCGCCCATTTTTTCCTGGAATGGCAGCTCCTATTGTCATTGAACCAGGTCCATTTTATGAAATTTTAAAGCAAATTGCAAAATCTGATCATAAATGTGTCGCTCTTTTTCTGACAAAATTCGAAGATTCCGATATTTATAAAGTCAATTTTGATGAACTGTATCAAGTTGGTGTAATGGCACGTATTCTTAGAATTATCCCCATGGAGCAAGGAAGTGCTCAGGTGATTCTAAATATGGAAAAAAGGATCAAATTCGAAGAGCCTTTATTAGATGAGTCTTTTCATCTAAAAGCAAAAGTTGCCTATATTGAGGATAGTCCTATTTTGACTAATGAGCTAAAAGCCTATGCCATTAGCATCATTTCCACAATTAAAGAACTCCTCAAACTCAATCCTCTTTTTAAGGAGGAACTGCAAATTTTTCTGGGGCATTCCGATTTTACAGAGCCTGGAAAATTGGCGGACTTTGCAGTTGCCTTAACGACAGCTTCAAGAGAAGAACTGCAAGATGTTTTAGAGACTTTCGATCCCGGTCGACGCATTGATAAAGCGTTGATCTTGTTAAAAAAAGAATTAGATTTAAGCATTTTACAGAATAATATTAATCAAAAAATTGAAGCGACCATCTCAAAAAGCCAGAAAGATTTCTTCCTGCGTGAACAACTCAAAACCATTAAAAAGGAATTGGGGATTGAGCGTGATGATAAGTCTTTAGATCGAGAGAAGTTTGAAACACGCCTTAAAAGTCGCAATGTTCCTGCAGATGTTTTGCAAGTCATTAAAGAAGAAATGGACAAACTTAGCGCTCTTGAACCTCAATCTGCAGAGTATGCGGTTTGTCGTGGTTATTTAGACTGGTTGACCATTATCCCTTGGGGCATCCATTCCGAAGAGCGACATGATTTACAAGAAGCTGAAAAAATTCTAGCTAAAGACCATTATGGTCTAGAAGATATCAAAGAACGTATTTTGGAATTCATTGGTGTTGGCAAACTTTCTGGTGGGGTAAAGGGCAGTATCATTTGCTTAGTAGGTCCTCCAGGAGTTGGTAAAACAAGTATTGGGAAAAGTATTGCTCGTTCTTTGAACCGAAAATTCTATCGTTTTTCGGTCGGGGGTATGCGCGATGAGGCAGAAGTGAAAGGGCATCGTAGAACCTACATTGGGGCTATGCCAGGTAAGCTCATTCAAGCATTGAAGTTTTGCCAGACCACAAATCCAGTGATTATGTTGGATGAAGTAGATAAAATGGGGAGCAGCTATCAAGGAGATCCTGCTTCGGCTTTGCTAGAAGTGCTCGATCCCGAACAAAACTGTGAGTTTTTGGATCACTACCTCGATGTGCGCTGCAATCTCTCCGACATTCTTTTTATTGTGACAGCGAACGTTTTAGATACGATTCCTGAGCCTTTAAAAGATCGGATGGATATCTTGCGATTGTCTGGCTATATCATGCAGGAAAAAATTGAGATTGCGAAAAAATACTTAATTCCACGCAACCGTAAAGCGATGGGTCTAAAAGCATCTCAAGTGTCTTTTACAAATGATGCTTTACGTGCTATTATCAATGGTTATGCGCGAGAATCAGGCGTGAGAAGCCTCGAAAACAATCTGAAAAAGATTTTGAGAAAGCTGGCTGTCAAGATTGTGCGAGAAGAGCAAGCAGAGGTAAACACGAAGAAGAAGAAATCGTCTAAGCAACCGACAGCGCGTGAAAAGATGCACCGTATCAGCGCTGATTCTTTATCGGAATACCTGGGGAAACCTGTGTTTGTTTCCGATCGTTTTTATGAGCGTACGCCTGTTGGTGTGTGTATGGGCTTGGCTTGGACCGCTCTTGGAGGCGCAACTCTTTACATTGAAGCGATTAAGGTCGCTTCTGAAAAAACGGAAATGAAACTGACTGGGCAGGCTGGTCAGGTGATGAAGGAATCTTCCGAAATTGCTTGGAGCTATTTGCATAGTTCTGTGCATAAGTATGCACCAGAATATACTTTCTTTGAAAAATCCCAGGTGCATATTCATATTCCAGAAGGCGCAACGCCAAAAGATGGCCCTTCTGCTGGGATTACCATGGTAACAGCCTTGTTATCCCTTTTGACAAATACACCTGTTTTAGATGATTTGGGCATGACTGGCGAGCTGACCTTGACTGGGCGGATTTTGGGAATTGGAGGCGTGAAAGAAAAGCTAGTGGCATCTCGTCGCTCAGGTTTAAAAACGTTGATCTTCCCAAAAGACAATATGCGTGATTATGCAGAATTGCCGGATTATATCAAAAAAGGTTTGACGGTTTATTTTGTTGAGCACTATGACGAGGTCTTTCAGATCGCTTTTCCCCAAAGACGGCGATAAGAGGCTTGCATGGAAAAGACTTGGAAAAAAGCGTGCGAAAAAAAAGTTTGCCCACCTGATCAAATAGAGAGTTTTGTGGCAGGTATTCGGCAAGCCGGGAAAACGATCGCAACGTTGAATGGATCTTTTGATCTTTTGCATGCCGGCCATCTTCAAATTTTATTTGAAGCTTCACAGGTTGGGGATTGTTTAATTGTCGCGTTAAATACCGACCGTTCGATCCAGGCATATAAAAATCCTTTGCGACCAATTATCTCACTCGAGTATCGAATAGAGATGATGGCTGCTTTAGAATTTGTATATGCTGTCACGTGGTTTGATGAAACAGATCCCCGCAGTATTCTTTCAAAAATCAAACCTGATGTTCATGTAAATGGCTCGGAGTATGGACTAAACTGCATCGAAGCGGACATTGTTAAAGCGCACGGTGGACGGATACATATTGTGGACTTAGTACCAGGACTGTCTACATCGCAGATTGTGCAAAAAGTTGCTGCGATTCACTAAAGGAATAGACATGCGGTTAATTCATACATTTAATGACCCTAATCTTGCTCAGGATTTTGCGCTCTTTTTGACAAACCAGAGAGTTGAATATCAGCTTGAACAAAATGTCAATAAGGATTGGGGAAGCCCCGATTATGGGCTAATGACAAGTGACATCTGGATTATCAATGAAGAAGATGTTGAAAAAGTGCAAGGGTGGCTAGACGCATTTTCTCGAAATCCTAACGATCAGATGTTTAAGAAAAGTGAGGGAGACGCGGAGCTCATTCCAGCAGAGGAACTACTTTCCCCTGAAGAGGAAACACCATCCTATTTTCACCGTCAAAAAGGAAATCCTTCCGCGAGTTCTCAGCCAATGGGGCGTGTTACACTTTATTTTTTACTAACCTGCATTTTAATTTTCTTCGTCAGTCAGTTTACGACGCCTGAATTCGAGACTCCTGCAACAAATATCCCTTACCCAGTTTCGCTGTCACCCATCAAAAAAGTACTGCTCTATGACTATCCAAGGGCTTTTGAGCTTCTCGATCAGTTTGTTGAAAAGTTTGGTTTGGAGAAATTGCAAAATCCGACAACTGCACCACCCGAGGCAAAAGCCCTTTTGCAAGAATTTTCCCAAACACCCTATTGGGAAGGGGTGTACGATCAAATTGTGCTCCATTTTCAGCATCCCGATACTTCCTGGGAGTTCAAAGCACCGATGTTTGAAAAAATCAAGCAAGGGGAAATTTGGAGAGTATTTACACCCGCGCTTCTCCACAGTGATCTATTCCATCTGTTTTTTAATATGATTTGGCTGATCGTAATTGGGAAGCAAATTGAACAACGCATTGGAAAAGGCAAATACATTTTGTTTATTTTGTTGACAGGTGTATTTTCCAACACAGCTCAGTATTTGATGAGCGGTTCAAATTTTTTGGGTTTTTCAGGCATTTTATGTGCCATGATCGCCTTTATTTGGGTGAGACAACGGCATGCGGCTTGGGAAGGTTATCAAGTACAAAGAGCTACCCTAGGGTTTATCTTATTTTTTATTATGACGATGTTAGGGATTCAGCTCATCTCATTTGCTTTTGAAGTGATCCAGCATACAGCTATATCCCCAGGGATTGCCAACACCGCTCACTTAAGCGGTGCTTTGCTTGGCTATATATTAGGAAAAATGCCTTTTTTTTCTTGGAAAGGCAATTAATTACTCCGTCGAATGTTTGAAATGGAGAAGGACGTAACCTGCTGCAATGACAGAAAAAAGACAAGCAGCAAAGAAGATTGAAATTCCACAATGGGTTTTCCAGTTTAATTTTGGAGGCTCTTTAAATGCGTTTTCAATAAGAAGAGGTGAGCTAGGATCTGTTGAGGGGCGAATCATTCTATTGATGCGGCCTAAAAGAAGGGTTGCCTGCCTTCCGAGTGTCGCTTGTTTTTCTGCAAGTTCTTGCTGTTGTTTTACAATCTCCTTGATTTGTTTCTCTAAGTCTTTTGCTTCTGAGTTAACGGTAGCGCTGTGGGGTTGTGAGAGGGCCTGATCTCTTAGGAAGGCAGGAAACGCTGTTATTGGAAAGCTCATAATTTTAACCTAATTTACGAATGCTAAATTTGAAGTAGATATTCTATGTTTATTCCTTTATAATTATTCAAAGAAATAAACTTATTAACCTGAAAAAACATAGTCTTTTTCCGAATTTTCTTAAAGTTAAATATGAGCGTTCGAGACCTTATTATCTTAGGCACTTCAAGCCAGCAACCCACCCGCTATCGTAACCATGGCGCTTATCTTTTTCGCTGGAATAATGAAGGCTTTTTGTTTGATCCGGGAGAAGGGACACAAAGGCAATTTATCTTTGCTAATGTCGCTCCAACGGTGATCAACCGTATTTTCATTTCCCATTTTCATGGAGACCATTGCTTAGGGCTTGGTTCCATTCTCATGCGTCTTAACCTTGATAAAGTGACGCATCCCATCCATTGTTACTATCCTGCAAGCGGCAAAAGATACTTTGATCGCCTTCGTTATGGGACTATTTATCACGAAAATATCCATGTGATTGAACATCCTGTTTCTGAAGCAGGTGTGGTGCATGACGATGGAGCTTTCAAAATTGAAGCGACATTCTTAGACCATGCGGTAGAAAATATCGGATGGAGAATCACAGAAGCAGATACCCGCAAATTTGACAGTGAAAAATTACGTGCATACGGCATTTTGGGACCTAAGGTTAAAGAATTGCAAAAGCATGGACATTTAACCATTGATAGGAATCCCGTTTCACTCGACGATGTGAGTCATATTCGCAAAGGTGATAGCATCGCGATCGTGATTGATACGCGAGTATGTCCGCAGGCAGTGGAAATTGCAAAAAATGCCAAGATGTTGCTTTGCGAAAGTACTTATTTAGAAGAGCATCAAGAGCTCGCTTATCGTCACTACCATATGACAGCTAAACAAGCGGCACAGTTAGCCAAAGATGCCAATGTGAAAGAACTCATTTTAACCCATTTCTCAGCACGCTATCTCAATGTAGGAAAAATGGAAACCGAAGCGCGTACCATCTTTCCTCAGACACATGCAGCGGAAGATTTGAAAGTTTTTCCATTCATAAAAGAATAGAAAACAGCACATCTGCTTCCTAGCCAGTTCAAAAGGCATGCATTCGATCATTTAAAATTTTAGCAAATGCGATAATTTCATAGACAAAAAGCCCTCTTTTTTTACAAGATCAATCTTTGATCACAATCAATGAGGGTTTTAACGTGTTTATCGAAGCTGCCTATCGCTTTCTGGAATACTTACGAATTATTAAAAATGCGTCGGAACATACTGTTCGTAATTACGCTATCGATTTAAATACCTTAAAAGAGTATCTAGAGCACGACCTCCTACCTGAGGAAGAAGATGAAAAGCTCCCCCCCAAGATTCGTTATAATGAGCCCTTCTCCGAAAGATTGAAAACCTATGATGCTGCATTAGTTTTAGACACCATTACGCGCAAAACAATTCGAGGTTTTCTTGCCCATTTGAGCGATAATCAAGTACATAAGCGTACAGTCGTGCGCAGACTCTCCTCTTTGCGAACATTTTTTAAATATACCCTTGCGCAAAAATGGATTTCAGCTAATCCGACGGAAGAGCTTGAATCGCCGCGGGTAGAAAAAAAGGTGCCCAATTCACTCTCTTACGATCAAGTGCAAACATTGTTTGATCAACCCGATACAAAAACGTTTCTAGGGTTTAGAGATCGCGTCATTATGGAGCTTTTCTATAGCTCTGGTCTTCGTGTGAGTGAACTTGTTGCCCTAGATCGACAAGAATTTGATCCAAAAAATCTTTTGATTAAACTAAAAGGAAAAGGAAAGAAAGAGCGGATTGTTCCGATTACTAAAAATGCAGCGGATTGGATTAATGCTTATCTAACCCATCCTGAAAGATGCGTAGAAATAGATGGGCATTTTGCGCAGCAAGATTCAAATGCTATTTTCTTAAATCGCCTTGGAACACGGCTCACAACACGTTCGGTGGATCGAAAATTTGATAAATACCTCACAGCCAGTGGATTAATTGGAAAAGTCACGCCTCACACCATTCGGCACACCATTGCGACACATTGGTTAGAAAATGGAATGGATCTAAAAACGATTCAAATGATTTTAGGGCATATCTCTTTAGCCACCACTACCATCTACACGCAAGTTTCAAAAGGGCTTAAGAAGAAGGTGTACGATCAAACCCATCCAAGAGCCTGATGGGGCATTGTAAGAGCAATGAAACGATTAAAATTAACGTTATAGGAAAAATCTTAGAAGATTGGTATATTGTTGTGCAGGAAAATCTTGAAGCCTCTGGTGGTTATTTGATAGAGATTTCAGTTCAGAAGGAATGGGAAGACAAGCAGAATCTGGTGATATAA
This sequence comes from Parachlamydia acanthamoebae, assembly GCF_000875975.1. Lineage (NCBI taxonomy): Bacteria > Pseudomonadati > Chlamydiota > Chlamydiia > Parachlamydiales > Parachlamydiaceae > Parachlamydia > Parachlamydia acanthamoebae. The sequence goes on along the minus strand of NZ_BAWW01000066.1, from coordinate 315,766 downwards.
TGGATTTCACACCTGCACAAATTTCATTTCACAGCTAACTTGTTTAATTGTTTAGAAATGAGTATGGGCGAAATCGTGCGAATCGAAGAATGTATTTTTTTAGCCTTTGGAACATCTGTGCAGTTGGACTGCGGTGATTATCATAAACGATTTCGACTAAATCTTTTATAGGCAATAATTCATCCATATTCTTTTCATCTAATCTTTTTATCTCTATGTGACCTAAAGTCATTTCTGTGTAAAATTCACCTAATAAATGATCGAGTAAAATAAATGTGGCAGTCTGCCACTCTTCGGAATCGGAAAAATTCCTGAGGTATAATTCAAGATGGATTTTCCCATCCATTTTTTCGTATTTGAAAAAGGCATCGGACAGATTTATTTTAACATTTTGATAGATGATTTGAGTAAAGTTTCGAGGTTGACGGAAAGCGATAATCGTCCATTTTTTAAAAAAAGGGGCTTGGCTAACTAAATTAACCACAATAGGGAATAAGCTTTTGATCCCATCAGCAGAAATGACAAGTTCCTTTGTTCCATCCTCTAGAACTTGGCTAAATTCAAAAACTAAATCAGGGTGCACTTTGCTCAACGATGCGTGAAGATTTGAGAAAAGGACATCTTGATTCTTTTCAAAATAAAAATAATCTTCGGCGTTATTTGAAAACCATTCCCAAAAATTCTTTATGCTTGTGTCATCCATAAAAACAACTCTCAGTAAAAACCACTCTCAGTGTTTTAGGAAAATTTTTACAAAAAAAATACCTAAAATGCCATTCAGTTGCAATTAAAAATTAATTGAATACTTGAAATCTGCTAATAGCGAAGTTGGAAAATGGATCTGATTGTTGAATTATATCTAAGCAAGAGGCTTGAACATAGCTTGAGCTACTGCCATAATGGTATATTTTAAAATCTGAAAATTGCCCAAATTTGTTCTTCGCCAGCTATGATTTGTTTTCTGGCTTTTTCTGTTGTATTTACAGAATCTGAGCTGTTTTTCTTTTGCTTCTTACCCATAATTTAAATGTCCCAATTTCTTCAACGCGTCAAGTTTTTCGACAATAAAGCTGGAGAATCTTATTCCAAGAAAAATAGGTGTTTTTTATTTGAAATATTTTTCTGTTAAATTACTCATCAGATGGATTCTAAGTTCAAACGGTATGCTTAACAAGTTTTTTGATGAAAGGTTTACCCATATGCTATTAGATATTTTCAAAATACAAACTTTTGACAATATCTCAATACAAGTATACAACTTATTATTTTTAATTGGCTTATATATGAGGTTTATATGCCTTTTTCAATTTGTAAAACTAAGGAAGATTTTCATTGCCAAGTTTTGAAACTTCAAAAAATTAGTGAAGCTCATGAAGGTTATTTAAATACTCGATTAAACAAATCAAAAAAAAGATTCAAAAGTTGTTGCTTGGCTAAAATGGTTAATCTCTTTAACGCATGTTGCTCATTTAACGCAGACGTCGCCTTTAAGAGTTGCACGAGAAGTTGCAAAATTTGCTGAAAAGCATCAAAAATTTCTTTATAACGAGGACCAGCAAATCTTGATTGCAGTTCTTAATAATCACAGAAAAATTCACGAAAAATTTTGTGAAGAAAAAAAAGATTCCATTGACGCTGTTATCGAAAAAGTTAAAGGTTTGTCTACAATAAAGAAAATTTTTGATCTTCCGGAGGAGATGCTTGTTGAAGTTTTAAGTAACATGGATTCAAAAGACTATGAATCTTGTGCATCGGTATGTAGTGCATTGGGTGAAAGAATTTTTTATGCCGCGAAGAAACAAGAGTCAGAAAAATTTAAAAATTTCATTGATGCCTTAATGAGTGCCTCTTTTTCCTTACACCATGAAGAGTTGCAATATTTGCAAGAAAGAAAAGAGAATTTCTTGTTCAGTCGGGCTACAACTCTTTTTCAGCTTAAAACTCTTCTTTTCCATGAACGAGTAAAAATCAAAATCCTTTTAGGACTGGATGGGAGAGCAAAAGAGTTTCAAAAATTAGTAGCCAAGGTAGAGATACCTTGGATGTTTAATGGTATTTTTGACGATGTTTTTCCCCTAGAGGTAATGTTTCAAAAAAAACAATATCTACTGATCTATATAACCAAGCTTGTAAAAGAAAAATTATGGGACCAAACCGTTGACATATTCAATTTGATCCCGGCTGGTGATGACGATATTTATTCGTTCTTGATAGATCATTTGATTCATTTAGAACAATATGAAAAAGCTTTCGAATTATTGAAAAAATTTCCAAATGATCATATTCAACTTAAAAATGCAGTGGAGGCATTTGCTTTTATGCAACGAGTCGAAGAAACTCTTGCGTTGCTTGGAAGAATGACTCAGCAAGATGATGATCTAAAGAAATATTTGTGTGACTTAGTTCGTAAGCAAGCTGATCCTTCACAATTTCCGCAAGCGTTAAGAATCATAAATGCAATAGAGGGGACTAAGTATAAAGATGATGCGTATACAATCCTTGGAACATGTGCGGTAAATTTCGGCGATACAGATTTAGCTTTACAAGTGATAATATTGATCACTACAGAAGATAGAAAAAATTATCTACGAAATCTAGTGTCACTTGCCTTAGTGAAAAATAAGAAGCTTGAAGCATCATTAAAAGTAGCTTCAACAATTTCTAATCAGATGCTTATGGAACAGGTCTATAAAGATATTGCTCAAGTATGCATCGAGCATCAAGATTTTAAAGAGGCGGAGAAGATTGCAGGTGATTATTTGCGTCATACGGCTCAAAATTCCATTTTTTTGGAGATTGTGATTGTTTTATCAAGTTTGGGCAGGTTAGAAGAAACCCTAGAAATTATTTCTAAATTTTCTGAGGAACAAAAATATACACATTATTATTATGATAATGCGCTTTCTGCTCTTTCTCAAGGATTTGCAGGTGCTGGTCGCCTTGATGAAGCTTTCAAGGTTGCAAATATGATCATTCATAAAGAATATAGAAAGTCTATTTTTGATAAACTTAATCAAGTATCAAAAAAAACTTAGGAGTAAAATTTTAAGATAAAAATTTATAAAGTAGACTTCCAAGATGAACGTCTACTTTACTCATATGTTTCTTATTAAATGTCCCCAAGATAAGCTTCTCTTTCTTCAAAAAATACTTTGGTTGAAGTATAAGCTGCATCTATAGCAGCTTGTATTTTTTCTTGGGGAGCATTAAATTCTGTTGTGTGAATTTTACCATTACTAATTCTGACTAATCTTGTTTCATACCTATTTGGCATAATTTGCTTTCTCAGTCTTTCTGGTTTACGATAAACCCGTTTTAAAACTCTTAAAAGAAAAGTATAGGCTGAAGAAGTGTCTGTGGTAGGGGGAATTGGTGATTGCTCGAAGCAAAAAGCGATTGTGCGTCTATTAAATTGAGGAACAGCTGTTTCAGAATCTAGCCATCCACTTTTCTCCACTCGATCAAAAATTTCGTCTGGCAAATTAGCTAAAAAACCACCATCTGTGCATTGATATTTGGGATTCACAATAAGTTTTCCATTAACTTTTTCTCTCATTTTTTGAAGGGCAATCAACAAAGGAAAAGCTGAAGATGCTACCACAGCATCGGCGATAAGAAAGTTTTCCCATTTTTTTTGTTCAGAATTTAATTGAAGCAATGAGGAGGTATTTAGGTCTGTTGTGAGAACATGCAGATGCTTGAATGGCCTCGCGCTTTTCTTATTTATTTCTCCTTTTTCTACAAGATCGGCAAATTCACCAAACGTGCAATTTACAATTCCTGTCTGCAGGATTATGATTTCATTAAGCCAATTTTTTAATTCTACACCATCAGCCCATCCAGTTCTCTGTCCCGCTAGGATGGCAAATAATTTTAATAATCCAATACCTACTTTTTTTATTCCTAGGATATTTTTTTTTATGGAAGCTGTAAAATTATCTAAATTTTTTTTTGTCTTCCTCTTCTAAATCAAAGGTAATAAGTCCGAGTAATCTCTTTAATGCTTCATTGGTAAGAATGTTCTTCAAAGTTTCTTCTAGCATTTGAGTATTGAATCCAATAGCTAGAAAAAGAGCTAACAAAGCACCTGCAGATGTTCCTGCAAATCTTCTCATTTCTTCAAATAATCCAAGCTCTTCCATAGCCTTTGTGACACCAATATACACGACGCCTTTTGCTCCTCCTCCTTGGGAAATAGCATGAAATGGTTTTTGGTCAAGATAATCTATGAATTTGTTTGTGGATCCTTTGAGGAAAAATTCGTAATGATTAATCAATAAATTTTTAATAAATTTATCATTGCTATATGCATGAGGATTTTGTCCTTGATGGTCACATGTATTTAGTTTCGCACCCGCATGACATAAAAATGCTATTATACGGACTTGTCCATTCTTAACGGCGTGATGCATCGCTGTTTGACCTAAAAAATCCCTTTTTTCTATATCAGCTCCTTTTGATAGTAATATTTTTAACGAATAAATATCACCTGTGGAAGCAGCGAGAATCAACGGTGTTTTTCCTTCATGATTCTCTACATCTAGTAGTGGATAAGTTTGTTCATAATAGACTTGTAAAAGATGTTGCAGCATAGTGGATTGACCTGCCCAGATGGCTACGTGTAAAAGGCTTCCCAACTGGCTTGTCATTTGGTGAAAGTCTAGCTTATGAAGCTGTCGAAGTTCTTTTAGTGTTTTTACTAGTTGGTCTAGGCCTTCTATATAACCGGTGTAGACAAGTAAAGATAGGGCATTAAAGCGAAAGGTTTTGTAAACGCCATATTGACCCGGATGATTTCCAAATTTTAAGCTAATGTCAATTCCCTCCTTTTGCTTTGACTTTATAGCTGTTAGGAGTAAGTTTTCTCTTTTAGAATTTAGACCGCTTATCAAACCCAATCCCCGATGAGCAAAAAAAAGTAGTTGGTTAGCATAGCCGGTTTTAATAAGAGAGTGCATTGCGCGATTTTCATCTTTTCCGATCAGTGTTTTCCAAAGTTTTTTTCCCACAATTTCTTTTATAAGATCAATTTTTCCTTCTTTAATTGTGATAAAATTGGGTCCTTTAGAGAAGAATTGCCCCTATAAAATCGGACCATTAGCCCGCTATTTTTAATTTGTAAGCGGCAAAGATAGAGACGTGTATTTTAAAATCTTAAAGAATATTATGGCATACTGGTTCAATGATCAATCACACCACTTAGAAATTTCATTTCCGCTCGCATCTAAAAAGGAATTAGAAAAGAGTGGGCTCCTTGAAGGAATGGATTAAAGCATTTTCTACTCAATTTGCCTGTGTGTTGGCTCCTCTTCGGTTCGATTATTTTCCTTTCTTCTTTCTCTTTTTTTTGGTAAAGTGATTGTATTTTAACTCTTGAATTCTTGGTAAAATTTAAATTTATGATTACTCTTAATAAGATCTCGAAAAGTTTTGGTAGCCGTGTTTTATTTGATGATGTGACAATCACGTTCAACAAAGGGCGTCGATATGGTTTAACAGGACCAAATGGTGCTGGAAAATCCACTCTTTTAAAAATTGTGATGGGCTTTGAAGAGCCTACAAGTGGAACTGTCACTTTGCCTGATCATGTGGGCATTCTCCGTCAAAATATTGAAGAATTTAAAGACTTTGTCGTATTGGATGTGGTTGTTTCAGGAAATTCCCGCTTGTGGGATGCCATGAAAGAACGGGATGCCCTGTATGAAGTCGAAATGACGGATGATGTCGGAATGCGTTTAGGGGATCTTGAAGGGATCATCGCTGAAGAAGATGGCTATTCAGCAGATGCCAACGCAGAAGTTTTGCTTTCTGGAATGGGTCTTCCGTCTGACATTTTCACGAAAAAAATGCATGAAATTCCGACGGATCTTCAGTTCCGTGTCTTATTATGCCAATCGTTGTTTGGAAATCCTGAAGCATTACTTCTTGACGAACCGACTAACCACTTGGATTTGGAGTCGATCGGCTGGTTAGAAACTTTCTTGAAAAATTACAAGGGTACACTAATTGTCATCAGCCACGACCGCCACTTCTTAAACTCGGTTACGACAGATATCGCCGACATCGATTACGACACGATTATTGTCTACCCAGGAAACTATGATGACATGATTGTTGCTAAAACGGCTGTGCGTGAGCGTGCTGACCAAGATGCGAAATCTAAAGAGAAGAAGATTTCTCAATTAAGAGAGTTTGTTGCACGTTTTGGAGCGGGTACACGGGCAAGCCAGGTGCAATCACGTCTGCGTGAAATTGACCGCTTGCAACCTCAAGATCTAAAAAAATCGAATATCCAGCGCCCTTATATCCGGTTCATTCCGACAGAGAAGGCGCCTGGAAAAATCGTGATTAAGTCCGATCACGCTTCTAAAGCTTATGATCATCCTGTGGTGAAAGATTTCAATTTTGAAATTGAGCGGGGAGACAAAATCGGCATTATCGGAAATAATGGTCGTGGTAAAACGACATTGCTAAAGCTTCTGACTGGATTATTGCAGCCAGATTCTGGCAAGGTTGAATTAGGTCACAATGTCCAAATTGGTTATTTCCCACAAAATCACAGTGAAATTGTGGAGAAAAAAGGCACGATTACAGCATTTGAATGGCTGAAAGAGAGAAAGCCAGGCATCTATGACCAGGATATCCGCAGTGTCATGGGGAAAATGCTTTTTGGTGGGGATGATGCGTTTAAGTCTGTTGCCGCCCTCTCCGGAGGGGAAACAGCACGCTTAATTATCGCCGGTATGATGCTATCTGAGCACAACGTATTGCTGCTTGATGAACCCAACAACCACTTAGATTTGGAAGCTGTTTCTGCTTTGGCATGGGGGCTTGAAGAATATAAAGGAACTGTGATTGTTGTGAGCCATGACCGCGATTTAATTTCCAACGTGGCAAAAAAAATCATTTCTTTTGAAGCGGATGGAGTTCATTTCTTCGATGGGCCTTTAGATGAATATCTGATTGCTAAAGAAGAAAGGACAAAATCTTCCTAAGTGTTGTGTGGCATGTTTGATTTTACAAAAAGAAAGTTTCTCAGTTTGCCGATAGAAAGGCAGCATAAAAAGTGCGCGGAGTTAATCCGCTTTCTTTACGAACAAAAAGTAGAGAAAAAAGAACGAGAGAAACTTTTAGGGGTCTATCAAACATTGCAAGATTGGATGGATGGGAATTTGCTGGTATTGGATGATTCCAAAAGCCTTGTTAACCAATTTCATTTGCATCTTAAAAAAGCCAAAATGTCTTTGAAGGAATGGAACCTGCTTCCTGTGATTACGCATCAAGATCGAGATGTTGTATTAGAGGAGCCAGGTTCCATTGCCATTTATTTGGATAGCATTCGCTCAGCCTTTAATGTGGGGAGTATCATTCGCACGGTGGAGGCCTTTTCTCTTGGCTCTCTTTATTTTTCGCCGGAAACTCCATGTGTCGAGCATTCTCAGGTGCAAAAAACCGCCATGGGGACTTCTGAATGGGTAACATGTTTTAAGGATATTCCTCTCACAGATTTGCCCAAGCCTATCATTGCCCTTGAAACAAGTCCTTGTGCCATTTCCATTTACGACTTTGTTTTCCCAGAGGTTTTTTCTCTCGTTTTAGGGAATGAAGAATATGGGTGTTCGGAAGCCACCTTAAAACAAGCTGATTTTCTCCTCCAAATTCCCCTTTGTGGAAGAAAAAATTCTTTGAACGTCGCTAACGCATTCGCAATTGCTGCTGGGGAGATTCGTAGGCAAAAAAAATTAAGGATCCACCATGACGAAGAGTAAAAAAAATAAGCCGCAACTTTCTCACGAAGAGTTTGAAGTGAGCCAAGCTGTTGCTAAACGCGCGGCTATTACCCGTTATCCATCTCCCATTAAAGCCAAAAAAAATCCGATGTCTAAGCAAGAAAAGATCGCATTTATTGCTGATAAATTTCGGGACATTATGCTAGCATTGGATCTTGATCTAACGGATGGATCTCTTGCAAGAACCCCCGAGAGAGTAGCTAGAATGTATGTTGAGGAGGTTTTTTCAGGGCTTGATCTCAATGAATTTCCTCGAGTGAGTTTTATTGAAGATCAGTATCAGCATGATGAAAGAGCGAATATGGTGCTTGTGAAAGTCAAGTTTCATAGTTTCTGCGAGCATCATTTTGTGCCTATGTTTGGAACAGCGCATGTGGCATATATTCCGAATGGTAAGTTAATTGGATTATCCAAAATTCCTCGCATCGTACGGTTTTTTGCTCGTCGTCCTCAGGTGCAGGAAAGATTGGGAGCGCAAATTGCGGATAGTTTATGCACGCTCATGGATACTCAAGATGTGGCGGTTTCCATTTCAGCCCAACATTTTTGTGTGATCGCGCGTGGAATCGAAGATGAGAACAGCCACACGATCACAAATGTGCTGAGAGGAGCGTTTGATACGCATGAAGCTTTAAAAAACGAATTTTTTGAAGGCGTAAATCGAAAATATATTCAAACCTAACAAGTGAAGAGGTGAAAGATGATGTTGAATACTGAATGCTTATTAGAAAAATCACAAGAAACATTCGGTTTTCGGCAGGAAGTCATCTGCTATCTCAAACAGTTGCGAGACACGATTATTCAGGCTTTTGAAAAGCTTGAGGATGGGAAAACGTTTGAGCGAAAGCCATGGCCCTATCATTCGGGTGGAGGGGGAGGCGAAATCTCTGTTCTTCGTGGAAAGGTCTTTGAAAAAGCAGCGGTCAATTGGTCAGGGGTCTGGGGGGAAAAATTCCCGATGAATGATGACGAAGGTCCTTTCTTTGCGACGGGTGTGAGTTTGATTACGCATATGAGCAATCCCCATGCCCCCACAGCTCATATGAATGTTCGCTATATCGAAACGGCCAATCGCGCTTGGTTTGGTGGGGGATATGATTTAACTCCCATGGGGTTTCCTTATGAAGAAGATACTCTCCATTTTCACTCTGTTGCTCGAGAAACATTAGATCAGCATGGAACTCATCTGTATCCGCTGTTTTCTCAAAATGCTCGCGACTACTTTTACATTCCTCATATGCAGATAGAAAGAGGGGTGGGGGGCATTTTCTTTGATCATTACAACACAGGTGATGTTTCTCATGATTTTTCCATGTGGAAAGATGTGGGAGAAACGTTTACAAAAGCCCTCATGCCTGTTTTAGAAAAGCGCGTGCATCAGCCCTTCTCTGACGAAGAAAAAGAAGTTCAGCTCAAGAAGCGGGGTCATTATGTGGAATTTAATCTCTTGTATGACCGAGGTACGAAATTTGGATTTCAATCGGGAGGCAATCCTGAAGCTATTCTTTGCTCATTACCTCCTGTAGTGAAGTGGTAGATGGCTTTTTGTTAATTTAATTGCGCTTATTCCTTTTCCTGATTATGTTTCAAACAGAACAGTCTTCTTTAATAAAAGGAATAAGCGATGTGGAATCCTTTCAGCTCACTGCAACCTCAAGATCGTATTGTTGAACAAGCAACTCATCCCTTGACGGATCTAGTTCAAGCAGCTCTTCTTTACTATGAAGAAAGTGGAATTAAAATTGAGTTTAGTCGAAACCGTCTGCATTTAATGCGACCATGTGTTGGGCAATCGTTTGCGCGGATGCGTGATGGAAGCAGCTACAAAGATTTGAAAAAGTTGATCGCCGATGGCAGGTTGGTCGCTAAACTTTATAATCCTCGAGATTTTCCTGAAATTGAACGCATTTTTGAAATGGCTATATGTGGTCTTAGAAAGTATCGAAAAAAGACCTATAGTGATCATAAAGATGCAAAAGCGATGATTGAGAAAGTGATAAGCGGGTTAAATACAGCCAAAATGCTTTATTCCCCAAGCAATGTGATTTTAAACGATCCCCTATGGAGTGAGCAAGAATGGGATCTTGAGTGTAGTGGGCAGGAAGCAGAGTCGGAGGAAGATAGGCAATTGCGAAATATATGGGAGAAAGAAGAATTGGAAGAGTTTGTCCGAAAGGCTGCCTTTGTGTGGAATAATAGGAAAAATAAAACTCCAATTGTCAAATCGCAATGTTTAGGGAAAAAAGGTGAGCTGGAGGCTCTTATCAATAGTAAGGTGGAATTGTATAAGTGTGTTTTTAAGCAAAAATTAAAGCATCTCGCAACTAATGGACAGCCATCCCATGCAAGAGTCTAATATCTCTAAAGAAAAGCCTTTCTCTTTAGCTTCATGGATCAAAAGAGGGCTAAAAAAAGGGAAAAATTTCCTAGATCGAATCGAGATCAAAGTTGCCATTCGCGGTGGAATAGCTGCCGCGCTCAGTTGGTTCTTGGGGGTGTGGTTCAGCAAAGCGATGGCTCATCCGGATACACTTGTCAGTGGGACATGGTGCGTGCTGTCTGCTTTTGTCGTGTTGCAATCGCATCTAGGGGGGACCTATAAAGCTGCTTGGGAGCGTTTTTTAGGGGTTTTTATTGGATCGCTTATTGGAGGTGTTTGCACATCTTTTTTTGGGGCGCATCCTTTAACATTGGGGGGATCTGTCATTTTGACAGTTTGCCTGCTGTCTTTTTTAAATTTGAAAGATAGTATTCGGATTGCCTGCATGTCTCTTTCTGTTGTCATGATTTTATGGGGGCTTTCCCCCGAGATAAGTCCCTGGACATTTGCATTTTTTCGATTCATGGATTCGGCTTTAGGAATTTTAATTGCGGTTGTCATCGCGCATACACTGTGGCCCTCTGAAGCAACACAGATGCTTCGGCAAAAGATGTCTCAGCTTTTGAATTTGAGTGGAAAGCTCTATCGTATGCTTCTTAGTATGGATGGGGAACTAGAAGAATTTAATTTGGCTTATCGCAAGACCCTGGATGAAGGGGATAATCTGATCGTGGAAAGTCGTAAATTCTTGAGTGAATCAAAGCTGGAACTATTGATCAAGGCCTCAAGTACGGATCAATGGGAGAATTTGATCGATGATGCGGAAAGGCTTTTTCATAAGGTTTTAGAAATGCATGCCTTTCGCAAATTCCAGCTGCGGCGTATTTTAGATAGTGAATTAACGAGCTATCTTACGCAAACAGCTAACCTCACAGAAGTTGTTTTTCATGAACTTTCACGCGCTTTGTTGACGGGTGAAAAAGCCGAGTCTTTGCCTCAATTGCAAATGACGGTGCATGAATTAAGTGTGGATCTCGAACGCTTTCGGACAACCCGTGCAACTCGTCAGTTCAATTTCGCAGATGTTGAAAATTATTTTGTCTTTTTTTCTAACCTCAAGCAAGTGATAGATGAACTTCTTGTCTTAGAAGAAAAAATCAATCAACTGAATCGGGTGTCGTGACCGCTCTAAAAAGCTTTTATTATAGCTTAAAGGTGTCATCACATTTTTAGGTGTCCTCTTCTAAATCTTGGATAAAATGCTTCGTTATTCTATACTTTTCTCTTTTATTTTGTGGAATTTAGTATGTCTTTAAATTGTGTGGTAATAGGTGGCGGGGCTGCCGGATTTTTTGGAGCGATTGCGTGTGCGCAAAAAAATCCTTTGGCGCAGGTGACTATTCTTGAGAAAACAAGGCAAGTTTTAGCGAAAGTGCGTGTTTCAGGTGGTGGAAGATGTAATGTCACCCATTCTTGTTTTGAGCCTGCTCAACTTGTTAAAAACTATCCTAGAGGGAATAAGGCTTTATTAGGTCCTTTTCATCGTTTTCAACCCCGCGATACGATTGAGTGGTTTGAAAGGCGGGGGGTGATTTTAAAGACAGAAGAAGATGGGCGGATGTTTCCTATCACAGATACTTCTCAAACGATTATTGATTGTTTAACGCAAGAAGCACGCAAAGCGAAAGTCAACGTTAAACTTGAATCAGGCATTGAGCGGATTGAGCGTGAAGAGGGGGCGTTTAAGTTGTTTTTGAGTAATGGGGAATGTCTACATGCGGATCGCCTTTTACTTGCAACGGGTAGTCATCCTTTGGCTCATCAGTGGGCTGCCTCGCTTGGGCATACCATTGTTCCTCCAGTTCCTTCTCTATTCACCTTTAATATACAGAACTTTTCTTTGAAAGAATTAGCCGGGATTTCGGTCGAACAGGCAGAAGTAAAAATCGATGGCACTTCGTTAGCTCAGTCTGGACCTCTTTTGATTACGCATTGGGGTTTTAGCGGGCCTGCCGCCCTCAAACTTTCGGCGTGGGGAGCTCGCGATCTTCATCAAAAAGGTTACAAAGGCACATTTGTGATTAATTGGATTTCTGCATTTCAAGCAGAGCGGGTGATTTCCACTTTGCAGCAATGGCGTAAAGATTTTCCTCGTCGGTCTTTAGGATCTGAAAATCCTTTTTCCCTTCCTCGTCAGCTCTGGAGGGTGTTGTTGACGCGCGCTGAGATTGATACTGAAAAAAAATGGGTAAATGTAGATAACGCCAGCCTCAACCGACTTGTTCAATGTTTGCGTGAAGATCGATATCCTATTGAAGGAAAAAGCACGTATAAGCAAGAATTCGTCACATGTGGGGGCATTCATCTTGACGAAATTAATTTTAAAACGATGGAAAGTCGCAAGTGTCCACATCTTTATTTTGCAGGTGAAGTCTTGGATATTGATGGGGTCACGGGTGGTTTTAACTTTCAAAATGCTTGGACGACTTCATGGTTAGCGGGTCAAGCGATGGCAATTGAGGAATAAAGATGCGTATTATTTCAGGCTTATATAAAAATCGGACCATTGTAGCTCCTAAAGGAGACAAAACGCGTCCCACCTCTAGTCAATTGCGAGCTGCTCTTTTCAACATCTGCCAATTATATATCGAAGATGCTGTTTTTTTGGATTTATTTGCTGGATCAGGGGCGATAGGGTTAGAGGCTTTAAGTCGTGGTGCTAAAAAAGTGGTCTTTGTGGATAACCAGCGTTATTGTATTCAATGTATTCAGAAAAATCTTGAAAATTTTAGGGAAGAAGATCACGGGCAAGTCTTTTTTAACGATGCGTTTGACTTCTTGCAAGAATCGGCTGTGTGTCATGAAAAATTTGATATTATTTATGCCGATCCTCCATATAATTCCTTTTTTACAAAAAAAGGGGAGTCCTTAGGCTTTAGTGAGAAAATTCTTCAGTTGGTTAACGAAAAAAGTTTATTGCGCATGGGCGGAACTCTCTTTTTAGAAGATTCAAGTGCTTCACTAGCAGAAGTGGAGGCTTGCGGTTCCCTGCAACTCAAAAGCGCTAGACAGTTTGGGCATTCAAAGCTTCTTGAATATCAAAACTTCTTAGAAGAGTAAAAAAGATCTTTGTTTACTCTTTTTTGGTAGTTCATAGTGGACAGAATGCACTTTTTTTTGTTATTCTTCTCCTTTTAATCACGTTACGTATTTCACGTTCAATTTAATATAGAAGGAAGCATATCGCGATGGAAAAACAAAAACGATGGCAATTATATTTGATCATAGCGGTTATTGTTCTGACTCTCTACAATATCTTGCCGACAATTTTCTATTATAGCAAACCTTTGTCGAGCCCCATCGATGCCCCACGGGCACACGATGTTGCAGTGTTGATTGTAGACAGAGTAAACGCTCTGGAAGATCAGTCAAAAGATTGGCTGATGTCATTCTCTAAACTGCTGGGAATAAAACCTGAATATGTTGAATTGAAAGCAGAGGATCCTCGCTTATTTCGCGTAGGTTTTAAAAATTCTCAAGATGCAGATCTTTTCAAAAGGTTTCTTCCGCAAGCTGGAGCGTTAATCGGGTTTGTGCCTGAGCAACTCAGCCTTTATCCTGGAGCTTCCTTAAATGGTGCTCAAGAAGTTTTAGTGGCTCGTCAAATCGGGATTCATTTAGATCCTGCTGAAGTCGATCAACTTTTCAAATTTACACCCAAATATCAAGAAGATGGGACAATCTCAAAAAGCTATCGCGACCTTGTTTATGATCGCACAGCTTTAATTGCGCATGGCTTTGCAGGTCCAAGTGAAACAGGATTGACAGTTAAAGCGATTGTTGAGAGCCCCACAAGTCCAGAAGCTGAAGAAAGAATTTTAGCTTTAGCGCGTGAGATCGTAGATATCGATAAATCTTTTGCAAAAGAAAGCACAATCGCCAAAAGATTGTTTGCAAGCTTTATGCAAGTAGATGGCGAAAATCCCAAAGAGTTGACACAAAAATTTTTAGCGAAAGTTGAAACCCTAAAGTCAACAACTGAAGCTCGCCGCGAAGCCTTAATTCAAGAACAGAAAAAGAAAACGGAAAGTGGCGAATTTTTAGGTGAAGCGAAAGAGCAAGAATTAGCTGCTTTAGGAAACCAAAAGCAAACGCTCGAAGCTACTAGCCATGTTTTACGTAGTCGCAGTGCAGAGTTTAATGCGAGCCTTTCTCCTCTTTCATTAGAAGAGATTCAAAAAACATTGGCAACAACACCTATTAATCCCAAAAATTCTCTGCAATCGATTAGCTTGCAAGATCGAAATCCGTTTGTAGATTTCCTTTTGATTGATTGGGGCAGTGATCGTGTTTCTGTCAAATTTTATGACGATGTTCAAAAAATTCGGGAAGCAGATCCAAAGAATGAAAGTTTAGTTTATCTCAAAAACAAACTGAATCAGTACATCGTGAATGATGTTTCGCTTGTTTCTCGTTTGACAGATGAAACCATTTCTCCCGATGGGGAAACTTTTTCTGTGAACTTGAACCAGTTGACGAATGCACAAAGTTTCTTGACATTTGACTTGGGTTCTTTAGCAAACAAGCAAATCCATCAGGTGGTCCAACAGTTGAACCAAACCTGGGTTCCTCAGCATGCTGATCTTGTGAAAGAAAACTATCCGGTGAATCTTTATGATGCTTACAAAAAGCTTCCAGCTCAAGATCAAAAGCTAGGACTTGTGATCTATGCGCCTGCTATGTATGCAGAAGCTCCTCCTCAAGGATTCAACAATGGATCCGTATATGTGATTGCCAAAGGTTTGGATACAATCATTCAAAAATATCGAGACAATCCAAAATCTGCGGATAGCGAATTGCTTATGAATAACATCAGCGAATTAAACGATTTGCTACGTAAAAATGGATTCATTGGCTATCCAGGATCTTCCTACGGAATGGGACCTGAATTTAGCAAAGATTTTATCTTTGAATTGCAAGGTTACTACCAACCTCTGTTAACGGCTACACGAGAAGATTTTAGTGTTAAAGGAAGTAAAAAACTCGCTGTTTTAGATTTCACAGATGTGGAACAGAGAATTTTAACACGCAATAAGATTGATGATAGAATCCAAGAAGATTTATTGAAGTGGGCCGAAGATTACAGCGCTGCACAAGTTGATCTTGATGCGACACGCAAATACCTGATTCCAGCTCCAACAAAAAATCCTTATATAGAAAACTTCAAACTCAGTTTTGCGAAGTATTTTAGAGGGGACGATCGTAAAATCTTGAAATGGGGATTGGATCTTTCCGGTGGTAAAACAGTGCGCATTGGTTTACGGGATCATAATAATCGTCCTGTGACAAACCCAGAAGATTTAAAACAAGCAACGAATGAATTGTATACACGGATCAATAAAATGGGCGTTTCAGAACGTACGATCCGTGTGGAAAATAACAACATCATTCTAGACTTCCCAGGATCTCAAGCGCTTTCTGCCTCTGAACTTGTTCAAGCATCTGCGATGTATTTCCACATTGTGAATGAAAAATTTACACCAAACAACCCAACTCTAAAAGATTCTGTTAACCAGTTCTTACAAGGGGTATGGAATGAAGCCGCGGTCACAAACCGTAAAGATGTGCAAGGTGTAAATGAAATTGCGTGGAGACATTTAGGTGGTGATGACCAGCAAACGTACCCTCGCAGTGAAGCAGCGCGTGTTCTTTACGACAATGGCTTGCGTATTCCTTCACCAGATGATGCGACAACAGGCAATGCATTTAATGATACACTGTCAGCGGTTGCAATTATGCGCGGAGATGATTACTCTGAGTGGGAAGGACAATCCACACCATTGCTCATCGTTTTCCGTAACTATGCACTGGAAGGATCTAGCTTGACAAATGTTCAAGTCGGATATGATCCAACACAAGGGAACATTCTGAATTTCGCTGTGAAAGGCTCTTATGATGGAAATAAAGTCGTCGGAAATCCACGCGATAATTTCTATGCTTGGACCTCTCAGTTTGCAGAAGATAAGATTCTCGGAACTCCAAAAGAAAACTACTCTCATGGAAGAGGATGGAGAATGGCGGTGATTCTTAACCAAAAAGTCATCAGCCAGCCAGCCCTACGTGCGGCTCTAAGAGATGGTGCGACAATTAGTGGTCGTTTTTCACAGCGTGAAATTAACCAACTAGCAGCTGATCTTAAAGCAGGTTCGTTGAGCTTTACACCGCATATTCTTTCTGAACAAAACGTCAGTGCTGAATTGGGAACACAAGAACGTGCTCGTGGAATTGGAGCTTCATTAGTTGCTCTGGCGCTTGTTGTGATTGCGATGATTAGCTACTACCGATTTGCGGGTCTTGTTGCTTCTTGTGCTGTATTGCTAAACATCCTGATCATGTGGGGTGTCCTACAAAATCTCGATGCCGCCTTAACACTGCCAGGAATTGCAGGTATCGTCTTGACAATTGGTATGGCAGTTGATGCCAACGTGTTGGTATTTGAAAGGGTTCGTGAAGAGTTCAAAATTTCAGGACGTATTGCTTCTGCAATTCAAGCGGGATATCGCAAAGCGTTTAGTGCGATTGTGGACTCTAACGTCACCACGATTATTGCTGCATTAGTTCTGATTCAGTTTGATTCAGGACCGATTAAAGGCTTTGCTGTCACCTTGATCATTGGAATTCTCTCTTCGATGTTCACAGCTTTGTTTATGACACGTTATTTCTTTGCTGGATGGGTCAAAAATCCTAATAACAAATCGCTCACTATGTGCGAATTTATTGGTAAGACACACTTTGACTTTATTGGCCAAGCGAAGAAAGCCTTCATCATTTCAGCGATTGTTATGCTGGTTGGAAGCTATTTGTTTATCTCACAAAAAAATACCATTTTTGGAATGGATTTCACAGGTGGATATTCATTAAACGTGGAAGTTCAAGAGCAAGCCGAGCATCCTTCCTATCGTCAAGATGTGATGAACAGTTTATTGGCAGCCGGTGCAAGTACGACAGACGTGCAAGTGCAAGAGCTGAGCAAACCAAACCAATTGAGAATTCAAATGGGAATGGGAATGGAAGAGAAAGGACATCCTTTCTATCAACTTCCTGAAGTTTCCAATGTAGAAGGGGCTCCTTATGAATATCAGTCCAATCCTCGTATTGTCTGGTTGGTCAATGCTCTTCAGGAAAACGGTGTACAGATCCCAAAAGATCAGCTAGAAAGTCTGAATAGAAATTGGACTGTCATGAGTGGTCAACTTTCTGAAGCGATGCGCGATAATGCCTTGATAGGCTTGGCGATTGCTCTAGCATGCATTTTGGCTTACATTACGCTTCGTTTTGAATTCAAATATGCAATTGGAGCCGTGATTGCTCTAGCACACGACGTGATCATTACGTTGGGAATCATTGCCTTGTTCCATAAGCTAGGTTTCCCTGTGCAGATCGATCTAGAAGTTGTGGGAGCAATCATGACAATTATTGGATATTCCTTGAATGATACGATTATTGTCTTTGACCGTATTCGTGAAGATGTGAAAGTTTATCGTAAGATGTCTTTCAGCGAGATTTTAAACCATTCGATCAACGTGACATTAAGTCGTACTATCATGACTTCTGGAACAACTCTGCTTGTTCTACTGGCTTTAGTCTTGTTAGGTGGACCATCCATTTTCGGGTTCTCACTCGTTATGACGGTTGGTGTGGTCGTTGGAACGCTCTCTTCTCTGTTCATTGCAGGACCAGTCATGCTCTATTTCCATAATAGAGAACTTGCCCAGCAGCAGAAAGATCAAGCGGGATATCGCAAAGTCTAATGACGATTTTCAACTGAGCTCGTAAAAAAAATCCCTGGGATTATCTCAGGGATTTTTTTTATCCTTTCGCGACATTCGATTCTGTCCTAAGTCCCCTCCTATCCCATAAAAAAATTTGAAATCGATAATCTACTTTCTATTTATTTACATTTTTAATTTTCTAATCAAAAAATGCTTATTAAAAAGATAGTAAAATAAAAATGAATTCGATCTAAGTTAAAATCTCTGCTTTATTATGATTTCATTTGATCTTGTTTAGTTTGTTTTTTATGAAATTAATTAATTTAACTAAAATTATTGATTTAATATTTTATTGCGCGTAAAATTGAATCATTATTTTAATTAAAGAGGTAATTTATGCAACCAAGTGATTTTAATCCTGTTTCTAGTTCATCGTCTAGTTCATCGTCTAGTTCGATAAGTGCGACTGGCAAACGAAAAGAGACTGCTTCTCAAGTATTTGAAACCTCTGCTGAGAAAAAACCAAGACCTGAATCGCCGGCACTGAATGAACGTGTGACTGCAATGTCTTCTGATCAAGAAATTGATCCACGCATGACTTTTATACAGGGAACAGCAATTCAATCGATTCCAGTCAATCCTTTATTTGACGCAATTAGAAGAAAAGATACCGAGGCTCTTATAAACTCATTGGCCGGCGATGGAAAATTTTTGTTTCGAAATCGCGACACCCAAAATAAAAATATTTTTCACATTGCTGCCATGTCTGGAAGTGTTGAAATATTCAACATTCTTTACAAATTTGCTTCACATTATGTGTCATATGACTGGAGAAGTGACCTATTAAATGGTCAGGATATCTTTGGCAATACACCGCTTTCCTTTGCCAATTTACTTTCCAGCCGATTGACTTACTGTTTTCTACAAAGTGGTGCGAATCCTGAAATTATGAACGGAAGAGGGGTGAGTGTTTTAAGTCGAAATAGTGAGTTGGGCCATGCTTTATTTTATTATCACCTCTATGCCATTTCCAACAATGAGAACAATTATTGGATAATCAGCCAACATATGGGTCAATTATCTCAACGACTTCTAGCCTCGCCTCAAAGCTCTCCAGCTTTGCGTAGCCTTGCTTACATATGGAACATGCATGGTCAATATGGTTTGGGTGCCTTGCATTCCTTATTCTCTCCGGTTTTAATTGTGTGCTCTGATGGTTTAGTCAAAATTCCTCAGATTTTTGTTGATGTTCTCAAAATGAAATCCCAAAAATTTAGAGATGCATGTGATGATAAAGAGGTTTTAGAAAGTGGGATAGTAAAAGGTCATGGCGCAGGAAATAATCGAGAACCCATTGTTTTTGATAAAATCGACACTGAAAGCTTCGAAATGCTGCTGGAAATTCTCTTTGCTCCTAAAGCCAATAGCCGATTGATGATTCATCAACTTGTACACAAGATGGTAAACGGGGTTTTTATTGATTTGCTGTTCGATGAGCAATTAATACGAGATCAAGAAGGGAAAAATATTTTACATCGATTTGTCATAGCAAAGAATTTAAATGGCTTCCTTAAAATTCTAGAACACATTAATCGAGCGGATCCTCAAGATTTTTTTGGGAAGTGTAGGCGCGCAGCTTTGAATATTTTTGATCATTCTGAAAAAACCCCTTTACACTATGCAGAAAATGATCCCGCTTTTGTGGTTCCTCTTTTGAAGGCAGGGGCTGACCCTCGATACAAGATGACAAATTCCTCTCTCCTTCAAGTCGCTGGAGACCAGTATAACTTTATTTTTCTAAGTATGTATTATAAACATCTTTTAGAATCTAAAGATGACTTTTTAGATGAAATGGAAGTTTATGTGAATAACATTCTTGCTGATCTAAGGGAGTCTCCAGAAGAAACTGTGCCCCCAGCGATTTTATGTTTAGCATGGATTTGGGAGGCTTTCAAGGATAAACATAATGGATTAAGAACCTTATTCCAGGATGTGACGATCGGATGTAATGACGGAGAAGCTGTGATTCCAAAAATTTTCGTCGAAGTTCTAAAACATAAATCTCCCGCATTTTTAAAGTCTTTTGGAGAGGGATATCCCTTAAGTGACATTGACTTAGAAAGTTTCAAAAAAGTTATCGAAAGTTTGTTTAGTGGAAAAACTTTCGTTGCCTTAAATAGTCATCTTATGTTGAAGCAATTAGGTTCACCACCCATTTTATATGAGCTATTAATGGATGAGCTTCTCCAATTTGAAAAAGCTGATAATGGCAGAAACATTTTTCATGTAGCGGCTATTAACAATGATGTACGAGCCTGTAAAAGCTTTTTAGGTTGTCTGGAAAATCCTACAACATTTTTTCATGAACGTCGTTTGAAGGCTTTGAATAAGCCCGATGTTCATGGTCTTCGACCGCTTGAATATGCGATGAAATCTTCAGATCAACTGGCAGCACTTTATATTAGTATCGGCGCAGATACTTATAAAGGACGAAATGTCGAATTAAATAAAAATATTTTAGCTATATGTCGAAATTATATCCAATTATCTAAACAAGAAAAAAAACAGACCAGAGAAACTCTTATAGAAATTTTAGAGTCAATTGCTAAAGCGCCTGAAAAGTATTCTCCAGGACATGCTGGTATGGCAAACGCGTGGATGAAGTTATCTGGAGATCCAAAAAATGCAGCAAAAACATTATTTGCAAACTATACGTTTAGTTGCACAGATGGTCCATTTGTTATCCCTAAGATTATTGTAGAAGCTTTAAGAGAAAAATCTCCCTATTTTAGAGGGCTTTTAGAGGGGAATTTTAAAGAAAACGTTCATCCAGACAGCATTTCCTTGTCCTGCATGAAAGTGCAAAATTTCGAAATGATTATAAAGTTATTATTTGCTGAAGATAATTGTTTTAGAGAGTTTGATAATGCGCTTGAAATCATCAGCATCATAGATTATTTGCAACTGCGTGAGTTAATTAAAGGTTCATGTAGCTTTCTTAAAATGGCCTGCGAGGAGTATTTTTCAAGTGATGAATTGACAAAGCCTGAGGCATTTGCCAATATCGCGGAAATTCATCGATTTGCAGATGCCTTGCAACTCGACCAAATTAAGGCTGTGATTCTGGAGTTTATTGAAAAAAGATCTAATTGCTCTTTGTTGAATAAACATTTTAAAGAGGATTTTTCTAGATTTCAAAGTAGTATCGAATTAATGCGGGAAGTACCTATTAGAAATCTCGATTTTTCTGGTGGATACTTAACAGATAACGTTCTTGAGGAATTAAATAAGATACCAACCCTTTCTGAGCTAAATTTTGTTGATTGTGAAATTCAACTCAGTAATTCTGCCATTGAAAAGTTAAGAACGGGGGAGTTATTGCCTAATCTTAAAATATTCTCTTTTGTAAGCCTACAACATTTAGAGATTTTTGATCAATTGATGAGTATTCAAAGATTCCGATTCCAGGTAGGAGATCATCTAAATTTATCAATGGTAAAAATTAATTTTAAGCATGGCCACACAGAGGAGCTCATTCATTCTCTTGCGAGATATTTAGACCATCCTGCTTTAACTCACTTGGATTTTGATGAAGGATTGCTTACAACACGCAAATTCAGGGCCATTTGCAAAATTAAAGCTCTGAAGAACCTCACATTTTATGGGACAAGTGTAAAATTGGATTCTTCTTTTCTTAATCTTTTACGGTTACAGGAGATTCCAAATGGATTAAATAAACTTGAATTTATCGATTGCTTTATTAGTGCACAAACACTGAGAGAATTGAAAAAAATCGAGCATTTTAAAATTATTATAACAAATCCCAAAAGACCTAAAAACAAATAGATTTTATTAGTGAAATCCCTTTTTCTTCTCTTTGACAGGAAAAGGGATTTTGCTTTTTAACTATATGGGAAATAAATTAGTTTGTTTTTTATTACGTGTACAACAATTTCTTGTATAGTTGTTTTTTAGTTTATTAAAAATCCATTTTATGGATTCATTTTGCTAAGATTAACAATGTATTGTTTATCGACATCATTCTGTTAAATGATTTGCAATAATTTTAACTAGGCAAAATATATGGACTGTACAAGAAATAATTTATACGACAACGACTATTCCACTTGGCATTGCAATCTAAACCTCTACCCAGAACAAAGAGGTGTTAAAAGAAAAACTCCTGAATTACCAGAAAAAAAATGTGTGCAGCAACACATATTTGGTTATTCGATGTCAGAATTAGAGAAAGAGCGGGTGGGAATTGATCCTAGCATAAGTGTTCTTAATAATCTTACAAAAGGAATAAATGGCCTCCTGTCAATCACTCAAAGAATTTCCAGCATTTGTCCGTTTTGTACGCATCCCAAAGGTTTTTTGGCTTTAATAGAAGCCATTAAATCTAGAAATCTCTCTTTATTATATGAGATCTTGTCAGACAGTACGATTTTGATAACCGAGCAAGATAAAGAGGGAAGAAACATATTTCATCATGCAGCTTTAATCGGGGACTTTCAGTTTTGTCAAATTTTATTCATGCAAGTTGTGGATTTATGTTTTTTTACGAGTTTAGCCGATGCATTGAATACACCAGACTCTTTTGGGTTTACACCTTTTCGATATGCATTTGAAAACTCCGCTTCGTTTGCCCGGCTATTTTACGTGGCTGGAGTCAACCCATCCATCAAGGATTACTCAAATTGTAGTGTTGAGGAGTTGGCTAAATCGAGAAATGACTTTTTATTTTTTTACTACCTTTATGAAAAAAATGGTCAACTTGCACAAATTGCTGAAACCTTTTCTACGATGTGTGAACAAATTTTAAGATATCCCAATAGGCATCTTCCCAGTAAGATGTGCGCGGCACTCATATGGGATAAGTCAATTAAAACGAAAGAGAATGTGCATCAACTTCTCTTAAAAAAAATTGTCGTTAAATGTCCCGATGGATCGATATCCATTCCCATGCTTTTTGTGAAGGTGTTTCAAGAAAAAAGCGCGCTTTTTCGTAAGCTTGGTTCAAATGAAGAAGAAATGATTTTAGATCAGATCGATCTACAAGGGTTTTTAACCGTGCTTGAAGCCCTTTTTGCTGGAGATAAAGATATTCGACCTTTACTACCTGAAATACGCAAAACAGCCTCTTTCTCTGGCTTTTTGGACTTATTAGTAGATGAGAGCTTGGCTTTGGAAAGAGGACCCAGCCATCAAAATTTATTGCAGAGGGCGATCCATACCAGAAATTTTTCCGAATTTAAAATGATCTTGGATTGCATGAAGCAAGTGGATAAAACGTCACTTTTTTCGGCATTCCGAAATAGAATATTGAATGAATGTGATCATCAAGGCAATACACTTTTGCATCGAACGGGTGGAAATCTGTGGTACTTTTCTTTGGAGTTATTGAAAGCAGGGGCGAATCCATTTATCAAAAATAGTCAAGGATTTACGTTTGTGGATATGATTAAAGCGCAAAATCATTTGCTTTTTCTTTATGATTATCATTATGTGGCCCAAAAAGAAAAGTTGGGGACTCGCATAAATGTTTATGCGACTCTATCAGAGATATTTGACCGAATCTTAAAGCATTCAGTGGAATATACTCCTGCGTTGGTATGTGCTGCAAAGGTTTGGGAGGAGTGTAGACATTTAAAACATGACGCCGTGCATTTTATCTTTAACAATGTGACGGTCAGATGCGCAGATGGTCCAATGCGGATTCCCCGGCTTTTTTTAAATGTGTTGAAAGAAAAATCTAATCTTGTAAAAGCTTTTTACAAAAGTGAAAAAAATGAGCTGATTTTGGGAAGCGTGACAAGACATGCATTCGAAGGTATGTTACGATTGATATTTTCATCTTTCGATCATTTTCATGCGGCCCAATCGGCTCTCCTCAATGTTGAAAGGGATATGATATCATTACCTCTTTATTATCAGCTATTACTTGATGAGATTTTGCTTATGGAGAAAGCCTTGGGTCATAGAAATCGGTTTCACTGGGCTGCTATTGATAAGAATTTTTATGTTTGTTTGCTATTACTTGAATGTGTGTGTATTGATGAGCGATCTTTTTTTTCTAAAGACAGATGGCATGCATTGACGGCAAAAGATGATTTTGGGTTGACTCCTCTTGATTATATTTCCCAACATTTCAACGCTCTTGAGCCGGCAATATTGCAGACAGAAGTGGTTTTGAGGTTAAAAGAACATATCAAATTATTTGGCAAGCTTGAATAGATTGTTTGATGAAGAGAGTCGTAAGTTGAATCTTTCGACTCTCGGATTTTTACAAGATAAATGATTTCCTGTCTCATTTCATCTGATTTATTCGATGAAAGATTGACAAACAGTGACTTATCTCTGTATAACTATGCATTTGGAAGTTGCTTCTCATTCTAAACCCTATCACTTACTTTCAGTTTGCGCAAACGTGATTTCTCTAGATATTTTCAGGATTGACGCTGAAGATATATTTCGATGAGGGGAGAAGTAATTATTTTTATCACATAGAATAATGGAGTGATTGCATGCTTTCTTGGCACAATGAAACAGCCGATCTTGTTTGGGTTTATCCACAAGAAAATGCTGAATTGGCTGAAAAAATTGTCAAAGAGTTTAGAATACACCCAGTGGTTGCTCAAGTATTTGTCTCTCGAGGGTTTACGACACTCGAACAAATCCATACTTTTTTATATGGACGATTGCCAGACCTATGCGATCCCTTTTTAATGGGTGGGATGCCGCAAGCGGTACAGCGTATTGCAAAGGCTATCGAACAGGGAGAAGGGATTCTAATCTACGGGGATAATGATGTTGATGGAATGACAGGAACGGCTCTTTTAACAGAGTTTTTTCGCTACATCGGAGCTAACGTTTTCTTTTATGTCTCCAATCGAGGCGCACATCGAGGCAGTTTAATCGTAGAAGCTCTTGAATATGCTCTAAAAAATGAATGCAAATTGTTAATTACGGTAGACTGTGGGATCACTGCAGCTGGAGAAATTGCAAAGGTTGTCGAAAACAATATCGATGTGATTATTACTGACCACCATGCGCCTACAGACAAAATCCCCAATTGCATTGCGACGCTAAATCCAAAGCTCGTGAATAACTCGTATCCCAATCAGGATATTACGGGAGTTGGAGTCGCTTTTAAATTGGCGCACGCTGTGACAGAACATCTCACTGCGGAAGGAAAACTTCCTCCTAAAAAGGTGGATCTCAAGCGTTACTTAGATCTTGTGGCTTTAGGCACCATTTCTGACATGGGGACCTTGCAGGGTGAGAATCGCATTCTGGTTAGTTACGGTTTGCATGAATTAGCCAAGAGAAAACGTTTGGGGCTTTCCAAATTGATGTCAATCTCTGATGTGGATTTAAACGATCTTTCAACCTTTACGATCGCTTCAAAAGTCGCACCACGCTTAAATAGCTTGGGCAGAATTGATGACCCGCAGAAGGGTGTTCAAATGCTTTTAATTCGCAATGCGGTGGCTGCTGAAAAAATGGCGATCGAGCTTGATCTCAATAATATTGAGCGGCAGCGGATTGAAAGGGCGATGGCCGTCGATATTGAAAGCAAGTTGTTAATGCATCCAGAAATTTTATCCAAGAAAGCCATCCTCATGCATTCTGAGAATTGGCATCCTGGCGTCATTGCCATATTGTCGACGCGTATTGCGAAATTTTACAACCGACCGACCGTTATCATGGCATGTGATGATAAAGTGGCTAAAGGCTCTTTGCGCTCTATACCTGAATTTCCTCTATTGCCTGTTTTAGATCAATGCTCCGATATTTTAGTGAATTATGGAGGACATGATTTCGCGGCGGGTGTTACGTTAAAATTAGAGCACATTGAAGAATTTAAGCGACGCTTCATCGAAGCCGCTGAAGCCACATTAAAAGACAGCGACGTTTTAACCAAATTACGTTTGGATGCAAAAATCAATTTTGATGAATTAACTTTTGATTTCATGGAATCTTTAAAATTGCTCGAGCCCTACGGAAATGGGAATCCACAACCAGTTCTCTATTGCGATGCGAAGCAAGCGTTCCCCCCCAAAGTGCTTAAAAAAGCCCACCTTAAATTGTATTTAGTGCAAGGTGAGGGAGATAGAATGTTAGAAGGGATTGCGCTTGGAAAAGCAGCTCAAAGCCCATTGCTTCGCAAAAAAGATCTTGTTTTGCGTATTGCTTTTACCCCTCAAATTAATAACTACCAGGGGCAGAGCATTCAATTGATGATTCGAGATTTTCAAATTTTAGGCAGTTCGCAAGAGATCGATCCTCTTCCACCTTTGCTGTAAAATGCGTTCTTTGAAAGTTTTTATGTAAAAAACTTTAATATATGTCTTTTTTCTCATAACATTCCTTGAAATATTTAACAGGTTTGTTATGAGATCTTCTTTTTATCTGTTCATTCTCTTCTCTATTTTGTTGCACGCCAATGGGTATGGAGCTTGTCCTCTAGCTGATAGTGGAATCATTGCAAATGGAACCACTATTACAGAAAGTGACTGTACCATTACGACAACATATGGAGCCAATGCGAATGCGGTAACGGCTTTAGGATCCAATTCTTCGATTTTTTTAAACAATATGGACATTTTGGTTACAGGAACCAATGGAAGAGGGCTTTTTGCTCTAACGGGTGGCAACAAAATATGTGCAGAGAATTGCAAAATTGAAACCAATTCTTTAGTCAATGGAACTGTAGTAGAAGCGCAGGGGACAGGGACTACCATTTTGCTGGATCATAGTTCAGTCTCTTCTATTGGGGGAGCCGCCGTCGGGACAATTGTTGCAAGGCAAGGAGCAACTATCGATGTTATCAATGGGAGTTCCATCACAAGTTTGCAAGATTACAGTTACGGAGTGCGTGCTTCAGATATCGGCTCTTCAATCAATTGTGATAGCAGTTCAATTACGACAGCAGGCAATTTTGCTTTTGGAAGCTATGCCCAGTTTGGGGCAACCATTAGGCTTAATAATACCTCTTTGATGACAGGTGGACATTCTGCTCATGCCACCTTGATTCAAGATGGAAGTCTCATGACCGTGCACAACAGCAGTCTACAAACTTCAGGAATTGGTGCTTTAGGTGTATTTTTAATGGGGTCATCAGCAGGAACAGAAGTTGACTTATGCAATACTTCGGTAGCGACCAGTGGAAATGAGGCTTTAGCTTTATATGCGTACGCAAATACAGGAATCACAAATACTGTAAAAGCTACAAATACATCTTTTTCCGCTCTCGATGCAACCGTATTTTCTTTCAATGGAGGAACAGCCAATGTGATCTTAAATACCGTTTCGGCTATCGCACCTCCAGACTTTTTACTTGTGGAAGTGGATGGAAGTAATCCTACAAGTTTGTTTATGACGACAAGCGAATCCAAGTTGATTGGCGATCTGCGTGTTGTGAATGGAAATACTGGCAATATTTCTCTAGGAAGTAACACCCTTTGGGAAGGGGGAGCATTTGAGGTGACGAATCTTGCGATTGAGACAAGCTTATGGACTCTCACAAAAAGCTCTTCCATTACGAATCAACTCTCCAACGCAGGCATTATTGACTTTCTATCGTCAGGCAATGATTTTAAAACTTTAACGGTCAGAGGAAATTACAACGGTCAAAATGGATTACTCAGTCTTAACACCTTTTTGGAAGGAGATGGATCTCCTTCCGATTTAATCGTGATTGATGGGGGGACTGCAACCGGACATACCTATCTGTGCATCAAAAATACGACAGGAGAAGGTACCTTGACTATTGGGAACGGTATTCTAGTCATCGATGCCATTAATGGGGGAACAACAGGAGCACAATCCTTTTCTTTAGCAGATAGTGTTATGGCAGGTCCGTATGAGTATTCCTTGTATAGAGGGAGCGTGGATGGAGCTGAAACAGAAAATTGGTACCTTCGCTCTACTTCTAATCCTATTTCTCCTCAAACACCCGACTTTCGTCGCGAAGTGTCTTTATATACAGCCCTCCCAACCACTGCGATGTTATATGGGCGTACTTTAATGGATACACGACATCAACGCGTTGGGGAAGACCAGGTATGTGGCAATACGATTGAAGAAAAGGCTTCTTTCTTTAAACGCTCTTGGATGCGGGTCATTAACCGCAATGGAAGGCAGCGCAATGGAGGCATTTTCCACCATGGTCCCGATTTCAAATTTCATCTGTTGGCTTTTCAGGCGGGAGCAGATTTGTATCAAAATAGATGTTTAGATAATAGTCGCGATTATGTGGGCGTTTTAGGCGCGATTGGAAATGGAAGAAGCCATGTGAGACACATTGCTCACGTTCATGCTGGTCGGGATTGCTTTGATGCCTATAGTGCAGGAGCTTATTGGACCCATTTTGGAGCATCCAATTGGTACATTGACTCCGTTTTCTTGACTAATTGGTATCGCAATGTAAAGGCGCATTCTTCTCGCATGTCTTTGAAAACACACGGGGTTGAAATGGCTGGATCGGTAGAAGGGGGGTATCCGCTTGAATTAAAATATCTCACTTTAGAACCGCAGGCACAGTTAATTTATCAAACTTTGTCTCTCCATGATAAAAAAGAAATTACTACAAAAATTCATTTCCGAAGAACTCATTCAGTATTGGGAAGGCTTGGTTTGCGTTTAGCTAAATCCTGGACATTAGGTCGTGCGGATTCTGATCAATTCCGGCAATGCTCACTGTGGCTATGTGCAAATGCATGGCATGATTTTGATGGACAATCCAAAACATTTTTTTCGACTTCTCTAGGTCGTGTCGGCTTTTCATCAGAATTAGAAGGCAGCTGGATTCAGGGAACGCTTGGCATCACCGTGCAATTAACACGTATTCTTTCTTTGTATGGAACTTTGACAGGAGATACGTATTTGAACGGACGTGAGCATTCTTATAGCGGCATTGTTGGGTTGCGCATGGGTTTCTAATCCGACAATGTTAAAGATTTAGTCGGAAGCATTCTCAGGGAACATCTTCCTTTCAAAATCCTTGTAAGAGGTGATGATGCTATCTCCCATTTTAATGGGGGCTTTTTCATGCATGGCAAAAAGCTGGGCATATTTGCCGATTAGGTCGAGCACGAGTGCGGGATTTTTTGCATTTTCTGCGAGTTTTAACGTCGATTTTAAAGTCTCTATTAAAATTTGATAGTCTTCTTTAATCAGGCTTTTGTCCAAGACGCTATTGTAAACGTTGGTTCCTATTTCTTTCCTTTTTTGGATAAACTGATTGGCATTTTTACTTTCGGGAGCCATGTAATTGAGGATCTGGTCGTTGGAAACGTAGCTTACGACAAATTTAGCGATCCATTCATAGAGAAGTTGCTGATCCTCTTCACTTAAAGATCTTTCTTTAAGATAATCTGCCGTCATCACTGGTGCTAGAACCCTTAGAGCTTTTTCGTGAGATTGAGGTGGGACATTTTCTTTTTGCATGCTTTTAAAAAATTGTGATCCAAGAATTTGTGCGACATTCAAAGGAGTCGCTTGTTCTTTGCTATGCAGGACTTCGGCACAAAACTCTATTCTTCCTGAGGGTGAAAACCCGGCAAGCCGTTTAAAATTTTCTTCAAGAATTAGGGTGTATTTCGCTAAATTTTTTGTTTTAAGGGTTCTAGCAGTGTCAAAAACAGCCATGGCGGGTCCAAAAGCGCCATGTGGATCTCTTTGAATCATAAATGTCATTTCAAACTCCTTGATAAAATTACTCTAAATGTTTTGGTGACAGTTTTTCATTCCACTGTTCTAGATAGAGATAAATAACGGGTGTTAAAAAAAGGGTTACAAGCTGAGAAAAAACCATTCCTCCGATAATCACAATGCCCAATGGTCGACGAGCATCTGCCCCTCCACCGAAAGCTAAAGCAATAGGGACAGCGCCTGCAAGGTGGCCAACGTGGTCATCATAATGGGACGAAAACGCACGACGCAGGCATCAAAGATCGATTGTTCGGGTGCCACATCAAAAACTGAGAGGGGAGGATTAAAAAAATGGCATCCGAAACAAATCAAGGCAAGAAAGAGGCTAATTAAGCTCTGTTGTATCCAAAAAAATAATTGTCGTTTCATGGGCGTGATTACCAGGAGTCGTTCGCGGAAAAGTCAATATAAAGGATTGATTCGATAAGAGGCTATATCAAACTTTTTTGAAAGAAGAACTTTCTAAAAATTAAGAACTTATCTTAAAAAAGACATTTTTCTGTTTCTAATCTCACTAGTATTGCATGATAGTTTCGTTTGTATTGAGCACTTATTTGAGGATTCAAATGTTTTATCCAAAATTACTGACAACTTTAAAAGGTTATTCGACCGAGCAATTGACACGAGATCTCATCGCAGGAATCATCGTCGGAATCGTTGCTCTTCCGCTGGCCATTGCTTTTGGCATTGCAAGTGGAGTCACACCAGAGCAAGGAATTATCACGGCCATTATTGCAGGATTTTTAATCTCATCTTTAGGGGGGAGTCGAGTCCAAATTGGGGGGCCGACAGGTGCTTTTGTGATCATTATCTATGAGGTTGTGGAAAAATTTGGTTTTGAAGGGTTGGCCGTTGCGACTATCATTGCAGGTCTATTCATGATTGGCATGGGAGTTGTCAAATTAGGGACCTGGATACGGTTTATCCCTTTGCCCGTTGTAATTGGTTTTACAAGCGGTATTGCTGTGGTGATTTTTTCATCCCAGATGCGTGATTTTTTTGGTTTACAAATGAACCATATTCCGAGTGAATTTATTGACAAATGGATGGCGTATGCACACTCCAGTGGATCTTTCAATGTGTACGCGTGTTTAGTGGGTGTTTTAACATTAGCCATTTCGATCTTCACACCTCGTTTTTTTCCGAAGTTGCCAGGTGCTTTTTTAGCTTTAGTTATCGTGACAGGCTTAACCTATTTTTTGAATATCCCTGTCGAAAGTATCCAAGATCGGTTTGGGGATTTAAAGATTACCATACCGGCTCCCCAATTACCCAACTACGATTGGACGAACATTGCGGACATTATGCCTTCCGCGATCACTATTGCTGTTTTGGGCTCCATAGAAGCGTTGTTAAGTGCTGTCATTGCAGATGGAATGATAGGAGGAAAGCATCGCCCGAATACAGAATTAATTGCACAGGGCCTAGCTAATGTGATTACCCCATTTTTTAGAGGGATCCCAGCCACGGGCGCTATTGCACGGACAGCCACAAATATTCGTAATGGGGGACGTACACCCGTAGCAGGCATTATCCATGCTTTTACTCTCCTCGCCATTGTGTTGTTTGCCGGACCTCTCGTTGGGCTTATTCCCATGGCAGCTTTAGCAGGAATTTTAGTCTTAGTGGCTTATAACATGAGTGAATGGAGAGAGTTTAAGTCTCTGTTATCTGCTCCTAAGGCAGATCGACTTGTGCTTTTGACCACATTTTTGGGGACCGTCTTTTTTGATCTTGTCATTGCCATTCAAGCAGGTATTGTTTTATCCACCTTTTTATTTATGAAAAAAATGAGTGATGTTTCCGACATTAAGAAATTTCAACGCCAAATGGATGATCATTCTGACCCAGATACCTTCTATACTCTTGATGAAATGCGTCGCGTCCAAATTCCTGAGAATGTGCAAATATTCGAACTAAATGGAGCCTTTTTCTTTGGCGCTGCAGGCAAGTTCGAAGATATTTTTATGACAAGTCTTGACGACAAAAAATTTATCATTTTTAGAATGAACCAAATGTTATTACTGGATGCGACAGGCTTGCATACCATTGGACGCTTAGCCAATGCCGCACATAAAAATGGCAACCGTTTATTTATTTCGGAAGTGATGCCCAACTGTAAAAAGGAAATGCAGGTTTCGGGCATTTTAAATAAAATTGGAGAAGCCAATCTTTTTGATTCTCTTCCAGAAGCCATCCAGGCAACCAAACAATCAGTTTAAATTTAGTGGAGGCTGTTTTGCGACTCAAAGAAATAGAAATTACAGGATTTAAATCATTTGCCGATCGGACCACTTTAAAGTTCCATGAAGGGATCACTGCCATTGTAGGACCTAATGGTTGCGGTAAATCCAATACAGCCGATGCATTTCGTTGGGTATTAGGAGAGCAATCCGCCAAATCCCTGCGCGGTGGAAAAATGCATGACGTGATTTTTGCGGGGGCTTCCCAGCGGAAACCCTTAAATATGGCTGAGGTTACCCTTACGCTTACAGGTAACCAAGGTGAGCTTCCCATCGATTACAATGAAGTTTCAGTGACGCGTCGTCTTTTTCGCAATGGAGAATCTGTCTATCTCATCAACGGCAATCCTGTGCGCTTAAAAGATGTTCAAAATCTTTTTCTTGGATCAGGCGTTGGCAAAAACTCATTTTCTATGTTTGAACAAGGCAAGCTTGATCAGGTGATTAACTATAGTCCCCAAGAAAGACGCTTTATTTTCGATAGCGCGGCCGATATTGGGCCCTTTCTTCTGCGAAAAGCGGAAGCTTTGCGAAAATTGCAGCAATCAGATGGCAATATCACACGGATTAAAGACATCCATCTAGAAGTGGAAAAGCAGATCACCGTTTTGCAAGAACAAGCCGAAAAAGCGCGCGTTTACAAAGAGAATAAATCGAAGTTAGAAGCTTTTGAAAAGATTGTGCTAATTATGCGATGGGATACCTTAGAAGCGAAATCAGAATCCCATAAAAAGAAAGAGCAAGGGCATAAAGAGCAGTGGGATGCTCAAGTCAAAGACGCTTCTATTTTGCACGAAAAATTCAAAGAAGCTAAGGTGGACCTCGAGCAGGAAGAGAAAATTTTTCAAAGTAGAAAGGAAGAGGTTTATAAAACTCAAAGTGAAAAAGAGATCAAATCGCAAGAAATGCGTTCTAATGAAGAACGTTTAAGAGATCTACTTGAAAAAGAAAAGAAATGGAAGCGAGAACTCGAAGCCATTATTGAAAAAAGACAATTTCATCAGACCGAATCAGACGGGCTGCGTAAGCAGCAAGCGAAGCTAGATGCTGAACAAAAAAGTTGGGAGAAAAAAAGAGAAGCCCAGCAGCAGAAAGTGCAGTCAATGGACGAAATTCTGAAGAAGAAGCGGGAAGAATACCAGGAAAAGCAAAAAGATCTTCTCAATTTAATCCAGAAAGAAAATCAGTATGAGAGCGATTTAAAGCAGAATCGGTTGCGCTTAGAGACAAATATAGAGCGTACAGAGCAGTTGCAAGAGCGTAAAAGAAAACTTTCACAGACAATTGATCAATACGCTGAGCAAGCAGCTATTCGGAAAAAAGAAGTGGAGGAATATTCCAGTGGAATCGACCGGCAGCGAGAACTTTTCAATGCATTAGAAAAGCAGCTCCAGGATTTGGCTCAAGAGATTGAGCTAGGACAGCAGCACCTCAGCCAATTGCAAAGGGAGATCGCAGAAGGAAATGCCCGCCAAAAAGTTCTGCAAAGGATGAAAGAAGATCTGGAAGGATTTTCTGCCGGAAGTAAAAAGCTATTACAAGAATCTGCTAATGCCAAAAGTCCGCTGCATAAAAAATTAAAAGCTCTCTATGAGTGTGTTGAATCTAATTCCGAAACAGCCAAAGCTTTTGCCGCTGTAATGCGATCCTACGCACAAACACTCGTGGTTGAAAAGCGTGCAGATTTATCCGAGGTAATCGCGTTTATTCTCAAACATCAACTCAAAGACGTTTCACTTTTGTGCTTAGAAAGTCTTTCAACCTCTCTTTCTCACCACTTTTTTGCTGATTTGAAAATGTGTGATACCACCGAATCTGCGATGCAACTGCTGCTAGAAAAGCAAGGCATTGAGATTTTAACAGAAGAAGAAAGCTTCGTGGATCATCGGAAAGTGGTCTTTTTTGGTTTCCAGAAAGAAAACAACCCCTTTGCCCGGGAAGCCGAGCTTAAAACATTGGAAAAGAAGCTTAAAGAGCTTGATAAAGTCTTACGCCTTCAGGAAGAGCGGTTAACGGAGCTTGCCACCAAAAAATCAAAGCTGCAAGTGGAACGGATGGAACTGGACAAAGTCATTCGAAAAGATGAAATGAAGTTAATGGAAAGTAACTTCTCTCTGCAGCGATTATTAGGGGATTTAGAAAAAACAAAGAGTGAAAGAGCTCAAGTTGAAGCGGATTTACGTCATTTAAAGCTGGGGCATGAGGAACTAATCGTTTTGGTCGAAGATTTAGAAACAAAATTAAAAATAGCTAAAACACAGGTCCAAAACGTCAAAGGAGCCATTTCTACCCTTTCTGAGCAAGTGGAAAAAGAATCTCAGCAGCTCAAGCAAGAGCAAAGTGATTTTCAATACACAGAAGCGCAATTTCACCAAGTGCTTGACGAATCTAGAAAAGTTAGCCATGCCTTGCATGTATTAGAAGTGAAAAATAAGGAAGGGCATGAGCAACAAGCGCGTCTAGAAGAAGAGCTTGAGATGAGTCAAGAGCAACAAGCTCAGTTTAAACAGAAAGGATCAGAATACGGATCCTTATTAAAAACTGTAGAAGGTAATCTTGGAAAGGTCGTAGAGGCTTGTTCTGAGCTTGAGAAAAAGGTGGCAACTAAAAAAGCACGCATTGAACAAATGGAAAGCCAGATAGCCCAGTTTAATCAGCAGCTCAAAGAGCAAGAAAAGGTTTTTTATCAATTGGAGACCCAAGCTGCACAAACCCAAACGCAACGAGACAATATTCTGGCAGAATTGCAAGAACGATATGCCTTGACAATCGAAGAAGCACGTAAGCAAGTGCCCCAAACGGAAAAATCTTTGGAACAAGCCGAAAAAATTTTAAGGGCATTGCGGCATGAAATCGAATCTGCGGGTGATATCAATCTGACATCCATTGAAGAGTATTCCAAATACCAAACGCGTTATCAATTCTTGAATGAGCAAATTGATGATCTTGAGGTTTCCAAGAGTGAACTTTTGGGGATTATTGAGCAGCTAGATGCTGAAAGTCGCAAAATTTTTAAGGAAGTTTTCGAAAAAATCCGCGCCAACTTTCAGAAGAACTTTCAGATCCTTTTCGTTGGAGGAGAGGCCGATTTGCAATTCACCGATACAGAGGATATTTTGGAAGCCGGCATTGAAATCATTGCAAAACCTCCAGGAAAACAGATGCGTTCCATTAATTTGCTATCGGGTGGAGAAAAATGTTTAACCGCTGTCGCATTACTTTTTGCGATTTTTGAGGTGAAGTCAGCCCCTTTCTGCATTTTGGATGAGATTGATGCTCCGCTTGATGATTCTAATGTTGAGCGTTTCGTGAATGTTGTAAAAGAATTTGTGGATCGTTGCCAATTTATTATCATTACGCATAACAAGCGCACCATGGCGATTGCGGATCGTTTATTTGGTGTGTCAATGGAAGAAAAAGGGGTTTCTAAGCTTCTCTCAATTGAATTTAACCAGGCTGAGAATCCAGAGCCTGAGATCGTATCTGTATAGAGTGATAGGGGGGTTAAGCCCCCTAAATCTTAAGAATGATTAAGAAGTTTTTAAAAGGCTCTCTATTCTTGTTGCCAAAAAGGTCGGATCACTTAATTCCGCAAAGTGATCATCAGGAATCCCAATAAAGATTTTGTTTCTCTTTGCGCATTTTTCATCATCCAATAACTTCTTAGCCAATGATGCTTTTGCTGTTATAATCCCATCGTCAATAATCTTAGAGCTGTTTTTTATTTCTTCGTAGCTTGCCACTTTTGCAGTTTGCAGAATAATTTCGGGAGCTTGGAGCTTTTCAGAAACTTTGGAGGAATTCATATTCCATCCTAAGATTTTTACCAAAAAAGCGAGAGGTCTATAAGTCACATGAATTGCTGTTCGATACAAAGTGGAAAAAGATCTGCTCTTCACAAATACGTATTTGATATCTTTTTTTAACGGATGTTTTTTCAATGCATCACTTTGAGAACCACCACCAATGGAATGTCCATATCCGATAATTTCTTTGGCTCCTATCCCGATCTTTTGATCTTCTAAGAAATTAAGCATTGCGCGATAGGCTTTAGCCATGGCTTTTCTACTGGGCAGACCTGTGCTTGAACCCACTCCAGGATAGTTAAAAACGAGACCATTACCATGAAGAGATGTTAATATTTTTTTAAAAGTCGATTCTTCCATTAACTCTTCCTCACAAAATTGCCCATTGCCAAGAGATTCTAATACCCATCTGCCATTACTCAATGTAGATGTTTTTCCCACAATGGTTGCATCGATTTTATAGCCATCTACTTGGATCGCGATGCGCTTATATCTCCATTCACTATGTAGTGAAATATTCGATCTTACTTGGTCGGCATAATTTTCAGGATAGCCTATAATAACTGGAGTGGAGGAGGGTAATAAGAAGATTTTTCCTGCAAGGCTATGTAGGAGTTTATGAATGCCTATAGGAAAAATAATTATCGCAAATATTTTTTTTGCAATCCTTATGACTCTACTTTCAGAATTCCAGGTATAGGACACTTGTAGAGAGGGATTTTGGGAAAAATCCTGCTTTGTCGTTTCGACGTAGTCAGGTCGCTTATAAAACGCTTTTTTCCCCTTTAACAAATCTTTAAAAGATGCAGGAAGGGGAAATTCTTGTGAAGAGACTCTTGAAAAAGACATTGACTCCATGATTAAACTCCTTGAAAAAGGAATTGTTTTAGCATGATACGGGAAAATTTTCTATCTTATTTTTAAAACAGTTTCTTTTTAAATAAATTTTATGAAAATCGAATTATTAAGATAACTTCACATGATAGCCTTTGTTGAGAAATTTGATGGCCAAGCCTACGATCCCCTTTAGGCAATGAGGAGGATTTGCCCAAGAAATTTCGTCTGTCCTATCGTTGAAATTTCGAACTTTAATCAGAACACAAATATGTGCAGAGGCAGGGTATTCCCCTATTTGGGAAACAATAGAAGAATCTGGTGTAGAGGAAATTTGGATACTTTGCAGTGTTTTTAAAACATCAGGAATATCTGCAGTGCAAGTGGGGATAACCTCAGTCGGAAGTCTTAGTTGAAGGATTTTATCTATCTGCGCTTGCAATTCGTTTTGTAAAAATCGAATAAAGTGATTTAAATTTCCTTTCGAGGCGCTATAAGGTTCGGAAAGTTTTTGCAAAGATTGCCAATTTTGAATAATTTGGATGATTTTATCGACCAGAATAGGGTGGACTTCTGCGGGTGGCACAGATTGAGATAAGATCGACTGAAGTGACATATCCGCAAAAGGGTTAAAAATAAGGGCTTCCAAATCTATCTCCACATTTATTTTAGACATGCTTTGGCAACAATCACACGGTTGAGGATCTTCCCTTGTTTTAGAATAGATGTGGGCCCCTATGAAATCTTGAAGTTTATCAACCATGGGTTTTAATAGCCTTGTTTCAAAAGAGGGATCAATATCTTTCCAAACGGTGCCAAATACATTTTTTGAAGGTCGCTTTAAAGAGACTAATGGATACCAAAGATGGCTCTGCCATTTATCATTCAGCATGTCGTGGCTAATCGTTTCAGCAATTAATTTTCGAATTTTTAGACGTTGCTCAATTTCAAATAATAAGGGAAATTTTTGTGCAAATGCGGCCCAAATCATTTCCATTTGGGGTATTTGTCTATAGAGCAACGTGATGGCTTGATACTTTTTTAACCGTTTCCATATGCATGTAACAGTTTTAGAAATTGCTTCATGATCTAATTGGCTTTGATCAGATTCTTTAATGAGATGATAGGCTTTTTGTATTTCATGCTCTAAATTTAGAGGATGACCTGGATGTAAAAAACTCAAAGTATGCTCTAATAGCTCTGTTGGTAGATCGGTGAGATGTTGGAGCAAGTCTTCATCTTTCCAAGGAAATCTAGGTAAGGGGGGATCAAGGTTTGTTTCCATTGCTGAATCCTTTAAACGATAAATGCAAAAAAATTCTATACATCTCTTCCTAAAAAAACAAGACTCCTTTTTTAAAAATAATGAAAGTCAGAGAAATCAGCAGTTTTGCAAAAACTATTCAGAAGTGGTGCTCAAAAATCTTTGAGCGCCACGAATTATTAGGATTGGCTTGGACTTGGATATTGGCTTTGGTTGTGGTAGCTATGCGCACTTTGTGCATGAGCATATGCATGTTGAGAACTGTTGTATCGCTCTCGATTGTATGGAGCAAATTCATTATGATACTTAGGTTTTTTATAATCGAAGTAATAAGCTCTTCTTGGATCTTTCATTATTATAATTGTCTGGTAAAAGATTTTAGCAGGCGCCAGAAAGACTTTAATCGGAAAATTGGCGGCCTCTACCATCGATCTTTCGAAGTATTTGATGGAATTTTTAAAAGTATATTTTGGAGAAAATGGGGCTCTAGCTAAATTTATAGCCGCAACAGCAAGAAATTGAATCGATCTTAGTGGCGATGCTCCCGTTTCAACTGAGATATCAAGAATGGCTACAGAAAATGCAAGTAGGCGGCCTAGATGTTTGTGTGAATTAGAAAAGGCATTATATTTTTTGAAAAGATTTTTTCGAAATTCATTTGTGATTTTTGAAGCAGCATCAAAATTATCCATGAGGGTCTCCCTATTTAGGAAAGTTTAAATGTTTTGAAGCGAAATCGATGACAAATTTTTATATGAACAAGTTAAATCTTTGTCAAATAAAAAAATATTTCTTTAAAAAAGAGAATCATCTAAAATATTATTCACTTTAATCAAAGTTGTGAGGTCAACATGTTTACTCTTTTACTTAGGCGACTGCGTTCGCAATCCAATGGTCAAAAATTCCTCTCTTCCTCAACGTTTTTGAAACGTAAATCTTCTTTCGTTGCTTCTAAACGAAAATAAATTCCCCTTTTTTGTGTTTGTTTGAACCAGATGGCTTTCTGGGCATTTTTTTGATTTTTCGCATGCCACTTGCATGTGCATATTCATTTTTATTTTTTTAGTTTTACGGAATAGGTATGTTTTCCCATTTATTTCAATTTTTTTTGGATGTTGATGCCTTCTTTTGGGGGTATATTGGTTTTTTTATTATTTCTGCTTTTGGATGTTATTTGACGATCAAAACTGGGCTTTTCCAAATTCGTGCGTTCCCTTTGGTGGTGCAAACATTTGCACAAGAAATTCTCCAAAAAAATGATCAAGATAGAGGCTTAAAACCGATTAAAGCATTTTTTGCTTCGATTGGAGGAATGCTTGGAGTGGGCAACATTGTCAGCATTGTCACGGCGATTCAATTAGGCGGCCCTGGTGCATTATTTTGGGTTTGGTTAGCGGGATTCATTGGAACTTTAATCAAATATGCTGAGATTTATTTAGGACTTAAATATCGCGTTCAAAACACTTATGGCGGTTACGATGGAGGGCCGATGTACTTTCTTAAAAAAGCATTTGCTGTTCGATGGGTTCCCATGCTTATTTGTGTGCTTTTATGTATTTATGGAGCGGAGATTTATCAATTTAATGTGGTTGTAGATACGTTGACATATTCTTGGGGATTCAATCGCATGTTCATCGCCTTGGGTCTTCTTGGATTGGTTTTATACACAAGTATCGGGGGAGCTTCGCGTGCAGCTGAAGTGTGCTGCTGGGTCATGCCTTTTTTTATGATTGTTTACATGAGCTTATGTTTGTGGGTTATTTTTTCCCATTTTTCAGAGCTTCCCTCTATTTTTTCGATGGTCATGCATGCGGCTTTTGATGGGCATGCGGCAATCGGAGGTTTTGCGGGTAGCTCAATGTTAATGGCCATCCAAAATGGGATGGCAGGGGCTTGTTATGCATCAGATATTGGGATCGGATATGACTCGATCATCCAAAGTGAATCACATACCATTTATCCAGAGCGACAGGCAAGAATGGCATTTTTTGGAGTTGTTCTAAACAACTTGATTTGCACGCTGAGTATATTAGTAGTTTTGGTAACAGGTTTATGGTC
Organism: Parachlamydia acanthamoebae; assembly: GCF_000875975.1. Classification (NCBI taxonomy): domain Bacteria; kingdom Pseudomonadati; phylum Chlamydiota; class Chlamydiia; order Parachlamydiales; family Parachlamydiaceae; genus Parachlamydia; species Parachlamydia acanthamoebae. The sequence goes on along the minus strand of NZ_BAWW01000066.1, from coordinate 275,961 downwards.
ACTCCCTCTAACGGGCGAAGGAGCTCCTTTGGTGCAATTGGCATTAGCTCAATATTTTCCGTGGATTTCAATGATTATGCCTGTTTTTATCTGTATTTTGGGTTATACCACTTTAGTGTCATTTTTAATCGTGGGCATTAAATGTGCACGTTATCTTCATCCAGAAAAAGGGGCACGGCTGTATTTAATCTACAGCGTTTGCGTATTCACATTTTTTGCATTCTTTGACCAAACAGTGGCCCTTTTAGTGATGCGCGCAGCCGGTGCATTCCTGTTAACCATTAACTTAGCGGGGATTTTTCGTTTAATCGGAGAAGTCGAATTTTCTTTCGAAGATCTCTTGTTAAAAGATCACTACGAGCATAGTTGAGAATATCGAAAGCAATCGATCGTGTGGTCATTAACAAGACCGGTTGCTTGCATGTGGGCATACATCACCGTAGGGCCCACAAATTTAAAGCCTCTTTTGCGCAAATCACGACTTAGAGCTTGGGATTCCGGTGTTTCAGCGGGGACATCGCGGATGGACGTTCTGCGATTTTGAAGAGGGGAGCCTCCAACGAATTGCCACACATAGGCATCGAATGAACCGAATTCTTTTTGGATATCCAAAAACAGCTTGGCATTAGTTACAGCTGATTGGATTTTGAGTTTATTTCGAATAATACCCTCATCCAGCATTAAAGCGGCGATTTTGTCTTCTCCAAAAGCAGCAACCTTTTTAGGATCAAAGTTTGCAAAAGCTTTACGATAGCCCTCACGTCTTTTGAGAATAGTTATCCAGCTCAGTCCAGCTTGAGCCCCTTCTAAGATGAGAAATTCAAAGTGTTTATAATCATCATGGACAGGAACACCCCATTCTGTGTCATGATAATTTTCATACAAGGCTTGGCCTTCTGTGACCCATTGGCACCGAATTTTGTTTTTTGCGCACATAATGTCATCCCATGATAAAGAGATGGCCATTTTGGCCACCTAGAAGAACAGATTACAGGAGTGGGCCATTTAAAGAAAAGTTCCGTAAAATCTGGTAGACATCCTTCCCTACTGCATTAAAATTTTTGCTGTGTGTCCATGCTCCCACAAGATAATTCTTATTATTTCCTGTAAATGCGGCTGTCCAACAAACGAGGTCATCGTCGCCTCGGATGATGAGAAAATTGCCCTTGAGACCGCTATATGTCTTAATCGGTCCTTCGGCAACCACATTAATGCCATCATTTTTTAGGGATGCTAGAACCTCTTCCCAAATATCTTGAATCTTTTCCCCAGACTCATTGGAGATTGGGATAGCAGAGACGCTGCCAAAAACTAGGCTGTCCAATCTGGAGAAAAAAGCACAGCTTTGGTTTTTTAAACCAAATATATTTGAGGTGTGAGGAACGTCACTTTTCTTTTCGGCAATTCTCCACGATTTTGGTAGCTGCAGAGAAAAGTCCATTAAAGCATTATTGTAAAGCTGTGTATTGAGGCAAATATTAACTTTTTCTTCATTCAACATGACGTTAGAAGGCTTAACAACTAACCAATCGGGATCCGCTATCATAGGAGCCTCTTTTAATTTTTCAAAACGCTCAATCCAAAGACGTCGATCTGCATCTGAAATATGCTCTGCAGGACAGGTGTACATGACTTCGTACAAATATTTTCTTCCCTGGAGATAGCAGACCATAGAAAAACGATCGTCAAGGCTATTGTGGACAGCAATGAGGATTTTATTTTTTGAACGTTGATTCGTATATTCTTCAGACCCTTCCGAAAATTTTGTTTTAACAGTTAGGTCTCGCATGTGAGATTGCTGAGAATAGAACTTGACTGTAATGAACTCGTCATGATTTTTTGCATTCTCTTCGGGCATTAACCAAATTTCTTCTTGTCCATAGGGAAGGATAGAATCGTTGAGGACCCATGTGCGATTATCAATAGGGAAAGTGACCCCTGGAGGAGGGCGACGGGTAAAAGCATGACTTTGTGAACAGATGAATAGGGAAGTGAGAAGGGCAAGAGAGAATAAACTTCTGAAATAAAACATCATTTCCTCATTGTTTAAGAGGTTTTTGAGATTTATGGGTTGTAGCGTATTACATATTTTTAAATCAACTTTTTAACTTGATAAGAAAGATCCAATTTGTTGACTGAAAAATTTTTTAAATAACGGAAAATATCTTCTCGAACGGTTTTGAAATTTTTGGAGTGAGTAAAAATTTCTACCCTGTACTGTTGGTCATCGACCATGTAAAAAGACTTACTGACGATATCATCTCCAATTGTTGAAACGATAAACTTCCCTTTTAGGCCATCAATAGACGTAATAGAACCTTCGGCCAACACATTTAAACCCTCTTTCTTTAAAACATGAAGGGTATATTTCCAGTTTTTTTCCATTTGTTCATATGAGATTTTTTGGGGAAGTTTTGTAATGGCAATATTGCCGTGGATCAGCAAATCTTTACGGCCAAAAACGGCATATGAGATTTGCTGCAATTCTCCGGGGAATCTTTCGGTCTCCTCAACTTGCTCAAAAAATATCCAGGATTTTGGCAAAGCAATGGACAAGTTCTGGACAGGGTGATGGAAGGTTTCCTGTTTGGGCAGATCTAAAGGCACGTTATTCCGGATGGCTACTATTTGATTAATGATGAGCCCCTCTGAAGAAATCGTGGAAGCTTCCTCGATGTGTTTAAAACGATCGATCCATTGATGGCGTTCTTCTTCGGAAATAGATTTGGCTGGAACGGAATAATGGATTTCGTAAATTTGCTTTTTCCCCTTAAAAATCAGGCAAATATCAAAGTTGTCATTATGAGGAAAATAAGCGGCAGAAAGAATTCTGTTCTTTTGTTTTTCTGCAGCATAAATTCGGCACTTTTCGGGGTGTTCAATTACAAGAGAGATCTCTTTAAAACGGGTATAAGGAGGGTAAAATTTAATGCGGATAAATTCCTTGCGTTCGAAAGATCCGTCTTCAGGCATTAACCAAATCGTTTCCTGCTCATGAGGCAGAATTGGATCGCATAAAACCCATTGTCGATCATCCACAGAAACGTTGGCACCAAGTTGGGGTGAGGGTTTGGCGAACAAGAGCATATTGACACAACACATCGCAAAAAGGATTGCGTAGAGCCATTTGTGAATGCTTGTTTTCATGCTCTCTCCTAAAATAATTTTGACTAAAGAGTTTTATCAAAGGTCCTTTTTTTAATCAAATTTTTTGACTCTATCTAATGGTGAATATTTTTTATTTGGTTATTTACGGAAATAAATTCAAAAGTTGGCCTGGGAATTCTACTTACCTTCGGAGGCATGTTTAGGGGGATCGTAAGAAATTTTTATGTTTGCTACAGCAGGTTTGAGGGAAGAATATATGCAAATTTGTCCATTTAGGCCGTAAAAATCAGATGCGTTTTCTCATGCATATGTTTTATTTCATTCCATTCCAGAATGAATCATATTTCCTTAGTATGGGAAAATGTTTTTTCCCCTTCATTGATGACTCTGTAATTCTTTTTGTAGTCTATGATTACGAACCGGGTGATTCTTGTTCTAAAAAATGCACTCATTTTGTAAATCAATGATAGTGAGTGGTACAGCATTACTTGTCCATACTATATTATAGAGGTATTGTTAAAATATTGTACAATCATGAGTTCCAGAAAGGAGTTGACGGGAAGAAAGCTAACGCATAAATTAACTGAAAAATTTAAATGGATGGAAACCGTATGGAAATTACTAGAAACTTTCAACAATTTATACCTATTGAACCACAAGAAAAAAAACAATTGATCGTCCCTGAAGAGAAGGTAGAAGATTTCTATGATTTAGACATTAAAATTAGTGAACAAAAGCTTCAACCGCATCAGCAGACATTAAGTACGTATACTTGCGGAACCTGCGCTGCAAGCGTCTGTCCTTGCCACATTACAGATGCTACAGGAAGTGCTTGTAATTGCTAAATCTTAAATTTAAATAAACTACATGAAATTATATTTGTAATGTTGGAAATCCTTCAGATAAAAGAAATAGATCAGCGTTTAATTAGATCTATAGAAAACATGACAGATCCTGATCGGGTGAAAGGGGTTATGCTCGATCAAAAATCTCAAAATCCCGATCCATACTGGCCGTTTGAAAGAATTTGGAATCCTCTTTCCTTGGCTGAAGGATATCCTGGGTTGTTAATTCTTTTCGCCGAGCTCAATGGCCATAACCTCATAAATGCCGATGATGTCGTTCATCAATATGTTTTAAGGATTAAAGAAACAATTGAATCTCAAGGTTTAAATCCAGATTTATCTCTTTATAACGGTATTGCTGGAATTTGTTTTTCTTTACATCTTGCGTCATGTAAGAGAATGCGTTATCAAAAAATGCTAAAGACTTTAGATGAATACTTATTAAGAAGGATTGAGAAACAATATTTAGAACCGATTCGTATATGTCTCTCTAATGAGACTCCTGTTATGGTTAAACTTTATGACCCCATACAGGGAATTACTGGTATTGGGCGCTATATTTTGGAAAATACCTCCCAGGAAGCAATGGATTGCACTATTAAGATTATTAAGGTGCTGATTGATCTAGTCCGGCCCATCAAAGTTGAGGGGAAAAAAGTTCCTGGTTGGTATGTATCAGGGCAAGATCCTCTTAATTATCGTGTTCAGGATGGATTGTCGAAGGGAAATTTCAATTTAGGTTTAGCCCATGGCGTGACTGGTATTTTAGCGTATTTATCTATTGCTTCTATAAGGGGAATTGAAGTAGAGGGGCAAAAGGATGCGATCAACATCATTGCTAATTGGTTACAAGCAAAGAGTTTTGTATTTAATGAATCTATGATTTGGCCATTTTATGTTTCTTTTGAAGAAGAAGTAAATGAATATGATGAACCTAGTGTACCTTCTAGAGATGCTTGGTGCTATGGAACGCCTGGGGTTGCCCGATCACTTTATTTAGCAGGGAAAGCCCTTGGAGATCAGGGGCTAAAATTATTAGCTAAAAAAGCATTCCAGGGGATTTTTCGACGTTCTTTCGAACAATGGGAGATTCCATCACCAATACTATGCCATGGTATCGCAGGTCTATTAGCAATAACTCAAGAAATGGCAAATGAAGAGGATGGTGAGGATTTATTTGAAGAAATTGAAAAATTAAAGTTTCTCTTATATTCTGCTTATCAACAAGAGGCTGCTTTTGGCTTCAAAGATATTGAGCCTTGTCGTCGAGGAGGCCAAATCGAATTAGATAAGATAGGATATTTAGAGGGAAGCGTAGGAGCGATTTTAAGTTTGCTACCATTATCACAAGAACACTCAACATGGAAACTTCCACTTTTAATTCATGAATGAACCCCTATTTATCCCCGCTTCATTTTTTTTATTGAGAGTTCCATTCTGGTCAATAGATGAATTAGAATCCATGCATCTAGAAGACAATTGGATAAATGCTGTTCTAAGCAAATTTGATAATGATGAATTGTTTAGAGAGGCTATTAGCATTGCATCTCACTCTTTATATCAAGCTCTACAAAAACGACCATTAAAAAATCCTACACAAGTGTGTAGAAGTTTACAAAATTATATAAATCGTATGGCTAGCAGAGCAACTCCATTTGGATTGTTCTCCTTTGTCACAGCAGGTTATTGGGATGAAGAAACAAGAGGATCTTTAGACCTAACAAAGGTTTATAGAAGAGCCAGGCCAGATATGGAATGGATTTATGCTCTTGTCAAAAAGTTTTATCGGGAAAATTCGGATTTCTCAGCTCTTTTAGTACAAAGCAATAGTTTAGTAGACTTGAAGGGTGATCGTCTTTTTTTAAAATATTTTCGTTTCATTAAAGATAAAAAAATACAAACACCAAAAACAATTTCTTTATATGCTAATCGTTTAGTAATTACCATTTTCGAAATGGCTAAGAGCCGCTTGTCCATTGATCAGTTATGGGAAAAATTACTTGAAGTGCTACCCAATCTAAATAAAGAAAAGACGTTTGAAGTCATCAAGAAATTATTGTCGCACCAAATCCTTTTGCCTGGAATTTTGCCTTCTTTGCTAAGCGATTCTCCTTTCAAGGAATTGATGAAATTTCTTCCAAATGCTGTATGGATGAATGAATTGGAAACTAAACTTTCTGATTATCAATCAACATCACTGGGAAGTGGAGAATTATCATTGCAGAACTTAAGAAAAAGTATGGATGCGGTGGTTCCTATCCAATCTCCATTACATGTAGATGCAAGCTATAAGGGAACGCCTATTTATTTATCGAATGAGATATTGCTAAAATTGCAACAAGCAGTGACATTCCTTTGGAAAATTTCCGCAAGCCGTTCTTCTCAATTTACTTCGTTAGAGGCCTATCGAAAGAAATTTATTGAAAAGTTCGGTCTACACAGAATCGTACCACTTAAGGAATTGCTAAGTGAAGAAAAAGGATTAGGATCTTTTCTTACTTATCCACAAATTGATGAAAAGTCAGTTTTTGATAAATTTTCTCAACAATGGGAAAAATGCCTCAATAAAAAATGGCAAGAATCCATGCTGAATCATCAAAAGGAGATTGTGCTAACTGAAGAGTGGCTAAATTCTCTATTCGAGTTGGTAGAAGAAGAATTACCAGATCCTTGTAAAGCCCTATCATCTTTCGATCTTTTTTTCAAAATTCAAGCTCAATCCATAGAAGAGATAAATCGAGGAAATTATCAACTCTACCTTTCAGATTGTACATGGAGTGGAGGTAGCACTTTTGGCCGTTTTTGGGATCTTTTCAACCCGGAAATTCAACATGAGTTATCCAAATTGGCAAAAGCTGAAAAACATTTAGAGAAAAGTGCTAAAGTTGTTGAAGTGTCATACTGGCCTTCACACGTCAGAAATGCAAATGTATCTGTCCATCCATGCTTAAGAGAATATTCTCTCGAAATAGATAACAAAGACAATTCCATTTTAGGCTTGGAAGATCTCTATATTGGAACAACACATGAACGATTTTATATCACTTTAAAAGATGGGAAAGAAGAAATTCTTGCTAGATCAGGAAATGTCTTAAGCTATATTCAAGCCCCTGAATCTATAAGATTAATAAGAGAAATTACTTTATCCCGTCATCTATTGTTATACCCATTTTATTGGGCTGGTTTGGAAGAAAAGGCTGTTTTTTTACCGCGGGTACGGATGGGATTATGCATTCTATCGCCTGCGAAATGGAATTTAGACGCTTCTTCCTTTTTGAAAGATTCCTTAGATATCATAAAAGTCAAATTCTTAGCCTGGGCCGAACAGTGGAAGTTACCCGATCGATTTTTGATGACCGAGGGCGATCAACACCTTTTGTTAACATCAAAGCATCCTGCTCATCTGAATGAGATCGCTACTAGACTAAAAAGGGGGGAATCATTGCAATTAATGGAGGAAATTACATCTGAATGGCTCAAAAGTGAATCAGGAAGCCATTCGGGTGAATTTGTTGTTCCATTTATTAAGAATTCTATCTATCCCTATCCGGAGAATACGAGAACTCCGCAGGCTTTTGAGACAGTGAAAAGTAGATGGATGCTTCCTGGAAGTCAATGGATGTATATTAAAGTTTATTTATCAGAAGAGCAAGAAAACAATTTTTTATTAAACAAATTTATCCCTTTCATTGAACATTTAAATGAATTCATTTCAATAAATGATTGGTTTTTTGTTCGTTACCAAGATCCTGAGAGACATTTACGTTTTCGACTTCGTATTGAAGACATTCACTATTATGGTTTGATTTTATCTTGGCTTCATCCAATCGGTATACAATGGATGGAACAGGGATTGATAAAAAAAATTATGTTGGATAGCTACGAAAGAGAAGTAGAAAGGTATGGTGGTGAGGATGTGATGGACGCTGTGGAATCTTTATTTTGCGTTGATTCTCTTGCTGTGACCGGCCTTTTAAAATATTTTGAGAAAAAAGAAGATACTTTAGAAACAGTGTGTCACATACTAAGCATTGTAAGTTTTCTTAATGGTTTTGGACTTGATTTGCAAACAAAAATAGACGTTCTTGGTAATGCTAGACAGGATCAGAAACTTCTCAAAGGATTCAGAGAATATAAAAATCAATTGTTAAAATTGATTCCTGCTTTAGAAGATCCTAATCAGCCAGAAGAAGGTATTTGTAGCGTGGTTAACAAATTTGCAATGATTCGGATTCCCGCTCAAAATCAGTTTCTTTCTAAGGCGCAACATATTGAGAATTCTCGTTTATTGGAAATTTATAGTCATATGATTCATATGCATTGTAATAGATTAGGATGCGATAATTCACAGGAGACTCGATTACGTCTTTTTTGTGAGCATGCGCTAAAATGCTGTCTTAAAACTTCACATATTAGCTAAAGGTTTTAAACATCAGCTGTTTTTCATAGAGTTTTAAGGACATATATATTTCATGATGAAGACAACTTTAATCGTTGGAGGTTTAGATGAAAATTAATAGTAGGAATGGAGTGGATTTTTTTGATCTTAATGATGATTCAAAACTCAAAAATACCGAAAATTCTAAGAGTCAAAAAAAATATAGAAAAGATGAAGAAGATCTTTATGATCTTGATCTACGTATCAAGGAAACGGTAAATGATTTACATTTAGTAGAGACAGGAGGCACTTGGAATTGCACTGGGACTGGTAGATGTAGTAGGGGCTGCCAGACAAACCGTGGTCAAACTTGCGTAAGATGTGGGCCTACTGAATATACAACATGCGGTTCATGCCGTTGTCCATAGGTTGGAAACTTACATGAGCTAAAATTAGGCGTAGGAACGTTGTATTAGGTTTTCATACACATAATAACTCTATTTTCTTGGTAAAGTCTTAGATTTTACAAAATGGGCACTAGTCTAAAATTGTCCCTCAGCAATAAAAGAGAATTTTTTTCTTGCTGGAGAAGAGAAATGTAATCTTGATCTAAAGCTGGGCAAGTTTTAGATCGGAATTCTTTGACGAAAGCAGGTAAAGCATTGCAAAAACAAGGTTCTCGTCCAGGTAACTTTTTCCTAAGTGAACGACAAGGCGACTACTTTAAACATTTAGGGACAAAATTGTTTAGACGAAATTTTAACACACCAAATAGTGCTATCAGCCATGAGGTCACAGAGAAGTTTTGGAAGAATCCTTGATGATTCCAGAAGATATAAGGGCAAGATTTTTAACAAAAGGCAACTTAGAGCCATGATGTTAGAAGAAGATAAATTTAGAATTGTTATCGCTCGCTTGCCTGATCGTGAAAAATGTGTGTGGAAAATTTATTATAACCAGCGAATGGGCTGAAATTTCACAGGAAAATGAAGGGGACGTTATTCAATTTTATTCACGTCTATCTCAGGACTATTGAGAGTTTCCTTTGGATGAGACGTTAGCAGTTTACTTAAAGCTAAAGAAAGATTTTTATGCGAATAAATTGATGAAAACTGAAACTTCCATCTTAAAATAAACTATAGGCTTAGAAAGGGAGTGAGATGGCCATTGGCATTGAATTCGGCTCCTGAGTAGGCGGTTATTTTCTGTAACCGCCCGAGACTGTTTTCCTTAACTATTGATATTCAGAATCGTTGATCATAATAGTAAAATCTAAATCGTCGTACGATAAACTATCGATTGATATCAGGTATGGCATTTCCTCTATATCAACAAAAACGCCTTCTGGAGTACTCGAGAATTGGCTTGGAGAAATATAAATTCTTTTCGCTTCTTCTTTAGTGCCTGCTTTGTTGAATTTGTCTACGCATAAAAAGAATAAATTTTTCCTATTCTTATTGTTGTCGTCGCAAAGTCCATTCATTATCATGCCCATACCTGTTGAAGCTATGGCAGTGGCAGTAGTATAGCAAAATGGGGCCGCAATGGGCGCTGCGAGGCCGATAACACCAACAAGAGGGGCACAAGCAATAAAAACACAGCCCACAACAATATATGAGTTAATGTAAATTTGTTCATCATTTTTATGCTTTTTCTCGATCAAGCCCTTATGCTTTTTTTTAAATAAAAATTTATAATTTCTTGGGTCGATCGGAAGCTTTAATTCAGCTACTTTATTTCTAAATAGATGATACAAATCGTCTGATGAAATGCGCGTTCCTGTTTGCTCTTCTGCAAAGGACTTAAATGATTGTATAAAATCCTTAAGATCTTCAACACTTGTTTTGTTGGAAAAAGATTCTAATTCTTTTATAAGTTTTTTTAATTTTCTTGTGGGATCTAATTTTTTTATAAATCCTTTCGAAAGTTGTTCACCTTCATATGAATATAAAGGCATTGTTGATATTGTCATAAAAGCTAACAAAGCGATATACGAACAAGTGTAATAAAAACTAATACGAGGAGGGTTACGGGAATAAAACATTTTAATTTAGCCTTTTTGTCAAAATTAAATCCAAGTGAATATAAAAATAAAAAAATACATCCATTTATTACCCAACCATACATGATAGGGGCAAGCACAAATTTAAATATTGTGAACATCATTTCAAAGCTCATATGAACCACTTTTTTATATGTTTAAAATAATTTTTTATTTTTGCCGCTCTCTTCATTTCTTTCTTTACCATGCTAGACTCCTTTGAGTTATATTTTTTTTGAGAACCTAATGACGGCAATTTAGCAACCACGCTTAGAAGCCATAATTTAATAAAATCATCTTACTAGCAATCAAGATTGTTCAAGTAAACATAGTATGTAAATTAAAATATTTACGCTCTGTTTTTGTCGCCAAAAAGCTTATGTGCTTGTCCGTGAGAAAAACCAGATTTTAATGATTGTTTTTTTGCTTCATCGTTAGTACCAATTCTTCAGTTTCGAGTGGCAGTTCCCCGAACGGTATTCCAGGCTTAGCGTAAAAGAGCGTATTTACACAAAACATTGCAAATCTGAGAATATTTTTGACTAGGTATTTTTATCAAAGTCCATTTTTTAAATCAAATTTTTTTAATACGAAAATCACTCTCTTTTCCCTAAACAGAAGAATTTAAGTGGAAGTAAACCGTCAGGTCATCTACAATTTTGGTTTACGAAAAAAGCAAACATTTCTAATTGATGACATTTGAGTAGACGTATGATTATTGGAGTGCCAAAAGAAGTAAAAAATCACGAATATCGCGTAGGATTGACTCCTGCTAACGTAAAAAGATTAAAGTTAAAGAACTCCAAGATTCTGAATTCGCTCTCATGCATGAAGGACAAACGCTTTTTTGCTATCTACACTTGGCTCCAGACCCCGTACAAACACGTCATCTTATCGAAAGAAAAGTGACTGCAATTGCTTACGAAACCATCACAGATTCGCATGGTCGTCTTCCTTTATTAGTTCCAAGTGAAATTGCAGGTAGAATTGCGATTCAAGTGGGCGCTGTCGCATTGCAGCTGAATAATGGTGGAAAAAGATTCTAATTCTTTTATAAGTTTTTTTAATTTTCTTGTGGGATCTAATTTTTTTATAAATCCTTTCGAAAGTTGTTCACCTTCATATGAATATAAAGGCGTTATTGATATTGTTGTAAAAGCTAGCAAAGCGATATACGAACAAGCGTTACAAAAAGTATTACGAGAAAAGTAATTGGTATAAAACATTTTAATTTAACCTTCCAGTCAAAATTGAATCCAAGCGAATATAAAAACGAAAAAATACACACATTTATTGCCCAACCAAATACGAGAGGCGCAAGCACAAATTTAATTAATGTTAATTTCATTTCAGAGCTCATATGAATCACTTTTTTATATGTTTAAAATAATTTTTTATTTTTGCCACTCTCTTCATTTCTTTCTTTACCATGCTAGACTCCTTTGAGTTGTATTTTTTTTGAGAACCTAATGACGGCAATTTAGCAACCACACTTAGAAGCTATAATTTAATAAAATCATCTTACTAGCAATCAAGATTGTTCAAGTAAACATAGTATATAAATTAAAATATTTACGCTCTGTTTTTGTCGCCAAAAAGCTTATGTGCTAGTCCGTGAGAAAAACCAGATTTTAATGATTGTTTTTTTGCTTCATCGTTAGTACCAATTCTTCAGTTTCGAGTGGCAGTTCCCCGAACGGTATTCCAGGCTTAGCGTGAAAGAGCGTATTTACACAAAACATTGCAAATCTGAGAATATTTTTGACTAGTTAGTTTTATCAAATTTCATTTTTTAAATCAAATTTTTTTAATGCGAAAATCACTCTCTTTTCCCTAAACAGAAGAATTTAAGTGGAAGTAAACCGTCAGGTCACCTACAATTTTGGTTTACGAAAAAAGCAAACATTTCTAATTGATGACATTTGAGTAGACGTATGATTATTGGAGTGCCAAAAGAAGTAAAAAATCACGAATATCGCGTAGGATTGACTCCTGCTAACGTAAAAAGATTAAAAGATTGTGGACACACAATTTTAGTCCAAGAGGGTGCAGGAGAGCAAGTCGGTTTTAGTAATAGTGATTACGAGGCTGCAGGAGCACAAATTGTTCCAACAGCTGCTAAAGTATTTCAAAGCGAACTTGTGATTAAAGTTAAAGAACCCCAAGATTCTGAATTCGCTCTCATGCATGAAGGACAAACTCTTTTTTGCTATCTACACTTGGCTCCAGACCCCGTACAAACACGTCAACTTATCGAAAGAAAAGTGATTGCAATTGCTTACGAAACCATCACAGATTCGCATGGTCGTCTTCCTTTATTAGTTCCCATGAGTGAAATTGCAGGTAGAATTGCGATTCAAGTGGGCGCTGTCGCATTGCAGCTGAATAATGGTGGGAAAGGAGTCCTTTTAGGTGGTGTTCCTGGTGTCGCTCCTGCACATGTAGTCGTGCTAGGTGGTGGCGTTGTGGGAACTGAAGCGGCCCGCATGGCGATGGGATTGGGTGCTCAAGTGACAATTATCGATAGAGATTTGAATCGCTTAAGACAGCTTGATGCCCTTTTTGGTCCGCGCTTAGTGACGCTGTATTCTACGCCAACAGCGATTGCTGAAAGTTTGGCTAAAGCAGATTTAGCGATTGGAGCCGTTCTGATTCCAGGCAAAAAAGCGCCTCGTCTCGTTTCGAAAGAAATGGTAGCGAATATGTCTGCAGGTTCTGTGATCGTGGATGTTGCGATTGACCAGGGCGGGTGTTTTGAAACAGCAGTTCCGACGACGCATGCAAATCCGACATATGTCATTGATGGAGTGGTGCACTACTGTGTGACAAATATGCCAGGAGCCTGTGCTGCGACATCGACGCGTGCATTGACAAATGCGACAATGGAATACACGCTTGAATTGGCGAATAAAGGAATCAAAACAGCTTTGTTAGAAAATGCTTATTTAAGACAGGGTGTAAATCTATATCAAGGCAATGTGACTTATCAACCGGTTGCGCAAGATCTCGGGTATGAATATTGTCCTCTTGAAGCCTGTTTAAATTAATGGAAATGGCATGCGTTATATTATTGGCATCGATTTAGGCACAACGAATAGCTGTGTCTCTTATATTGATACACATCATCCCAAACTGGCTGTGGAGACTTTGCGTGTCCCTCAGTTAAGCGCCGCTGGATTTGTAGAAGCACATGCCATCCTACCTTCATTTTGTTATCTCAGCTTGCCACACGAATGGCCAGCTGGGAGTTTTGATCTTCCTTGGAAAAAAGAAAATTCTTTTGCTGTTGGCCGATTCGCCCAAGTTCAAGGTGAAAAAACACCCAACCGTAGTGTTCAATCTGCTAAAAGCTGGCTTTGCCACTCTGCCGCAAGTCGACGAGATAAAATCCTTCCTTTTGAAACTTCCGATGGTATTGAAAAAATCAGTCCTGTTACAGCTTCTTCTCGCTATCTTCAACACATTCGAGAAGCGTGGAATTTTCTGATTGGAAAAGGAAATCCTGAAGATGAATTTGAAGCCCAAGAGATCATTTTAACGGTTCCTGCATCTTTTGACGAGGTGGCCCGTTCGTTAACAGTGGAAGCTGCTAAGCAAGCAGGTTTTGTTTCAATGACTCTTTTGGAAGAACCTCAGGCGGCATTTTATTGTTGGATTTCGGCCCATGAAAAAAAATGGTTGGAGATTTTCAAAGAAGGTGATTGCATCCTTGTTTGCGACGTAGGTGGGGGAACAACCGACTTTAGCTTGATTGAAGTGATCTCGCGTGATGGCCAGCTCGCTTTTCAGCGGATGGCTGTTGGTGATCATCTGCTATTGGGTGGGGACAACATGGATGTCACCTTAGCTTATTATTTGGAGAACAAGCTTGGATCTGAACTCACTCCATTGCAACGTTTACAGCTGAACTACCAAGCACGCCATGCCAAGGAACAGCTACTCGATGCAGCAGCAGATGAAGAAGCTAGTTATCAATGTGTGTTGCAAGGGACAGGATCCAAAGTGATTCAAGGAAGCCATCACATCCAAGTGACGAAGAAAGAAGTGCAAAAACTTTTTCTCGAGGGATTTTTTCATCTATATCCTTGGGGAGAAGCAACCCAGCTTAAACGAGGGACGTCGTTTCGAACCATGGGGCTCCCTTATGAGTCTGAGCCATCTATCACCAAGCATCTTGCCCTCTTTCTACAGAAAGCTTCACACATTTGCAAAGAAATGCGTCCTCCTAATTTTGTTTTAGTCAATGGGGGCACAATGAAGCCAGCCCTTTTCCAGCAGGCATTGATGGATTCTCTGGCTACTTGGTTTCCCGATCAAACTGCGCAGCTTCTTACTTCTCCTTCTTTAGATTTAGCCGTTTCGCGTGGGGCAGCCTATTATGGTAAAGTTCGTCGAGGTCTAGGGGTTAAAATTTCTGGAGGCGCACCACGTGGATATTATTTAGGCATTGAAACCAAAACGGCCGATCAAGCTTCTGCGTTCAAGGCTCTCTGTTTACTGCCAAGAGGATCGGAAGAAGGGGCCACTTTTGAGCCAAAAGAAATCTTTGGTTTGCTGCCGAATAAACCCGTTTCCTTTCAATTGTATAGCAGTGAAGTTCGACTTGGAGACCAGCAAGGAGAGCTTATCGATATAGATCCTAAAGAGCTTCATCCTCTTCCTCCCATCCATACAATTCTCCGTTTTGGCAAGGGTAGTGATGAGCAAAAAATCCCCGTGCATTTATACATTGCTCTAACGGCGATTGGAACATTAGAGCTTTCCCTAAAATCGCAAAAAACGGCACATGAGTGGGCTTTAGAATTTCAAGTACGTTCGGCAGCTGGGCAAGAGGATAGTTTACTTGGAATACAAGCTGCTCGATCGGATGAAGTTTTCGACCAAGCGTTTCTTAAAAAAGGGAGCGATTTGCTTGTTGAGCTGTTTACGGCTCCTAACCAGGCTCCAAAAGAGATCATGGAGAAACTGGAAAACGCGATTGAAAAGCCTCGAGGAGAGTGGTCTCCGAGTGTTTTAAGAAATTTGTGGGCAACTTTAATTGCACAAGCCCCTCAACGCAAACGGACGGAAGAATTAGAAAAGCGCTGGTGGAACTTGGCGGGTTATTTTCTACGGCCAGGTTTTGGCTTTCCGTTAGATGATTTTCGGATCAAAGATTTATGGAAAATTGTCCTAGAAGATTTTAAACGCAATAAGGATGATGACGTTCAAATTCAGATGTGGATTTGTTATCGACGCATCGCAGGTGGATTAAATAAAGGGCAGCAGGTGCAATTAGCGAATGAGCTTTTAGCGTCTTTTTGGAATAAACGCTCGAATACTTTTGAAATCAAAGGAAGAAAATTTCTCTATCAGTACGCCGAAAAAATTCGAGCAATTGCCTCTTTTGAATTACTTGATCTCTCCTTAAAAATTAAGTTGGGAGAAGCCTTATTGAAACGGATTGTTGCCGGAGAAGGAGAGGCTTACGACTACTGGGCTTTAGGGAGAATAGGAGCTCGACACTTATTTTATGGTTCAAGTGCTAATGTGGTGCCGCGTGATGTTTGCACCAGCTGGCTCAAGACGTTACTTGGGTTGAACCAAAAAGATTTACGACCTTATATCTTTGCTATTTTGCAACTGGCGCGTAAGACAAACCATCCTGAATTGAATCTTGTCAATGAAATGGTTCAACAAGTAGAGAGTATTTTAGATCACGAATTGCATGCGGCTGAATTAAAAAAGCTTTTGCAAAATGAAGGGCAAGCTAGCCAAGAAGACCGTGATAGAATCTTTGGTGAACAGCTTCCTCACGGTCTTACAATGAATCTTTCTTAGGAGGGAGCGGGAACGTAAAAATAGAGTTCCAAGAGAGCTAAGATTCCTAAGAATAGAAAAAGCGTGAAGGTCACGGGAGGAACGGGGATCTGTAAAGATAGGGCAATCAGGACAAGAAATTGTAGGAAAGTTGAAATTTTCCCGCTCCAAATGGATCTAACGCGATGTTGGCTAAGCCGATTTGTTACAATCAGGTAACATGTATAGGTGATAACGGCCAAATCTCGGCAAAAGAATGCGACGAGTTCCCAAGTTGTCACTGGGGCATTTTCCTGCACAAGCACGCTAATAATAAAGATCACAAAAAGTTTATCCATCAAAGGATCTAGCAGTGTTCCAATACGGCTAGAAAGATCATAGCGGCGCGCATAATATCCATCCAAAGCATCACTCAACATGGCTAAAATCAAGGCAGCAATGCGATAAAAGGTATTTTCCTGCAAAAACACCAGAGCTAACGGAAGTCGGGTTAGCGAGATAAGATTTGGAAGGGTGAACATAAACAATCCAGCATTAAATTCTTGGGCTTTACTGAATTTTGGATCTCTTTGATTTTCAGCTAGAAAAATCCAAAAACTCAGATGAGTATAGCTACATGTTAGTTTAATGTCTCAGCATTTTAATTTCACGATTTCTTCGCAATTACCTTAATCTTTATTTCTATTTTGAAAGACGTAAACTGATTAATATGACAATCAGTGTGACCCCCACGTCAGCAAAAATGGCTAATGCCAGATTACTCATGCCAAAAAGAGCTAATCCAATAAAAATGAGTTTAATTAAAATAGCTAGTGTTGTGTTAAACTGGATGGTCCGAATGGTTCTACGTCCCAGTTTAACGAGATAGGGGATAATATCTAAACGCTCATTTAAAATCACGATGGATGCGGCTTCGAGAGCGGTATCGCTACCGAGTGAGCCAATGGAAATCCCCACGTTTGCCAGAGCCAAAGCAGGTGCGTCATTTACCCCATCTCCCACCATGGCAACGGTGTCGTATTTATGAACCAAATCGCGTATTGCTGAGGCTTTGCCTTCAGGCAATAAACCTGCCTTGACTTCTGAAATACCAACTTCCTCTGCAATCACCTTGGCTGGAGAGGGATGGTCACCTGTCAACATCACGGGCATAATATTCAATTGCTTAAGTCCTTCAATAAGTGCCTTGCTTTCAGGTCTTAGTTGATCTGTCAAGCCTATAACACCTTCCACACCTTGATGTGTTGCAATCACGATCGAGGTTTTACCCTGCTTTTGCAAGTTTTCCACTTCATCCACGACTTCTTGAGGAACGGCATGCTCTTCTAATATAAAGGGCAATTTTCCAATGCAGTGATGTTTATCATCGCAAATCAAGCAGTCCGCTTTTGCACCTTTACCCACCACGCTTTGAAAATTTTCCACTTCATGTGGCGTTAATTTGCCATCTTTGGCTGCATTGACAATGCTTTGTGCTAATGGATGCTCAGAAAAGATTTCTATGCCAGCGGCGCATTCTAATAGGTGTTCTTTAGTGTGGTTGCCAAATGGAATAATATCGCTAACCATTGGCTGCCCGTAGGTGAGGGTGCGTGTTTTATCCAGGGCAATGGCTTTGATTCGTCCGATAGCTTCGAGGAATCTTCCCCCTTTGATCAGGGCTCCTTGTGCAGAAGCATTGCCAATGGCCGAATAAATTGAAACGGGTGTGGAGATGACCAAGGCGCAGGGGCAAGCAATGACGATGAGGGCCAGTCCACGTAAGAGCCAAACATCGAAAGGTTCATTGTAAAATGCGGTGGGGATAAAGACTAAAAAGAAAGCCATTAAAATGACAGCTGGGGTGTAATACTGAGAAAATGTTTCGATAAATTTTTGAGTATTGGCTTTAACTTTTGTGGCTTGAAAGGTGAGCTCTTTGATTTTGGCAAAAGTTGTGTCTTCGGTTGTCTTTGTAACTTCAACCTCTAAGAAACCTTGTTTGTTTAATGTGCCGGCAAACACTTGATCGCCAGGAAATTTGTCTTGAGGAATTGGCTCTCCCGTGATGGACGATTCATCTACATAGGAACTGCCGGCCACAATTTTGCCATCCAGAGGAATCATATCAGAAGGTTTTATAAGAACCGTTTCCCCTACTTTAACTTGCTCGATGGGGACTTGTTGATTGCCTTGCTTGAGGATAGCAAATTTAGGCATTTTTTCGATTAATGCACCTAAAGCCGACTGGCTTTTTTCGATCCCCATATCCTCTAATTTTTCTGCCAACGTATAAAGGACAATCACAACCGCTGCTTCCTCGTACTTACCCAAATAAAAGGCCCCCGCGACCGCAATGAGCATGAGTGTGTTGATATTTTTAAAATCGAAGGTGATAAGAGCTTTAAACCCATGCCAAAGCGTTTGATAGCCAATGCCCAGGATGACTGCTAGCAAAAAAGGAATTTTAATTTCGGCGGGTAAATGGATATTTGCTAAAGCTAGGAATTCAAGAATTCCGACTAGGCCGCACGTGATCAGCAGCCAAACAAATTTTTTATCTTGAAACATGAGTGCAGTCCTCGTTTTTGCAATCGTCGTTGTTCATTCACTCATAAATAAACGAGTTAGTCTCTAAATGATAGGAGTTTCTCGTCTTTTTTTAATCCAAAGGATCAGGAGAAAGAGAACAAGAAGGGCTGCGAGAATACCGATAAAAATAAAATTATAAGTTTTAAAGGTGTGGATGAGCAAGGCATAGTTTTCGCCGAAAGTGTAGCCTAGATAAAACAGAACAGAACTTGAAATTAAGCAAGCAAAGCCGTCCCGAAGCAAGAATTTGAGGTAATGCATTTTGCCAAGTCCAGCAGTCATGAAGAGGGCATTGCGAGCCCCTCCAGGAATGAAACGGCCAACAATGAATGTAAAAATGCCAAACTTTTCATAGTAATGATGCAGTCTGGCGATGCGCTGTGGAGTGAGAATCCGGTTGAACCAACGGATGTCGTAGAGCTTCGGACCTAACAGTCTGCCAATCCAGTAGGCGATGGAGGCAGAGAGCCAGCATCCCATGTACACCCAGATAAATAAACGTTTCGTGTGCTCAGGAATGCATGTGCTGGCTAGTGTGCCTGCAGTTAAAAGACAGAGGTCTTCACTGATCGGTACATTAAAGCCAGCCAGAATTAAGAGCAAAAAGATGATCCAGTGAGCAGAATCTGCATGAGCACAGGCATACTGAACGACTTCTTCCATCTGATTGCTCCCAGCACCTTATTCGCTTACACAGTTTCGTTTTGCATGAGATTCGCACAATTTTTTGCATCCCATCCTTTTTTAAGAATCGCCATTTTTTTGTTGGAAATTCCACCAAGGAATTCAATGGCATTCAAAAGACGGGCGCGTGTCAGATCTTTTCCTAAAATGCCGACAGAGTCAAAGAGAGGAGGCCCTTGATTTTTCCCCATGATACTTGCGAATAGCAGAGGCATAACCACTTTTTTGTGGTTAACGCCAAACACTTCTGCAGCTTTGCGGGAGGCCTGGTTGGCACCTGTATTGCCCCAATCTTCCAGTTCATCCATACTCCAAATCATCGATTGCAGGATAAAGCATGCTTGTTCGGGCGTATGGCCTTTGACTGCAAATAATTCCGGCGTATAGCGCAGGTGATTAATGAAAAAGAAATCGCATAACTCCATGAATTCCCCGAAGGTTTTGATTCGAGAATGGCACAAAGGCATGAGTTTACGCATAAATTCATCACTAAAATTCCACTCTTTAAGCCGATCTAAAAGCTTATCTTCTGGAATATTTTTGATGAGGTATTGCTGGTTGATCCAATCGAGTTTTTGAATGTCAAAGACCGCCCCAGAAACCCCGATTCGCTTGTAATCGAATTCATTGACCACATCTTCGAACGAGTAAATTTCCCGATCTCCCGGCATACTATAGCCCATGAGTGAGAGGAAGTTTACAAATGCTTCGGGGAGATATCCACTATCTCGATAAAAG
This sequence comes from Parachlamydia acanthamoebae, assembly GCF_000875975.1. Classification (NCBI taxonomy): domain Bacteria; kingdom Pseudomonadati; phylum Chlamydiota; class Chlamydiia; order Parachlamydiales; family Parachlamydiaceae; genus Parachlamydia; species Parachlamydia acanthamoebae. The sequence goes on along the minus strand of NZ_BAWW01000066.1, from coordinate 255,797 downwards.
AAAATAGAGGTCGGATTTTTGCGTTTAGAAAGCTTTTTGCCATCTCGGCCCAATAAGAGGGGCATATGCATGAAAACAGGAGCTTTCCAACCAAACAGTTCATAGAGCAAAACGTGTTTAGGTGTAGAGCTCATCCATTCATCGCCGCGGATCACATGGGTGATTTCCATTAAATGGTCATCCACCACGTTAGCCAAATGGTAGGTAGGGAAGCCATCGGACTTCATCAACACCTGATCATCTACATCCGCCCAAGGAAATACCACGCGTCCTTTAATAGCATCTTCATAGACACATTCTCCCTTTAGGGGAACTTTTAAACGCACTACATAAGGGAGGCCAGCTGCTTCTTTTTCTGTAATTTCTTCCGAACTTAAATTTCGGCAACGTCGATCGTATCCTTGTCTCCCGCCCGATTTAGCGAGAAGTTCACGCATCTCGGAGAGTTCTTCAGCTGTGCAAAAGCATTTGTAGGCACCATCTCTTGCGAGGAGATGCTCACATTCTTCTTTATACATAGGAAGTCGTTCAGATTGTCTGTAGGGGCCGTAGTTGCCACCAATATCTGGGCCTTCATCCCATTCAATTTGGCTCCACTTCAACGCCTTGTAGATGTTTTGTTCATACTCTGGGCGGCTGCGACTTTGGTCGGTGTCTTCGATTCGTAAAATGAACTTCCCTTTATGATGACGAGCAAAAATCATGTTAAAGAGAGCCATATAAGCTGTCCCGACGTGAGGATCGCCTGTCGGGGAGGGCGCGATGCGGACGCGTACTGACATAATAAATTTTTCCTTAATAGTTCAACTTATTAACCTGGGCTTCGAAGAAAAAAGCTGAAACCACAGGTTATTAAGAATAAGTATTATAATAACGTCTACTTAGAATTCAAGGAAAACATGGGCGGCCATCATGGTTTATTTGTCATGATTAAAATTAAATCTTTCATGATGTTGTACGTCTCAGTGAGCTGCAAGTCGTTTTGTCCAAATGAGCTTTCTTCTTCTTCTTCGTTCGGGATCGAGTCCTTTTCTTTTTCTTTTTTCTTTAGATCTTTCAAAAAAGCTTGAAAATTCTTGTTGTGCTCAATGCGGTAGGCCGAATTTGTCTTAAGAGTTTCTAAGTATTTATTATAGATGTTTAATTTTGGTTGAAGGTCAAACTTGTAGAGCATCCGAATTTTAGCACGCTGAGCAAAAGGGATGTCTGCTAAATCGTCATCAAAATTTTCTTTGATTTGATCGCTCTCAAGAGGGAATTTAGCAAATTTTTCCCCGATTTCAGATTCGGATAAAGCACCAGGTACAACGATGTCGGCATAAACACCATTTAGTTGCGGCGTTTTTCCTGAAACAGTGTAATAACGGCCCCGTGTAACTTTGTATTCTCCCTGAGGATTCACAGAATCTACTGCGTTTGAATTTAGGGTAAAGGTTTGAAAAGACCCTTTACCATAGCTGTGGTCATCTCCTACGACAATGGCTCGTCCATAATCTTGTAAAGTTTGGGCGACAATTTCAGAGGCTGAAGCACTGGCGCGATTGGTCAAGACAATCAGAGGGCCATCCCAAGTTGTTTTTGTCTCTAAGTTTCGCAAATGCTGAACTTTTCCTGCGCTATCCTTAATCGTGACGACCACGCCTTTGGTGATAAATAGGCCCGTTACATTCACGGCTTGGGAAAGCATACCCCCGGAATTATAGCGGAGATCTAGAATAATTCCTTGAAGCTTATGATCTTTCTTCATTTTTTTGATTTCATTTTCAAGATCGGTGGCAGAGGCACTATCAGGGTCTTGATAGAAAGAGTAAAGTCTGAGATATCCAATCACGCCATTTCCAAAAGGATCGTGCGAAGCTTCATAGCGTGTTTCTTTCAAAACCACTTCGCCACGTAAAATGGGGATATCCAATTTTTGTTCCATAGGGTGGCCGTTATCATTGCTTTCTCGAATCACGGTCAAGATGACGGGCGTCCCTTCATGTCCGCGAATAAGTTCTACGGCATTTGTGATATCCATTCCAACGACAGGTTCTCCATCGACCGCGATGATCCGGTCTTTAGCTTTTAGTTCTTTTCCAAGGGAGGCCGGCCCCCCTTCAATGATTTTAACCACCGTAAAGCCATTTAAGTCATCTCTTAACTGTGCGCCGATCCCTAAAAGCCGCTGCTGCACATTGATCATAAATTCGGTAGCTTCGTCGGGTGTAAAGTACGCCGTGTGTGAATCCAATGCGGAGGCACTTGCTTTTAAAAAGGTGGTTAAAACGCGCTTTTTAAGTTCTTCAGGATTGGAATTTAGAATTTCTTCTTCGTATTTTTCCTGTCGTTTTTTGATTCTCTGCAAAGACTTTTCTTTTAACTCGTTTGTTAGCTTGGCTGCGCTCTCAATTTGAAGGGCTTTAATGCGAGATAAACGGGTCAGAAGTTCGTCTTCATTTTTTACCCATTTCATATCTTTAAATTCTTCAGGGTTGACGTGTGTTGGAAGATTTTGAGTGTCAACCTTTTGATCTAAAAGCCGGCGGCGATGAATGGCATCGGTCATTGTTTTTTGAATTTGTTCAAATACACTAAAATTGCGATTTTGATAATCTACCAAGATTTGCTCGGCTTGGGCGTCTGAAGGGTGCGTCCATGCTGAAATATCAGATTCAATAAAATAGGTTTTTGTGGGGTCCAATTCTTCCATGTAGTTAGCTAAAACTCGTTTGATTAAAACTGGAGTAAGTTGATGATGAGAAGCATGAGACTTCATGATTTCTTCTAGTTTTGCATGGGCAATTTCAGGCGTTATTTCGGGGAGTTTTGCCTGAATAGAAATTGTGCAAAAAAGAAGAAGCACATAGGTAAATCGGAATACTTGTGAAATTCTCATGTAGACTCTCATTTGATTATTCATGATTAAGGAATGTTCGCTTTCCTCGGGAGAGGAATCATCGGTTTCTATGTCAGTTATTTTAGATAGTAAGTGTTAGGACATTTTCTTCCCAATGAAACATTCGATAGCTTGAATTGATTTTTTTGGCAATTCTCCCTTGCCCAATTCGGTTAAGAATAAATGATTATAATGGACTGATCTTATTTATTGTTAATAAATAAAGTGGCATTTGTTTTTTTTGTTAATGTTTTAAATTAAGGTGGATGATGTTAAATGTACAAAATATTAATCAGGTTTGCTGGGCAACCGAAAATGCGTTAAATGTTCTTGAATGTGTGCCGGTTGTGGGAATTCTTTCCTCAACAATTCGAATTCAAGCGGGATGCTTGCAGGAGCTTGCTGCTGTTATCACTTTAGTGGTGGGGGGAATCGGTCTTCTTGGTTCTATGTACTTTTATAAAAATGAAGAATCTAAGAAGAGGTATACCTTTGTTATTCATGTAGGAACGGAATATTTATTGCATGGCGCTTTAAATATTTTACGAGGTTATGCAGTTTTAGTCCTTTCTGGATGTTCTTTTGGAATGGGTAATGTGTTTATGTTGATTCCAAACCTGGTGAAGGAAGAGAAATTCAATCCTGTCTTTGTTTATGGCTCATTTACAGATTCTTCGTCTTCCTTTAATCCAGAGCTTTTTAATCCGATTGTCTAAAGATGTTTTCTCTCTGGAAATAGCTAAAAAAATTTGGTTATTTCCTTTTTTTCACTTTTTTCATAATTAATCAATTCTTAACAAATCCTTAAATAAACAAAAACATATTCCGGGCTTAATTGTATTTTTTACAAAACCATAGGGATATAACATGAATGTAGATCGTTTTAGTAGTGCATGTAATAGTTTAGAGACAGGTTTTAACATTTTGGAGTGCGTTCCTATTGTTGGAGGATTCACTTCTGCAGTTCGTACTAAGCTTGGGGCAATGCAAGCTGTTGCCGGGCTTGTTTGCATGGCTGTTGCGGGCATTGGTATTTTTGCTTCCAATTGTTTGCGCGATCAAGAAGCGAAAAGAAAATTTGAGGCTGTAGGAAGATTCGGTGCTGAGCATACTCTGCATGGGGCTTTAAATATGATCAGAGGTGCGACCGTTGTGTTCATTTCCGCATGTACTTCTGGAATAGGTAACGTGGTGATGCTTGCTCCAAACATGGCCAAAGATGAGATGTTTACTCCATTCTTTAAATATGGAGAATTCACAGAAAAAAGACGGACTGTCGATTATCTTTAATACATATAATAGATCGTTTATCCCGGCGAATGCTTTTTTAATAATGTGAATTGTTATAAGCTCGATGCCTTGAAAACAGAGCACTAGTTTTTTTATTAATGATAATTCTCAGTTATTGGGACAAGGAGAGATATGCTAAGTATTAGAAATATTAACCACGGATGTACGCAAGTCGAGAAATTTTTGAATGTGGCCGAATGTGTGCCAATTGTTGGGATGTTATCGTCTGCCTTGCGTGTGAAAGCCGCTTATGGACAAGTCGTATTTGGTCTGGGTTGTGCTGCTGTGGGTGGAGTTGGCCTTTTAATTTCGGCGTTGGCAGATGATGAAAAAGGACAAAAAACATTTAAAAAGGTGACTATGTTTGGCGCTGAACACATGATTCACGGTGCTTTAAACGCCTTAAGAGGGTTTGGTGTGTTATTGTTGGGAACCTGTACATTTGGGCTGGGAAACGTTCTGATGATTGTTCCCAACATGTGGAAGGAAGACCATTTTGCTCCATTTTTTCAATATGGCAAATATACAGAAGAGCAATCAAAAGCGAACCTTCCTTATTAATTCGATCTATTTATGAGAAGAGGCTAATTGTCTCTTCTCTTTCTTTTGTCAATTTCTTTATTTAACAATTTCTTAATAAACTCTTAAAAGAATAGAAATATTTTATTGTTACAATTATTATTTCATTTCTTCTGCGATTCTTTTAATGCATGCACTGAAATCATTCGCTTTAGTGCCTGGTAGAAAGATTTATTAAGGAATTGAATGCCTAACTTTTATGCCGTGAATTTTAATGTTTTCTTTATCTGGTTGTGATTTGAAATCGAATTTAAATTGTATGTGATCGATGATGGATTTCAATAAAAAATGATGGATTATTAATTTTTGTTAATTTCTGCTAGATTTTTTTTGCTATATTTTTTAATCTATTTACCGCTTTGATTTTTATTTTTACAAAAATAAAAGATCGAACCTTTCAGAGGGTAGAGTGGCTTTTTTGATATTAAGAAATTTGTAAAAAAAAGCTTGAATTAAACTCCTTTTTATGTAAAATGGATGGTTCGCATTAAGACGGACATCGCTAGATCTTAAAGATATGATGCGGCATCGTCCCAAGTTTTAAAAATCGAATCCCGATGGGTTTTTATGCGTCATTGTGGGTTCTAAAAGTGATAAATTGTCTTTTATAACAAAAATATTATTGTGGGTAGGAGGTATAAAATGCCTAAAAATAAAGAAAGTCAAAAAAATCAAAATGGAAAAAAAGTCGTTTCAATTACAGAAGCAGCTAAATTAAATAAAGTCACAAGACAAGCAATCTATGTTGCAATTAAATTGAATAAGCTTAAAGCACAAAAAGAGACAACTCGGTGGACTATTAATCTTGACGATTTAGAAGCTTATCGCAAACAAAAATACTCCAGAACAAAATCGATGTTCAATGGTGAATTATTGTTTGATAACGGCAGAGGCTTTTTCTCCGTTAACCAAGTTGCGAAAATGTTGAATGTACCAGCTCAAAAAATTTACTATGCTACACGTATTGGAATTTTAAAAGCGCATCGTAAGGGAGCTGCTTGGGTCATTCATTCTGATGATGTTGATCTATATAAAGAAAGCTATTTGACTAAGAAAAATAGCCGTCGCAAAGCGAGCTAATTTCTGTCGCTGATTAAATTTGTAATGATAATAGCAATAGAAATGGTGGAAATTCCTACCTCTCGTCTCTTGTAATAAACATCATTTTGATGGCCCTCTCTGCACCATAGCAAAAAAGGTGGAATACTAACATTTTTTTTGCTATGGTTGCTTATTTTTAAATAGTTTCCTAGAAGCGTAGGGAGCTATTGTCACAAATGAGGAAGAAGGAAAAGATGGAATTTGGGAAATTATTTGCCGTCAATATTGAATTCAAAGACCTTAATTTTCCGAATGAAAAAGATCAATACCTCTCTCTAGAAGTTGTTTTAATTGCCCGCAATCACCAAGTTTTACAGCCTCTCTTATATGAACTCAAGCATAAAGCTTTAATGGAATTGACGCGTGAAGGAGTCACTCAGCATGCAATCCATGAAATTTTTCCAGATGCCTGTTCTTTATTAGGTGAGGTGGCTTCTCTAAATCGGCAGACAAAACAAGTTTGGTTAAGCAATCACCTTGTGGTATCTTATCAGCACTTAATCTTGGTCACGCAAGATCAATCCATTTTAGATCATTCTGCAAAAGAAGAAGAGTTTACCCTTGCTTTACAAGCTCTTTTTAGTGCTCTACGCGTGCAGGCAAAAAGAACAAGCGTTATGAAAGCCAGTTCTTCTGAGGTGCACAAAATGAAAAGTATTCAAAAATCAACCTATTATTCTGACAAAGAATCCCTTCCTAAAAACGTGGCCAATGTGCCGTGTCCCAAAAATAACGAGACCTCTTCCCTAAATTTGCGCTCAAATAAACGCCTATATGAGCTACAGTTGGGCGAATAGCCGCGGGGCGACTGAGCTGGTTCTTGCGCGCTTCATTGCGTGGCAACGAACGCCTTTGATAAGTCAATTTTTTCATCCATTAGCGGCAACATACGATCTTTTTTGGAGATTTCATCCCGCTTTGCTCTACGGTCTTGCCATGTTAATGGGGATACAAGCCGCTCTTTTTAGCCTCCCTGTCCTTTTTTTGCCTTTTTGCGTGATCTGGTTTCCTGTGGTGACAACTCCACTTGGACTCTTCCCTCGGCTAAAAAAACGGCTGCTTATTGCTCTTGCTGTGATTGCAGCAGCTTATTTATATGCGCATTCACTTTATTTATATCCGCAAGTATCCGCTGAGGGTACTCAGGGAATTGCCTGTATTGACATTTCTTCCATTAAATCCGCTAAAAGTTTTCAAGGCCAAAGTTGGAAATACACGGGAACGATTCAGAGCTTTGTTCCTTTAGACGGACAAGATTCCGTTGCGTGTCATGTGCCTTATACGCTGTTTCATTCTGAACATTTCGACGCGACTTGCTCTTATTTTGTAGAGGGGATTTTAAAGGAATGGCGGCCAGGTTATTACATCTTAAAATTGAAAAAAGGAAAAGTTTGGGCGCCAGTGTCTCAGACTTGGAGCATGGCAGAGCTGCGGCTGCAGTGGAAACAGCAGCTTTCCGATTACATTTTAAAACATATTCCCGAAAAAAGAAGTGCCCGTTTTCTAGCTGGTATTGTGACAGGTGAGTTTGATGATGGTCAGTTAAGCTTTGAGTTTTCCCGTTTTGGATTACAGCACATCATGGCAATTTCAGGATTTCATTTTGCGATTATTGCATCGATATTGGGATTTTTTCTGAGGCAGGGATTTTCAAAGAATGTGCAAACGCTCATTTTATTGCTATTATTGACAGGCTATTTTGTATTTTTAGGTCCAGCATGTTCAATTATGCGGGCGTGGATCACGATTTCAATTAGCCTTTTCGGTTATTTGTTAAATAAAAGAGCCTTTGGGCTTAATTCGCTTGGAGTCGCTTTAATTGTCATGCTCGTGATTAATCCACTCAGCTACCGCAGCCTGGCCTTTCAGTTTAGCATTCTTACTACAGCATCCATTCTTTTGTTTATGCCTGTCATGACAACCTTATTGGAAAAAATCTGGCCCAAGCGCCCCTTGAAAGAGGCTGTCCTTATGCGTCTCACCGATCAGCATGGTTATGTGATTTTAAGCATGTTTCGAGACGCTTTAGCTCTTTGCCTGTCCGTGAATTTAATCGCGCTCCCTTTAACACTCTTTTATTTTCACAAATTTCCTTTATTAAGCATTCTTTACAATCTTTTTTTCCCTTTTTTGGTCAGCATTGCCATGTTTTTGTTAGTTATTAGCATGGGGATTGGTTTGATCTGGCCTTATGCGGCGAAGGGGTTTTATGTGGTAACAAGTGAGTATACGGCTTTGATGTTGGATTTCACTTTTAATATGCCTACATCCATGGATTATTTTTTGCGCGTGCGGTATTTTTCTGGAGAAGCACTGATTGTTTATCTAGTCGTGCTTCTCACAGTAGGGATTTTTCTGAGCCCTAAAGCCCAATCCTCAAGCCCTTATTTTACCTGAATATCTCTCTGAATAGGGAGAAAAATGGTAAAGGTGGTGCCTTTGTCCAATTCGGATTCAGCCGAAATTTTCCCAAAGTGTTTTTCAATAATCGTGTGTACAATCGATAGTCCCAAGCCTGATCCCCCCATTTTTTGGGAGTGTGCTTTATCTACCGTGTAAAAACGTTCGAAAATATGTTCAAGATCTTGTTGAGGAATACCGATCCCTTTATCAGAAATTGTCAGCTTGGCCATATTGTCCTCTTTTGCAAGTGTAATCGTGATCTTAGCAGGTCCTTTCGAATATTTAGCCGCATTCTCTAACAGATTGATAATGGCCATTTCAATTAAATCGGCATCGACTGTCGCGGTGACATCTTCAGTTTTAATGAGCGTGATCTTGGCTTGAGGCGACATATCTTTAATCGTGCCTGCACAGCTTTCAATTAATTGAAAAAGATCACATTGCACCAGATGAGAAGAGGGAATATGTTCAATATCGGAGATCGTTAGGAGGTCCTTGATGAGCGTTGCCATTCTTTGACAATTGCGGACAATTTTCCCTAGCACCTCTTTTCTAACATTCGAGGGGAGTTCGGGATTGTCATTTAAGGCCTCTGCAAACCCATGAATAATGGTGATCGGAGTTTTGAGCTCGTGTGAAGCGTTAGCAATAAAATCTTTGCGCATTTCCAAGATTTTATAGTGAGAGGACTTATCTTGAAGCACCAAAATAGCACCGGTATTATCCGTTTTTGGGGCTGCAATGACATCTAGATAGAATTTTTCTTGGGGAGTTTTAATCTGAATATTATCTGTTAAAGGATGATTGTCTTGCTGGCAAGCCGCAAGCAAAGCATAGCATTTCGATTGTTTAGTGATGCTAAAGGGGTTTCCTACCAGCTGATTAGCTGGTAATTTTAACCATTCACAAGCTCGATTATTTGCATAGGTGACGATCATATTCGTATCGACAGCGATGACGCCTTCAATGAGGGACTCCAGAATGGTTTCTTTTTCTTTCCGCTCAGAAGTTAGATTGTGAATGTGATTTTTAATTTTTGAAGACAATGCATTCAGCGTGGAGGCTAATTGACCAAATTCATCTGTCCGACTGGCCCAGCGCAACCTGATTTCGGGAACAGATGTTTCTTCTCCATTCTGAAAAGGTTTGACAACTCGTAAAATTTCCTCAATAGGCTTTGTTAAATAATTAATGATAAACCAGGTCATTAAACTAAACAGGAGAAGAACAGCGGTTGAAAGACCTAAGAAATTTAACTCGAAATCGTGTGTGAGTTCTGCGACATAGTAGTACGGGAATGCTGTGCGAACCACATAAGTTTTGCCATGAAAGTCAAAGGCTTTCGCGATATACACAAATTTTTGAGAAAGGAGATTGGAATATTCTTCATTGTATCCATAACCATTTTTGAACGCATCAAGTACTTCGGGATGAGAGACTACGTAATCTTGGCTAAAGCGTAGTCCAAGCAATCGTTTTGTGTGTGAGTCATAAAGCACCTTATGGTCATTAGAGATTACACTCACACGGAAAAAAATTGCGGACTTTTGATACTTCAATCTTCTCACTAAAGCATCGTTATCGGGGGCCGATTTGATCCGCGCAATCAGTTCCGTTGCACGTTCTTCCATCGCATTGATGACGATTCTCTTGACCGTTGAAGAAACAAAAGGATAAAGCAATGCAATAAAGACTAAGAACGCAATAATGTAGGCAATTAAAATTTTTTGTCGAAAACTAAACATAAATTATAAAATTTGTATCTCTTTTGAGCGGTTAGTCAGATTCTCATACCCATCTTCTGTGATGAGCACACTATCTTCGATACGGACACCCCCAACATTAGGCAGATAAATTCCAGGTTCGATCGTGATGACCATGCCGGGTTCTAAAGTGACTTCTGCAAAAGGAGGCTTATTGCGGAGGATAGGAAATTCATGCACAGCGAGTCCAATGCCGTGCCCTAAGCTATGTGTGAAATTTTCTCCATAGCCGGCTTGTGTAATCAGGCTTCTGGCTACAAAGTCGAGTTCTCCAACTTTGGTCCCAGGGCGGCAGAGGTCTAAAGCTGCTATTTGGGCCTCTAGAACACAGTGGTAGATGGTAACAAGCTGTGGGGCGGGTTGCCCAAAAAAGAGGGTACGCGTCATGTCGGAATGGTAATGGGCATACGTCACACCAATATCAATTAAAACGGGTTGGCCCTTCTTAAGTTGATGCGCCCCAGCTCGATAATGAGGCATGGAACTGTTCATGCCAAACGCGATGATGGGCTCAAAAGCGACGCCTTTCGCTCCATGCTTTTTCCAGAATAATTCAAGCTCAATGGCAATTTCTTCCTCAGTGATCCCTTCTTTTAATAATCGGCAAACATAATCAAATCCTTGCGAGCCTAAAATCGCTGCACGCCGTAGTAAGTCCATTTCTTCGGGGGTTTTAATCATGCGCAAAGATCGTAGAGGGGAATCAATTGGAACGAGGGAGAGAGAATGGGTAATTTTTTTCTCTAAATCTTTAAAACTTAAAAAACGCATATAACTTGTTTGATCGCTTGAAAAGCCGAGTGTTTTGATCGAGGGGAGGTCGCTCAATAAAGTACCTAAGACTTCGTCTTTTGCCAGCAAAACAGGAAAAGGGCTGAGCTTTAAGCATTGCTCATAGTAGCGCCCATCGACAATGAGATAGCTGTTTTCCGGGTGAAGAAGGAGTGTTCCGGTTGAAATGGGAAATCCAAGTAAATACAAAAGATTGATTTCGTCTTCAATCAGCAAGGCATCACATGGAAGCTGAGAGAACAATTTTTTTAAGAGATCTTTAGGGGGTGTTGGCATAATCAAGCTCCGTAAAATCATTTCCTAACTAGCATTTTTGAAATTGTCTCGCAATTTCTTCACGAGACAGATGGATGGCAATCGGTTTTCCAAAAGGGCAATATAAAGGAGATTGGCACTCCCAAAGTTGACGTACAAGATTTTGAGCTTCTAGCAAAGAGAGGATGTGTTCTTTTCGAATAGCAGCCTTGCTCGCAATCTGTGCGAGACACTTATCTTTTTCTTTTTTTAAGGCAGAAGATTGGTTCATTTCTGCCAAAGTCTTGATAAGCTCATCGACAAAATAGGTGATGTCACTATTTCCAAAAAGCGAAGGGATGCCATCGATTGTGAAAGTGGTTGATCCAAATTCTTTGATTTGGATGCCCATCGCATTAAACTCCATCAAGTGTTCTTTCAAAAGAGCAGCTTCCAAAGGTGTAGTTTCTATCGTGTAAGGAATTAAAAGAGTTTGGATAGAGAAAGTGGGAGAGGCAGACTGAAGCTGCTCAAATAAAATACGAAAATGTGCTGCGCGTTGGTCAATAAGGCCAATTCCAATCTCTTCCTGTTTTGTCATGGGAAATGCATTTGTGTAATGCGTCAAAATAAATCCCTTGATGGTGGTAAGGACAAGGGGGACATTTTTTTGAGGAGGCAAGGGGAGCTGTTCGGGCAGCTGGAATTCTTCTTGTGTTTTAGGTGGATCAAAAGATCTTTGCGGATAGGGTGTCGGATTTGCCAATTCCTCCAAGAGAGAGTGATCAAAAAAATGGCCACCGAAACTTCCAAAAGAAGTGGAAGGTTGAAAGTCTGACTTTTCGTCGAAAGCAGGCGTAAAAATAGGGGGTTCTGCAAAATGAATGGGGGTGCTCTCAACTTCATGGGGATATAAGGCTTTTTGAACTGCAGAGATAATTAACTCTTTGATCATGGCTTCTTGCCTTAGGCGTACCTCTTTTTTTTGCGGATGAACATTGACGTCGACTAGAGTTCCCGGAAGAGATAAATGCAAAATGAATAAGGGATGTCGATTCGTGGCGAGTGCAGTCCCATAGCCCTCCCGCACTGCAAAAGAAATCGCAGGACTTGTGACGGTACGTTGATTGATAAAAAGAAACTGACAAGCGCGGTTTGGACGACTCGCGGAAGGAAACCCGATGTAACCCGTTATTTTGCATCCCTCTTTTTCCCCTTCGATAAAGCAAATCTCCTGGGCTAGGTCATGGCCTAACACAGAACCAATGCGATCGGATAATTTTTCAGCAAATGAGGCTGGTTGTTTTGAGGTAGGTGTTTTTAACAATGTTTCATGGTTGCTGATCAACTCAAACTGGATATCGGGATGCGCCAGGGCTTGCATGGTCAAAATTTTAAGGATTTCATTGGCATCGTAAGTGGGAGATTTTTGAAATTTTCTACGCACAGGGACATTAAAAAAAAGAGATTTGATTTCCACGGTAGTTCCAGGTGAACGGGCGGCTGGACAGCAGCGTAAAATTTTCCCTCCCTCAACTAAAATGAGAGTGCCTTTGGAATCGTTGCTTCCAGATTCAGGAGTAGCGGGGCAGGTCAGCAACATGAATTTGGAGATCGCTGCAATAGAAGGAATCGCCTCTCCTCGAAAGCCCATGGTTGCCAAAGCCTCCATATCTTCCACTTCTCGCAATTTCGAAGTGGCATGTCTTTCCAAAGATAAAAGTGCATCATCTTGTGTCATCCCACATCCATTATCGGAGATTCGAATGAGTTGCCTACCTCCTTCCTGAATTTCAACGCAAATTTCGGTGGAGCCTGCATCGATGGCGTTTTCAACAATTTCTTTCACAACAGATGCGGGATTTTCAATCACCTCGCCAGCTGCAATTTTGTTAATAGTGTGTTCATCTAAGATCCGAATTTTGGAGAGCATACTCTTTTCTTTTTGGGTTATAATGATAACTTTTATAGTTGAAAGTTTAACGTATTTCTGTGTTTATCGCTACAAACTTAGTGATTTAAATCATTGTATGTTTGCGTTTAATTCACCAAAAAAAACTCTTGTAGCTAAAGATAAGAGTCGACATACTTCTTAATAGTACAGATTTGCATTGAATAAGTTAAATAGCCTAAGAATGATAAAAACGAAAGGGCTATAAAAAATCAAAGCAGATCGACTTAGATTAATCAACCAAAAGAATCATATGGCAAAAGCGAAAAACCGGATGGTGAAAGCTCTTAAACGAGTCAATAAAAAGAGCTTGAATCAACCCATGATCCGTCGGGTTTCCTCATTTACGTATTTAAATGTTACCCAATTTTTAGGTGCCTTGAATGATAATATTTACAAACTTTTAATTGTTTATTTTTTCATTCAGCTTGAAGGTATTGAGAACAGTCATAAAATTTTAGCAATGTCCGGAGCCATTTTCGTGCTTCCGTTTCTTTTGTTTTCGGCCTCTTCAGGAACTCTTGCCGATCGTTTCAGCAAACGTAATATCATTGTTTTAACGAAAGTTTTCGAATTAGTGATCATGGGATTGGGGATTCTTGCCTTCCTCTATGAAAGTAAATTGGGGTCTTGTTGCATCTTATTTTTGCTGGCCACACAAAGTGCGATTTTTGGTCCCTCTAAATATGGAATTTTACCAGAGCTAGTCGAAACGGATAAGATTTCGAAGGCAAATGGATTGATGACATCTTTTACATTTTTGGCCATTATTTTAGGCACATTTTCTGCCTCATTTTTGTTAGATGTTACGGGGCGTGACTTCATCGCAGCTTCAATCTTTTGTACCTTAATTGCTTTTGCTGGCATGCTGACTAGCTTTTGTATTGAATATACACCTCCGGCCGGATCTTCCAAGCGCTTTAATATTCGCTTTTTACACGAGATTTATGAAACTCTTAAATTTGCCCGAAATGAACCTTCTCTTTTAGCCGCTATTTTGGGCTCCGCATTCTTCCTGTTCTTAGGCGCATTCGTGCAATTAAATATGATTCCTTTTGCAGTACAATCGCTTCATTTAACGGATATTCAGGGTGGATACCTCTTTTTATTGACAGCTATGGGAATTGGAACCGGTTCTTTATTAGCTGGTAAAATTTCTGGAAAAATTGTGGAACTGGGATTAGTTCCTTTAGCGGGAATTGGTATTGTTTTCAGTTGTTATTTGATGGATCTTTTTTCAGATCGCCTAGCCGCAATTATCCCATTAGTGATGATACTTGGTATGTTCGGTGGGATGTACCAAATTCCTTTAGATTCCTATATACAGGTGGCAAGTCCGAATAAATATCGAGGGCAAATCATAGCAGCAACAAACTTTTTAAGCTTTTTCGGGGTGCTATGTGCCTCCTGCCTTCTCTACATTTTGGCAGAAGTTTTTGGGTTAGGAGCAGACAAAGGCTTTACGATCATTGGAAATATTTCTCTCATCGTGACTATTGCGGTGACATTCCAATTCTTTGATTACCTCAGCAGATTTGTTGCGATGATTTTATCGCGTTTGCACTTTAAAATTCGTTTTAACGGAGTAGAAAATATCCCCAAAACTCCTGCAATTTATGTATGCACACACACGGCATGGAATGATACATTAATCCTATTAGGAGCGCAAAGACGCCGCATTCGTTTTTTTATTGAGCAAGAACAAGACCATACAAAATGGTTCAAGCGTTTTTACCATCTCTTGCGTGTTGTCCAAATTCCATCAATCCAGCCTCTCGAAAACAATGCAGATTGCTTAACGGATATTAAAAAATCTCTCGACCGCGGAAGTTCTGTTTGTATCTTTGTTGAAAATGAAAACGTTTGTGAAGAATTGTATAAATTAGAGCAAGCCTACTCGATTCAGAAGATTTTAAAAGATACTCCTTATCAAATTATTCCGGTGGCGATTGAAAAGGGTGAGAAAGAGACAGCTTCCCCATTTTTTACTCGTTTACTTGAAAAATTTCGTGTGCCGGCCTCCATTTCGTTTGGAGCGCTCGTCTGTAAAAGATTTCATGAGAATGAGATGTGTTCTCTTAATCACTGACGCTCTTTCCAGCCTTCTTCTCCAATAAGTGGGACGAAGCGGACATACTCGAGATTTTCTTTTGAAAAGGTGAGATCCGGTAGGGCACGGATGCGGATGAGCTCTTGATCAAAAGAACTTCCGACAGGAATAACCAGGCGTCCCCCCATTTTGAGTTGACGACACAATGAAGGGGGAATGATAGGGCTGCCTGCTGTCGTAATGATGGCATCAAAGGGCGCTTTATCTGGTAATCCAAGAGAGCCATCCCCAATTTCTACATGAACATTTGAATAGTGCAAACGTTGCAGCCGCTCTTGTGCTTTTTGGGCTAGATGAGGAAGCCTTTCGATTGTGTAAACATTTTGACAGATGCTACCCAATACCGCCGCTGCATATCCTGACCCTGTTCCAATTTCCAACACAATGGAGTTTTCATCCACTTGAGCCGCTTGGATCATCAAAGCTACGATATATGGTTGGCTAATGGTCTGCCCCTCTTCGATCGCTAAAGGGCCATCTTCATAAGCATAATGGACAAATTTTGAGGGAACAAATTCATGGCGTGGAACTTCTCTCATGGCTCTTAAAATGCGAGGATCATAAATGCCGCGAGGAATGAGTTGTTGTTCCACCATTAAATGGCGTTGTTTTGTATAAATGTCTTCCATATTTTTTTATTACAAAAAACATTTCATTTTAATCAATTGATTTGATCCATTAAAGTTTTTACCCGATGATCCCAAGTATGCGCTTGCTTGACCTTTAGTTTGCCACTTTGTGCCACAGTTCTGCGCTGTTCTTCATTTTCAAGATAGTAAGAGATTTGTTCAGGTAATTGATCCAATTTTGTTGGCTGATAGAGAAGTAGATCCTCGTTATTCCTGAATATTTTATTCAGGTAAGCATTTTCAGCTGTGACAACCAGAGCATCACAAGCAAGGCCGCCAAAAATTCGTTCTTGCGCCCCTCTTTTAATGTGGGGACTACTATTTAAAACAATGCGACTTGCTTTCATCAAATCATAAGAAGAAGCATAGTCAATTGGGGGATGAAAAACGGTTCGCGTTTTTTTCCCCAAAGCTTTTTTCCAATAGCTTTGATCTTCCTCTGAACAAAATAGATGTACAGGTAAATCTTTAAGAGCTTTGACAAGATCGATGCGTCCCTTTCCTTTGATACACAACTCAATTTCGCGGAAAATGGTGAAGTAAGGAATGGCGCGCAAATCGAAATGGGTTATTTGCTTGATTTGCTGGTTGAGTTCAGCATGAAATGCTTCGATGAATGAGGTGGAGGCATCTGCAAAGGTTTGCTCGACAGCAAATTGCATGGCTTTTACGACATAAGTGGGAAATTTTTTCTTCCAGTCTTGCATACGAATTTTATAGTCAATGAAAGAAGCTAGCATCACAACTTCAAAGCTTTTCTCTCGCTCGGTGTCTTCAAAAATTTCTCTCTCAACAGCATGAGGCAGAAATAGATGATTGGGAAAACGAAGCGAGTCTAGGAGTTCTCCATAAAATTCATCGACACATGCAATGGCCATATGGGGGCTTTGAAGAAGCTCATAGTAGTGATAGGGGACATCCACAAGATATGAAAGATGAGGTTTTTGAATGATATCACATAAAAAAATTCCTTCCGCATCTTGTGGCGCTCCATTAAAACAGATGGTCAGATCTGGTGGATCACTCAAAAGCGTTGCTTCGATTTCCAGCCCTTTTAATAAGCGGCAGCTTAGGCCTGTTCGGCATAGCGCCTCAAAAAGTTTTTGTGAAAAATGATGCAAAACTTGGTATTGGCTGCTTTCGGGCATTAAAACGTCGATCTTTTCAATCATGCAATTCCTATTCAGATGAAAAGTAAGTATTTAAATCGCGAAGAAGCTGTCTGGCGCGATGATCCCAGGTATGCCCATTTTGGACAATATTTTGTCCTTGCTGCACGCGATCTTGTCTTTCGTTTTCGTTGTTAAGGAAGTGATAAATGCTAGCATTTAGCGCATCCCATTGGCCATGTCGGTAATAAAGTAAACTTTTATCCCGAGGAAACTCTTCCAGAAGATAGGGGTTTTCTTGGCAAACAACCAGAGCTCCCGATTGAGTGCCAGCCAAAATGCGCTCATGCAGACCGTCTTTGATCCAGGCGCAGCTACTTAGCACAATTTTTGATTGCTGCATGATTTGAATGGCCTCTTGATAAGGAACAGGATCATGGCAGCGAACATTAGGCATATCTTTAAAGTAGTCGCTCCAACTTTTGGATTCATCGGGGGCTCCAAAAACATCGACCTGGGCATCTCGAATGTTGCGCACTAGCTCCACGCGGTCTTTTCCCCGAATGTAGCGTTCTAGCATGTCTAAAACTTCGACAAAGTTAATTTCATGCGAGGGGATGGGATTGCCTTGTTTAGCTTGTTTATCCACGGCTTGCACAAATGCATGAATATAAGAGATCCCATCTTGATTCAGTGAAACGTCTATCGCTTCATTCAGCGCGTTGATCAAAGGTTTGGAAAAACGTTGCTCCCAATTTTCTCGAATTTTTTCATAGTCGATGCAAGAGGAGAACATGACAACTTCGTACTTTTTTTCCAAATGTAGATCTTTAAGGTCTTGATCAACTCCATGGGGAAGGAAAAAAGACTGAGCACTTTCGAGCTCAGTAAAAAATTGGCTGCCCAGTCGGTCAACACAGGTGATAATCGTTAAGGGGCTATTGGCTAAAGAAAAAAAAAGTGTGGGAGCATCCACAAGATAGGCCACGTGAGGGATGTTAATCAGATCACAAAAAAAACGGCCCTCTTCATCTGGTAAGAGTCCATTAAAAGAAAGGGTGCAATTGGGTGGATCTTGAAATATTTGGTCTAGAAAAGGTCTGGGATTATCCCTCTCGGCTTTCAGAATACGACAGTTAACGCCTTGGCGAGTAAGCGCCGCTGCGAAGTCCGTCGTGAATTGATTCAAAACGCCATATTGGCTACGAGCGGGGATGAAAATATCGATTCGGTTGATCATATGAAACCTAATGTATTGTAAATAATGACGAAAGATAAGATCACTTAATTGGAATCCACTTTTTACGTGTTCCTAGTAACTTGCTTTTTCTTTTTTTGATTTCAATTTCAATTTCTTTGTGCTTTTCGATTTCGTTTCTTGTTTTTTGTTCAATTCCAGCCATCGATCGCAACCGATCGGCGACTTGCTTCCTTTGCTCTTGCATTTTTTCCCAGAGAGGGGTTCCGACATTTTTCGGATTGTTCAAAAAAGCGTCGATTTCATAAGGAGACATGCCTGATTTTGAATAAACTTCCTCGAGTTTTTTTTCCAAATCTCGGCGCATAAAGTTCATTCTATCAAGCATTTGAGTTATTTCTTTATCTTCGGATGGCTTTTTTTCTTGAAGTGGAGCGGGTGTGTGATGCGATGCGGGATGGATTTTTTTCTTTGGGCTCTTTTTTTTACCAGCAAAATCAAAAATATTAGGTGGTGGGTCTTCTACCATTTTAGCTCTCAATTACAAAGAAAAAGGCTCAATTTTTAAAAATGAGAATACCATACGCTTCTAATAACATTTTATCACGCCATTAAAAAAAGCTCAAGAAGGGGAAAAAAGACGCGCTAAAGCTAAGAGTGCATGTTGGTTAATCAATATTAAAAAAAAATATATCTGCAATATATCACCTTCTTATCGCCCTGTTTTTTTATTTTCCTTTTAGATTATCCTTTAAGGCTGATAGTGAAGTGTGCCGAGAGAGGGGTTGCAAGAGCAATAATAACGTATTTGCTTAAGCTCGAATTGTTAATTATATGCATTTACATGCAAAGAATTGAAATAAATCAAATGAAAAGCTATACTTTTTCGTGCAGGAACAATCATAATTTTAATTCGAATAAACTCTTACTTAAGAACTCTAATTGAAAGCGTCTTATGTTGGGACAAAGTGCTCCACTGATTCTAAAAAAATTTAATAGCGCAAACTCAACTGATGATTGAATGCAGGGTTTATTCTAGCAATTGTTGTAGAGTAATCCTGGCTAATTAGTTTTTTTATTTAAATGTTAGACAAACGAGGGATGACGGCAATGGGCTATTTGGAAGAATTTCACACTCAAATTCAAAATAGAGATTTTAATAAATTTTTTCAACTTTGGGAAGAGTATTGCACGTGCGATGTTGTCGATGTTGAAGAGCTTCTTCAATTACTTAGCATGATCAAAAAATCAGATCTGGCTAAGCCATTTGGGGAGTATGTGGAAAGCGCACTTCCGACATGGGAAAAAATCGAAAATCCCAAAGACTCTTACGAGGTTTTGAAACTTCTGATTGACTTAGAAACGACAAACACTCCTCTTTTAGCCGAAATTACCCACGACATTCTCAAAAAACATCACGGAAATGATCCTTTATTTGAAGAAAGGATGCGTTTAATTGGATTGCGCAAAAAAGATAAATTCCAAGGAGCCATCGCAAACTATGATTTATTAGCCCACATGAAGAAAGGGAAAGTCGTTTTCCACAATGCCGGATGGGGCACAGGGGAAATCATGGATGTTTCTTTGGTCAGAGAGCAGGTCATTCTCGAATTCGAATGGGTGTCTGGCCGAAAAGATCTCTCCTTTGCGAATGCATTTAAAACCCTCATTCCACTTCCTGATGATCACTTCTTAGCACGCCGTTTTGCAAATCCAGACGAATTAGAAAAAGAAGCAAAAGACGATCCAGTAGCAGTTGTTCAACTTCTTCTCAAAGATTTAGGGCCCAAAACTGCAGCCGAAGTTAAAGATGAATTGTGCGAATTAGTGATTCCTGAAAAAGATTGGAATAAGTGGTGGCAAGGGGCTCGTGCAAAAGTGAAAAAAGACACGATGATTGAATCTCCAGAAGGGATAAAAGAACCCTTCAGGCTTCGCAAAACAGCATTGAAGCACGAAGACAGATGGCAAAATGCGATCGATAACCAAACGGACACAAATGACCTTCTGCAAACCTCTTATCAGTTTGTGCGTGATTTCCCAAATATTTTAAAAGATCAAGAAGTCAAGAAAACTCTGCAAGCAAAAATCACAGGATTGCTGACAAAATCAGATCTTCTCCCCGAGCAAGAAGTTCAAGCGCATCTGTTTCTTGATTCCTTCTTAGGTCTTTCGGAACATGGTAGAATGGCTCAAGCTTTGATTGTGCAATCCGATCAGCCTTTTGAACTGATTCAAAAAGTCGACATTACCCCATTTAAAAAACGGGCGTTGATGGTTGTGAGACACTCACGCGCAGATTGGTCACACATTTTCCTTGAAATGTTTGCGAAAACAGATCAATCCACTTTACGTGAATATTTGATTAAAGAAATCTGTGCAGATGAAGAAGCGAAAACTCTACTCCTCAATATGTTGGAAGATTTGCTCCACTACCCTGAAAAAAATCCGGAATTGTTTGTTTGGTATTTCCAAAAAGTGGTTAAAAAAGCAGATGGGATTCCTTACAATGACAAAGAAGGTCAAGGTCGTTTCTTAGATGGCTTCCTCGTCCTCATGCATAAACTAGAGGGAGACCCTCAACAACGCGAGCTGATTCGCAAGATGTACAATCTCATTAGCGAAAAACGCTATGCAGTCATCCGAGCCCTCATTGAAGGGATGAGCAAAGAATTTGTAAAAGAGTTTCTGTTGCTGGCCTCCAAATGTCAGACCTTTACTGAGCATGATCTAAAAATCTTAGCTTCTCTTGCGACTGTCGTTCATCCAACTCTAGGCGCAGCTAGACAAAGTAAGGATACAAAAAACGATCAGAATACGATTTGGACGACGGAAGAAGGATACCTACAAACACAGGAAAGAATTCGGCAGATTGGAACAACGGAAGTTGTGGAAAATGCGCGTGAAATTGAAGCTGCGCGTTCCTTGGGAGACTTGCGTGAAAATTCTGAATATAAGTTTGCCTTAGAGAAGCGTTCTCGCCTTCAAGGGGAGCTAAAGCGTTTGTCCGAGCAACTTAATCGTGCACGCATCATCACGAAAGACGATATCTATCTCAATCAAGTTAGCGTTGGAAGCATTGTGGAATTGGAGGATCCTGAGAAAAATGTGGTGACATATACGATCTTAGGACCTTGGGATGCAGATGCAGATACAAATATTCTATCATTTCAATCTAAATTTGCCGAGGCGATGTTAGGACGAAAAGTTGGAGAAGAATTTGAGTTTAGAAATCAGAATTTCACCATCCGGACGATTAAAAACATCTTCCAAGATTAATAAAATTTGACTCTTTCTTAGCAGATGATTTGAATAGAGTCTAATATGCGCTATAAAATCCCAACGGGAGACTTATAAAGTTTCTTTGTTGGGATTGTTATATTGAGGCCCTCTCGGATTTAACTGTCATCTACTTAAAGGAGTCTGAAATGGAAATTGTGCTTGCAAGTTCGAATTTACATAAAATTCGAGAGTTCCGCGAAATGTTTAAGTCTTTGCCTAGAATTGATGTTCTCTCGCTTCTTAATTTTCCACAATATAAGTCTCCAGTCGAAGAAGGCAAAACCTTTCAAGAAAATGCGCAGCTGAAAGCGGTTGATGCAGCTAAAGTATTAGGTAAGTGGGTGCTGGCAGATGATTCAGGATTGGTTGTTCCCGCTTTAGATGGGGCGCCGGGCATTTATTCACGACGTTATGCGGGCGAGGATGCTACAGATGCAGAAAACCGACAAAAGCTTTTGCAAAATATGCAGCATTTAAGCGAAATTCAGCGTTCTGCCTATTTTCAGTGCTCTTTAGTGCTTGCATTGCCAACGGGGGAAGTAAAAAAAAGTGTGACAGGCATTTGTGAAGGCTTTTTGCTGAAAGAAGAAAAAGGGCGGTATGGTTTTGGCTATGATTCTCTGTTTGTCAAACATGATTATGACAAAACGTTTGCTGAGCTAGATGATTCTACAAAAAACCGTATTTCTCATCGTTACAAAGCTTTTGAAAAGCTGCTGGGAGTTTTGCAGAGTTTATAATGCATTACTTTATTGATGGCTATAATCTCATGTTTCGCGTCTTGCGAGTCGGTGATAATCTCGCTCTACAGCGTGAAAAAATCATTGAAGATCTCCACTCCAAAATTGCCGCTTTAAATTTAAATGTGACCCTTGTTTTTGATGCGCAATATCAACTGGGGGAGACTTCCCGCACACATTATAAGCAGCTCGAAATCATCTTTTCTTCTACGGGAGAAACGGCGGATGAATTCATCATCAGTGAATTGAAAATACGCAAGTCACCGTTTCAATGTACCGTTGTAACCTCAGATAAAAAGTTAGCCTGGCTGTCTAGATTGCAAGCCGCTAAAACAGAAACAGTTGAAGAGTTTATCGGATGGTTAAATAAGCGCTATGCCAATCGAGGGCGACGGCGGATTCTCCCTCGTCTTCAGCTTGAAAAAAAACAAATAACTCCACCAAAAAAAGTCCCCACAGAACCTCTACCAGCTGTTCAAGCAGAAGATTGTTTTTCCTACTATCTCAATGCCTTTCAAAAAAATTTAGAAAAGCTCATTGCAGAAAATCCCCCTAAACGAAAAAAAGCATCGCTAAAAAAAGATAAACAAATTCAAGAAGAACAGGTCCGCTTGGAATCTGATTATTCTCGCTGGGAAAGGCTGTTTAATGAAAGGTTGAAAGAAGATCAAAAAGAGTGATGGAGTGTAACGGATTCGAACCGATGACCTCAACAATGCCATTGTTGCGCTCTACCAACTGAGCTAACACCCCAGGACCTGCTAATCATAGAGAAGGCCCCTTTTTTTTTCAATAACCGCGTTTTAAAAGCGCTGGGATTTTTTCTATGGCGTCTCCATAAAGAGAAAATCTTCTGTTTTCCCTGATAAAAACTAATCATGTGGCAATTTTTTTTGATTAAATCCATATTTTCACAAAACCTGTATATCAACTAAGAACTTGAATTATTAACCTTAGAAGATTACGATGTTTTTTCTTTTTTAATTAAAATATGTAGGAACACTTATGTCACTTGCAGGAAAATGCATTGTGATCATTGGAAGAAGCTCGGGGATTGGCCTTGCCATAGCGCAACTTGCTGTAAATAAAGGTTTTGAGGTTGTTATTGCTAGCCGCTCGCAACAAAAATTAGATAAGGCAAAAGAAATAATCGGTTCAAGCGTCATTGTCAAACAACTCGACGTGTCTGATGAACATAACGTGAAAAATTTCTTTTCTGAGATAGGCCATTTCGATTATTTAGCAACTCCAGGCTCTTCTAGTTCTACTGGATCTTGTTTGGAACTCGATACATCGATTGCACGAGCAAGTTTTGATAGCAAATTTTGGGGGCAATATTATTCCATAAAATATGGCACGCCTCATATAAGCAAAAATGGTGCTATTGTGCTTTTTTCAGGGGTTTTACACTTGAATTAGCTCCTATTCGTGTGAATGTTATTTCGCCGGGGTGTATCGATACTCCACGTCTAGCCCATGTATATGAAAAAGATAATGAAGCTATGCTTCAAAATTTTAGTGAAACGTTTACCTGCTAAACGTCTTGGGGAGCCCATAGAAATCGCGAAATGTGTTCTTTATTTATTTGAAAATGACTATGTGACTGGCACCATCCAGTATGTTGATGGTGGGTATCGAATCGCTATTTGAAAAGAAGGAAAAAATGTTTAATTCAATCATCAATCGACTATTTTTGATCAGCTGTCTAGCCATTGTGAGAACTGCTATTGCAGTCGAGCTTCCGGAGGGAATTTCCTATAGCCATATTTTTTTATCGGATCAAACATCCGTACATGTTCTTGAAGTGAATCCTCATTTTTTTGATATCATTCCCGTTAAAAACAAGGGCGATGTTGAAGCTGTTAGCTCGATGGCCAAACGGCATAAGGCTATTGCAGCAGTGAATGGGGGCTTTTTCAAAATGAAAGGTGAGTTTGCGGATCTCCCAATGGGAATTTTAAAAATCGATAATCATTGGTATGGAACTCCGCACAAACCTAGAGGGGCTATTGGATGGTCTCATGCTGATGAGAAGGTACTTTTTGATCAAATCTTAACGCAAATTTATGGTTATAGTGGAAATGCCGTAATTCCAATTGATGGAATTAATCGCATTCTAAAAGATCAGCAGGTTATTTTGTGTACGCCTCACATCGGAAAACAATTTGATTACCCAAACCTTGGACTACAGTTGTTGATCAAAGATCAAAAAGTGAGCAAAATTGAAAAAAAGCGAGCCTCTATTCCTGCAGATGGGGTCTCTCTAATGATTGGAGTTCTTAAAACGCTTTCTTTTCCCCCAATAGCGGAAGGTGACGATTTTAAATGGGATATTCATGTTACCCCTCAATCTCATCCTCCTTACACGAAAAGTGAAGAATGGAGTGATATCGTTCATATTGTAGGAGGAACTCCAATTTTGGTGAGGGGAGGACGCCTTGTTACAGATTTTAGTGCTGAGCAAACCGGTTCTCATTTTTTAAACGTACGTTTAGCTCGAACTGCTGTAGGTATTTTAGAAAATGGAAATTGGCTATTTGTCGTTGTGGATGGGTTTTATAAAAATATATGGAACACAAAAGGAATCACAATTCCAGACTTAGCGGAGCTTATGCAAAAACTTGGGTGTGTAGAGGCGCTTAACCTATGTGGGGGCAAGTGTTCGACAATGGTTTTGAAAAATGTGGTTGTCAATGATCCTCCTGATGGCACTCGAAAAGGAAGAAAAGTATCGGATGCGTTGGTCATTATTCCAAAAAATCGGTAAGCCCTGATGTAATAAAGAAGGCATAGAAATCTATGTCTTCTTTTGAAACCCTTTTCATTATATCTTCGATGATCTTTAGCATTTATTTTATGCTTAAAAAAGGTGTGAAGTAAGATTTTATGTGCCATTAATTTTTTCGTTCTCTATGATCACTCCGTATTAGCTTCAAAGAAACATTTTTTATCAATATAAGATAAGGAGCGAAGTATGTTTCCACCTGCCTTAGGAATATCCAGTGGTCATTGGTTTGTCAGACAAGAAGTTCATGAAGACAAACACAAAGAAGATAGATGCATCAAATTAAAAGATGAGCTTTTACAGATACTAGAGAATGTTGGTGCTGAAGTAATAAAAGAAATCTTTGCTCGAAGAGCAGAAGAATTTTCTGCAGACATGTTTTTAGAACATGAAGGGGCAGATAGGGTCCTTAATCATCGGTCCATTTTAGAGGTCGCTTTAGAACAAAGTCGAGTCGATTTGCCTGAAGAAACTCTTTCTTTTCTTCTCAACCAGTATGTGATGCTGGCGAAAGATACAGGAATCAATCTTTTGCATATATTTGCGCGAAATAAGCTATCAACCAATATGCAATTGTTAATGAAGAAAACAGTACAAGAAAATCCTGAATGGCTCCAAGGACAAAATATAAGAGGTTTGACTCCTGTAGAAATGAGTATCCATAGTTTCCCGATCACACAGGATGACTCCGCTATCAGTTTCATGGTTCAAGAATGTTTTAAAAAATCTGCTCTCAGTGAAAAAGAGAGGGGCGAATTACTTGCGCGCATAAATGAACTGACTCAAAGCGAAGCGGTTTTGGTTAGGAACGTAGGTAAAAAACTTCATTCTAAAGTACATTCCATCGTAGATCCCACTTATAAAATCAAGCAGGCTATTAAATGCTTAGAATTGCAAAAAGAGTTGATGACCGTTTTTGCAAGAAACAGTTTTCAAGAGATTAGGGATCTTTTTGAAAGGCGAGGAGATGAATTTGTTGTTAAAATGGAGTCTTTAAAAGATGAAGATCATGACGATCGTTCTATCATGGAAAATGCCATGGTAGCAACAGAGAAAGTTTTATCCGTAGAAATAATTGAATACCTAATCAAGTACTACATTCAAGCATCCAATCAAACAAGCGATTTGAATTTTTTACATATCATTTTGAGAAATTGTTCCTCTTCGGAAAGATTAAGAGAGATTGCCAAGCAAATTGTAGAGCGTGATCCCAGACAGTTGCAGCCTTTATGCAGTTTTGGAGACTGTGGAAGAGTGAATGCCGTAGAATTAGCTGTGAGAGTTTCTTTCGACGAGAATTTAATTAAATATTTGATCCAGAAATATCAGCAAGCATTTGTTTTAGAAAAGGATGAAATAAAAAAAATATTGAAGCACGTGGATTCTCTTTCTACACATCGAGCATATGATGCTTTGTCCAATAATTTGAGGAATTATATCGAGTCGCTTTTGAACGCTCGAGCTTTGATAGCATTCCCTCTATTTTCGCTTGATTATGTCATTTAAAGTCATTCTAGAAGACATGGGGCTATCCCATGTCTTCTATTGTTTAACCCAAGAAACGCAGGGATGGAAATACTCTTTAAAAAATTTTAAAGTATGTCAGGAGCATTTTTTCCTCATCCGAAATCTCAGCAGCTTGATCCACAATAGCAGGGGATTGCTCATCGAGCTCCGCCATCATCATCTTAGCAATTGGATAAGATTTTATTTTAAAATATTCCCCATATAAATGTTCAGAGTATCTAGAGCTCACTTGAGATAATTTAAGAGATTTTTCTGCTATGGCAGCTAGGTCACCCCCCTCTGATTGAGTATTTTTTAAAGATACATCGAAGATAGATCCCATTTTATTCCTAACCTCAGTGGTCACCCTTGATAAATGATCACTGATTTCTCCAGGATTTAATAATTTTTTTGTAAATTCAAATGGTTCAACAACAAGTCGAGCTTCTTTTTGAATTAATATTTTCATAGAGCCCAAAATAACTGTTTGCATGACTTTAGTTATGCGTTGATCTAGTGCGGAAAGTTCATGGCTTCGTTCCTGAAGAATCCTGTTGTAAAATGTTAGATATTCTAATCTATAATCATCATCGGTTTTCTTCGCATGATCTATCAAAAGCGGTTGAGCTTCTGAAAAAATCAAATTGGCCAATTTAATGGAGGCTTCATCTCCTTTTTTTGTATACAATTCTGTAAATAAGGGGATGGGGCTTGGATTTACACAAAAATCTAAAATCATTAATTTAACCTTTAGCTAAATGGGATTATGCAAAATAAACTAAAAAACCTCGCATCCAAAAATTATTTTTCTAAAATAAGAAAGACAGTTATGGAAAAGCATCTCTATATGCATTTTTGAGGGATTAATCAAATTAATTTTATGTAATGAGAGCTTTTTTATAAAGATAATTAGTTGAAGATCTATTTTGTTAATAACTAATCACGTATTCAAACCTTAGAGAAAGATATGGACTAGAACCTCGACTACAATTGGCTTAAGGTTTAAACGAAAAGTGGTCTCGAAGGCGTTCGGGAATTTGATTAAACATCCAATTTTGGAGCTTGACGCGATGTTTTTGGTATAAAACGCCACAATAAATGAGCAAAATACCGATCAAGCTGAGAACAATAGGAAACCAAATTGAGTTCTCAAATATACGGTATGCCACATGACTGAGATAGGCAAAAATACCGATCGCTCCAACAATACAGAGGATTTTTCTTTGAAGAAGGATGGAAAGAGAAAGTAAAATAAAATTGATCAGTAGATAGATCAATAAAATCCATTCATTTTCACTATGATTCCACGCTAAATCACATAAGCTAGACCAAAAGGCGAGTGTTCCAAAGAAATAACTCCAGAAGGCGTATTTATCTTTGCCATAACGGTCCAAAAAATACCCCGCGATCATAAGTCCTAATCCGTAATATAGAGATACCCAAGTGATAAGAGGATAGGTGTATTGGCTTTCACCTCTCAAGAAATGCACTCCATCCATAACCAGAAACCAGCCAGCCACAAAAATGGGGATGGTGATGAGAGAGGAATTAAAAAATCTCAAGGCGAGGAATCCCGCTAGTAGCGTACCGATTTCCATAAATATCCAACTTCCTTTAACGCGGGAATAGAAATCGGCATATTCGCCAGGGTAATCGGTCGGCCAAACTTGCAGATAGACTTCTAATCCATAAATGGCTAAAGGAACCATGCAAATGGCGAGCGTAATGAGTAAGCTAGCTGGCGTTCGCAAGGTTTTATTTTTCCATAGGACACTTCCAAACCAAGTCAGAAGAATGGAATACAGGGATGCAATCAAAAAGATACCCCCGCCGCCGAGAAGCTCCCAATTTAAGCCCATAAATAAAATTATGGCGCTGATGGTGATCAAGGAGCCGAAATAGTACAGAAGTTTAAACGGGGTTGTTTCTTGAGAAACAGAGTGTATATTTTGAAGCGCCTTCCAAAGGACATCCGCTTTTTCTTTGGAGATATTTGCTTTTAAAGCGTGCAAGAAAAAGTCTTCTTTTGAGATGTCCATTGGAATGGCTCATAGGGCTTTAGTTAATATGCACGAGATCTTCCTGACCGGCATAGAGATTATAAACAGTTGTAAGCTCTGTTATCTGATTATCTTCATTAAAATGCAACATGGCAAAAGTAATGTAAGCTTTTTCTTCTTTTGTTGTGCAGATGTAATAGATTGTCGCAGATTGTGTTTCGGGAGAGACAGTCACGTTTAAAACCTGTGCGTACCATCCGCCCACCCAAATTTTGGCAAATTCCATTTGTTCTAAAAAGCTTTCGGGTGTTTCATCGGAAAGTTCACCGTTTACGGATTTTCTAAATGTAGGAGCAAATATGGATTCGCTACCTTCAGCTCCCCCCTCTTCTGAACCAAATTGGTTCACAAATTCGACATAGCGCGAAGTGGAATCTAATAAACTTTGATAATCAGCAGAAGCGTAATTGGGTGCCGCAAAAGAAGCGAAAAACAAAGCGATAGAGAGAAACAAATATTTCATAATAAATCCCTTTTTTTGTTTAGGATGGTTATATAATTTTAAATTATATGAGTATTTATTGGAATAAAAACTGATCTATTATTTTTTAATTCTGAAAAAATTTGTAATTATCTTGAATAAATTCATTAACTTGGAATTCTTTGAGTTGTGTGTCGTAATCCATCCAATCTTCTGTAAAAAAATCTTTGGTAATTCCTCTTGCTAAACGTTGAGCTCCTCTTCCAATACCGGGGATGTCCCCACTTAATTGACCGTGACTCAGCGTAGCAGCATAATTGAAGCAGTAAATGTTTTTAAGAAAGGGTGCTTCGCCCTTCATTTTTTCCAAAAATTGAAAGTGAGGGCCTAAATAGGGACTTTGATAAAACCAATAAGGTCCGTTTAAGTGCTGAATTCCAGGACGATCTTTCCAAAGAAGGATCTGATGCATAAACGGGGCAAGTTCAGGTTGTTTAAATCCATCAATCTCAAAGCCTGTTGCCAAGATAAGAAAATCGTAGGTGAGAGAGCCTTTATTTGTATCGATTAAAATTTCATGCTGGGTGGTTGTGGCGCGGGTAATTTCTCGTCCCAATAGAACTTGAAAATGGGGAAACTCTTTCATTCTTTCTAGAACCTCGACAGGAGGGGGTATTCCGTCGCGATAGCAGGCGTCTAGAAATTGCCACCGTTGGTTATCATCAAGATCGTAATAGCCTTCAAAAAAGCCCGTATACGTCAGACTCGCAGCTTTGTTCACATGGGGTAAGCTGGGTCGTCTGATTAGAATGTCAGCAGATTTAGCCCCGCATTCTAAAGCTGTTTCTGCAGCGTCAAATCCAGAAGCGCCTCCTCCGATAATTCCAATCCGTTTATTTTTCAGTGTCTCATAGGGGAAGCTCTCATTGGTATGTGCATAAAATTTTTTGGGCAAAGGATACACAAAGAAAGGGAATCGCGATCCCCCGAATCCCCCTCTTCCCGTTGCGAGTATTAGCTTACGCGTGGTGATGGTTTGATCGTTGATTTGAAGTTGAAGGCCTTGGTTAAACTCCTGAATATTTGTCAGGGTTCGCTTGTTTTCAACAGGAAGGCTAAGGATATGGCGCAACCAGCACAAATAATCCATCCACAGGTTGGTTGGAATTTTCCTCAGCCTTTCCCACTTTTCTTTGCCGAACAGATGTTCATACCAAGCATGGAATGTGAGGGAAGGAATGTCGAGAGCAGGACCAACGAGTTCTTTCATAGAGCGTAGGCTTGGCATACGGGCGTAAGTGAGCCAAGGTCCTTCAAGACCTGTTTCATTTTGATCAAAAATCTGGATGTTTGAAACGCCTAAGCGTTGGAGGGCAAAAGCTGCGGCCAATCCCGCCATGCCAGCTCCAATAATCACAACATCATATTGAAAAGAGGAGGGGACAATCCAAGAAGGGGAAGGGGACTGAATCTTTTCTAAATCTTCGGCTATTTGTTGTTTCAACTTAAAACTAGCCATCGGTCGCTCTTAAGCATTCATGTATTCAGATATTTTTTTATAATCCTTGCGCACAAGCTCCCAAATTTGATCGGCGCGTAATTTTCGACGCAACTTTTTATCTGATATCTCACTTCCATCAAATTTCTCCATGTCAAATTCCGCACCAAAAGAAAGGCATAGAGGTGTGCAACGCGCATATCGATGCTCACCCAGCTCTTTTTTAATGCTATTGGGAGGAGGCAGTAAGTCATAAGTTGCAAGAGCTAGGGGATAGAAATGTGTCGGATGTTGAGCTTGTTGTGACATCAGCCAAAACATTTCAATGCTCTGCGGATTAAAAGGGGCGACATCAAGTCTTCCGTGTTCATCAGGGCGGTCTCTACCGCCACTAGGAGCCACATAAATACATTTGCCTCCTTCGGAAAGCAGCTGAGCCATCTTTTTCATTGTTCGCTGATTGTGCTGAAGCTTTTTAGCTTTTTCTTCTGGTGGATTTTCAGTATATTTCTTTGAGTAGATACATAGCAAGTTGCGCCCTTTGCTAAAGGGAACAGCCATTGGATCCATGACCACGCGATGACCTGCAACGAAAATCATATCCTCGGCAAATTTGGGATGCGTATTCTCGAGCAAGAGGCTAATTGCTTGTGGGTCTGGTTCTGTTTGATGGTTTGCAAACAAGATCACATTATGTTTTTTAGCCAGCAATTCCACCATTTCGTCGACTCGCTCCAAGTGAAAAACTTTGGAGCGGTCCAGCTTAACAAGAGGACGCATGTAATCAAGACCAAATTCATAGTAATTAAAGGGAGAGGTAATTTCCTGGTGAAAGGGCTCAAAATGAAAAGGGGAGCGAATTTGCTCAATCACAAAATCTAAAAAGCGATGATGAAGCGGTTCGAAAGAGGCCATGCATTGCCCATTCGAAGTAATCGCTTCTGCATAGCTTAAATAGAAATTTTTTAACGCTTGCGCGAATGACTCTGAAATCAGCCCCTCGTGCAAGGTTTTTTCCACCCTTTTGATATAGTCCATGTCGATTCTTATACCTCAACTTTTTTATCGGTAATGGTCGAATAGAAATGGAATTCATTCAGATGAAGATTGTCATTCACATCAAATTCTAAGCGAGCATTTAGACCCTCAGCGATTTTTAATAAAAATCTCTTATCGATGGAGGCCAAATAGTGGTCCAGCTCTGGATGAACGACTAGCTTAAGTGCAAATTGCTGGTTGTGTGCGATGGCTTTTTTCAAGGCTCGCTCAATCTCAATAGAAACGCTTTCGTGTGTTTTAACGAGGCCTCTTCCACTACAATAAGGGCAAGTGGTAAAGATTGTTTGGATTAGAGATTCTCGATTGCGCTGACGTGTCATTTCGACAAGACCGAATTCACTCATCCCCAAAATCGTACATTTAGCCGAATCTTCTTTCATGCATTCTTTCAGGCGATCGAGGACTCTTCTTTGGTTTTTACGATAACGCATGTCAATAAAGTCGCAGATGACAAGTCCCCCGATATTACGTAGGCGTAATTGTCGCGCAATTTCATCAGCGGCTTCCAGGTTGATTCTGACGAGCGATTCTTCAACATCCACTTTGTTATTGGAGCTGCGGCCAGAGTTGACGTCAATTGTATACATCGCTTCAGTGCGGTCAAAGAACAGATATCCACCGCTTGGGAGCCAGATTTTTCGACGTAATGTTTTATCGATTTCTCGTTCTACGTTAAACCGTTCAAACATGGGGACATTATCTCGATAGTATTCGATGCGCAAGGCATGTTCACTGGCATAACGGCTATAGAGATTTTTGCAACTTTGATAGACCGCATAGTCATCCACTAAGATGCGCTCAAAACGTTTGTCCACAGCTGTGATGACTGCCCGTTTGATTAAGTCTGATTCTGCATATAGCAAAGAGGGGCCGCTGGATTTATGGAAGTTTTCCATAATGGTATGCCAAGTGCTCAGCAAATCTGTTGCTTCGGCAATTAACATTTCCGGTGTGGCGCGAGCACTGGCCGTACGGCAAATTAAACCCATATCCGTTGGCATTTCAAAGGCTCGAATCAATTTTTTCAGTCTTTCGCGCGCATTGCGATCTTCAATTTTGCGTGAGACTCCTCGATGTGAAGAGTTAGGCAGCAACACCAAATAACGTCCAGCTAGAGAAATGTTGGAAGTTAGACGGGCCCCTTTGGAACCAATGGGCTCTTTGACAACTTGAACGAGCACAGGTTGATCGATTTTCATGACCTCTTCGATATCCTGCTTTTTTTGCTGTTTATCATCGAGTCCTTTAATATCATAATCTAAATCAAAGTCCATGTCATAGACTTGTTCAAACTTTTTGGTATTTTCCAAAATGTCTGAAATGTGAATAAACCCGTTTTCGCCTTCATTGATGTCAATAAATGCAGATTGAATATTATGGAGAATATTGGTCACGCTGCCTTTGTAAATGTTGCCGGCCAGCTGTCGCTCTCTTTTTCTCTCCACAATGAGATTATAAAGTTGCCCATTTCTAAGATGGGCATATCGAAGCTCTTTGGATTCGATATTAAGTAGAATTTCATCCATTGGTCACCCTAACAGGTAGGAAAGGCGGATGCGAAAAAGGACTGGTTAAAAGCAATAGATCTCATCTGTTCGATTTTAGCAGAAGATGTCCAGATTTGACGGCTCTAGCTTTTGACCCACGCTTTAGATTGAATAGATAAATTCTTCAGAAAAATCATCCATGCTTCAGATTTATGGCGTCATTTTTCGCAGTGAAAGCCTTTCTGTTTAGCTTGTTTTTTCGATTGATTGTCATCCCAATAAAATTGGGAAAGGCGATCGCTTTTTTATCTGTTATAAACAGAATAAAATCGCACTGCACTTAAAGGATCTATTTTAAGATAAAAGCAGGATCTTTTCTACAAAAAAATAACTGGAGGAAAGGTGATTAAGAGGAATGCGTGTTGATTTGTTTGAGGATTTTTTGAAATTGCTTCATTAATTCTTGTAAAACTTCAACTTTTGCTTGCAGACGCTTAGATTTTGCCGCGCATTCTTCGGGGTTATCTTGATCAATTTTTTTATTGAGTTCTTCTGTGCATTCCTTTTTGATTTTTTTGCATGCCTTTTGAATGGCGACAAGGGAATTGAGGGTTTCTTGATTGATTTTAGCTTCTGAAATCACCCAATCTGGGCTATTGGGATCAGGAGAAGGAATTAAAAGATCGACCGGTGGATATTTTAAAGGTAAATCAACGGCTTCTTTTTTGAACTGGATAATCCATAAAGGCTTGGGCATGTAAGGATTTTGAGAAAATTCTTTCCAATCCATAAAAATCTCCTGGTTTGGAGGACCTCTCATTTATTATTATAAAATTTTATAAGTATTTTAACAATGGAAGCTTTGGAACAAATGATGATGGAAAAATGTGCTACACAGGTGGAATTTCATCAAAAAATGGATCAAATTGCACAAGTCCTTGAGGGACAACGGTGGTTAGATATTGATCTTCTTCCTAAAAAATCTTACGGGAGATGGTATAAATGGTTAAGGTGGGCGACCTCGTTTCTTCCAGGAGATCGGTTTACAACAATGCGTATTTCAAATGTGGTAAGCTCTTTGTCTTTGTTTTGTGAAAAAAATAAGGAATGGATGGAATTGACTGATTGTTCCAAACTGAAGGATGTGATGGATTTTTTCGAGCTTAAAGCAACAAAATCTTCAGAAAAAAGAGAATGTTTAGAATCTCTGTGCAAAGTGCGCATCAGTTTAAAAAAAATCGAAGAAGAAAAGAAGCCCAAGGTCCCAAAACTAGAACAAATTCAGACTCTTTCTCCTTTGGAATTTGAAGCCTATTTACAACCCTGGATCGAGCAAAAAATGCTCGAGCCTTTACTCGATCTTATCCCTATGATCGATTCGGAACTGATCCGAGTTTTTGTGGATAAATGCGGCGATGATGAATGTGCGTTAAAAGCTTTATATCAAAAATTTCCCACTGGCGTTGTTTATTTATCTGATCCCCAATTAATATGTTTAGTTAACGGATTAAAAAAAATGCGAGATCGGGAAGAACAGGTCTTTAGTCTTTTTTCGGCAATTTGTCGCACGCCTCTCTCGACCAAAGAGATTATAAGAAAATATCTTCTTCTTTTAGAAACGCTTACACCTCTCTTTTCTCTATCTCTTTTAAGAAAAAAAGGGGAGGATACTAAAGTAAGATGCGAAAGAGTCTATTTAACAACGGCGGTTGCCTTGAACAATTTAAGAAATGAGAGAAAAAGAAAAATTAGTGAAGTTCTCGATTGTCTCAATTTTGATCACCGCATTGAATCTCCTTTTTTCATCATGCTTTTTACCGAAAATGCTAGCGTGAACGAAGTTAGAGAGCTGCTTTCTCTTTCTGCTAAAGCGCGAGAAAAGGTTGCTGAGTTTATGGATTTTGCGATGCAAAATGATAAAAAAAGCAACATTGAAAGCTTATTGCCCTATATCAATACATCCGAAAAGTTTCGCTACATTGTGCAAAAAATTATACTTTCTTCAAAAAGGCAAGCACAGCACGTGCATTTGTTTCTTCATGGGACATCCCTTTATAAAAGCCCTTTGGCGGCAAAAGAAAAGCTTGCGATTCTTCAAGAAAACGGCATTTATTAGTTATTGAGAAAAGGAGTGTTAACGAAGGCTAGGAATTTTATGGAAAAAAAGAAGAAAGAATTGTAGAATTGAAGATTATTTAAATATAATCCCTTAATTTTAAGATAATCTCCTATGGAACGTTTGTTTAAAATCTATGTTGATCGCCTGAAAACAGGAGATAAAGTTGAAATTCATGAGACAGTTTCACCAGATTTCTTGGACGTTCATGAAGATGAACTTTCATTTAAGAAACCGGTTGTCGTGGATGGAGAAGCTTATTTAGCTGGTGATGAACTCATTTTGCATTTGCAAGCAGAAGCGGAAGCACATATTCCCTGCGCAATTTGCAATGAGGATGTTTCAGTAGGCGTATTCTTGGAGAGTTTTTATCATGCCGAACCTCTGGCAAAAATTAAGACCGGTATATTTGATTATCAGGAACTTTTGCGTGAAAGCATTTTGTTGGAAACTCCCGAATTTGTCGAATGCGAAGGCAATTGTCCCAAAAGAGAGAAATTTAAAAAATATTTAAAAACTAATGATTCATCCTCAAATGGGGGAGATCCCGATGGGCATCAACCGTTTTCGGATCTTGAATTAAATTAATGCCTAGGCAGTTTTAAGGTTAAAAGGAGTCACTCATGGCAGTCCCACGTAATAGATCGTCAAACGCAAGAAAAAATTCTCGCCGATCACACCACGCTAAGAAAGCAAAAAGTGTATCTGTATGCTCAAATTGTGGAGTATCAAAACTTCCTCACACAATTTGTCAAGCGTGCGGTGCATATGGCGATCGAGTTGTACTAGGTAAATCAGAAGCTGAGTAAGCTGTTCGTTTTGTCTTTTTTCCTCGAGCTAAACGATTGCGTGATCTTTAGCAGTTGCTCTCACTATAGCAGAGCTAATTGGAATTTTCTTTTTAGAGTGCCAAGATGAGGAAACAACAAGAAAAAGTCTGTATAGGGATTGATTTAATGGGGAGCGATAGCTCTCCAGAAATCCTTTTTGACGCTGTATTAAAAGCAGCAGAGCTTCACCCTGCCCTCTCTATGCTTGTGTTTATTCCACAAGAATCCTCAGAAGATTTCCAAAAAAAAATCCCTTCTCACATGCATGTGAAGTGCATCGCTGTCCAGCAAGAAATCTTGATGGAAGACCATCCTCTTGAAGCGATTCGGCGTAAACCTCTCTCTTCACTTGTGCAAGGCATCCAGTATTTAAAAGATAAAAAAATCGATGCGTTTGTTTCTGCAGGAAACACCGGGGCGCTGATTGCTGCTGCGACTTTGAATATACCCCTTCTTCCCAATATAAAACGTCCTGCTTTGTTGATCACAATGCCGGCTGAGAAAGGAAATGTTTCCATTATTGACGCAGGCGGCAACATCACATGTACAGCAGAGCATTATGTGCAGTTTGCCCAATTGGGAGCCCTCTTTCAAAAGAGCATTGAAA
Source organism: Parachlamydia acanthamoebae (assembly GCF_000875975.1). Lineage (NCBI taxonomy): Bacteria > Pseudomonadati > Chlamydiota > Chlamydiia > Parachlamydiales > Parachlamydiaceae > Parachlamydia > Parachlamydia acanthamoebae. The sequence continues at coordinate 219,369 of NZ_BAWW01000066.1, read as the reverse complement.
AGACAACCTGTCCAAACGTGGGTCTACTGAATGTTGGCATTGAACCTTTAAAAGGGCATCATGAACTGAGGAAGGCTTATCAAGAACTACAACAATACGTAGAGACATGGCGTCTCAAAAAAATAGATCTTCCTTTAAATTTCATTGGGAATGTGGAGGGAAAAGATGTTTTTTGCGGAAACGTGGATGTCGTTGTGACGGACGGCTTCACGGGGAATATTTTATTAAAATCTTGTGAAGGTATTTCTTCGCTGATTTTTAAGCTCCTCCGCAATCAACTGGGCAATAGCGAACACTTTGATGCCATCGAAAAATTATTTGATCATGCCGAATCTCCAGGTGGTCTTCTATGCGGTCTTGAACGCATTGTGGTTAAATGCCACGGTAATGTCACCCCTCGCTCTATGCTAAGCGGTATTTCAGGAGCCGTTCATTTCATCCAACAAAATCTGATTGAGCGTATGAAAGCGCACTTTTCTCTTTTCTCATAAGAAACAGATTTTAATCAAATTCACAATCAAAAAGGATCTCTGTCATGTATTCTTATACGGATTATTCTTCTAGTGTAAAGGCTTTTGAATCTTTAATTCCCGCAACCGGGGCAAGCCAGTACGCTTCTCTTTTGGGGCAATTTCGCGTACAAAGACTTCCACAGGCTAATATTTGTGAGGTTATTCAAAAAGATCCTGTAGAAGAAGGGCATTTAAATGACCTCTATGATGTTTCTTTGGCAGAAACTTTAAAAAAAATTCAAGCAGCTGTAGGCAAGGTTAACGATGAAACTGGTCAATTAGGGACCTGTTCACTCCTTTCTTTTAACTTGGCCATTGTTCCCTATCATTGCATTGCAGGTCAGGAATTGAAAAACTTGACTGTTGTCTTTCAAAATGTCATTTACAATAGACGCGAATGTAGAGGAGAACCGTTTCCCGTACAAGGCGTTGTAGAGTGTGATGTCGAATTAGATTATGCGATCATGCAATTAGGAGGAGATCCCGGTAGAAAATATGGGTGGTTACCTCTTTGTCAAGACTCTGGAATTTGTTCTGAACCTTTACTTTTGCATCATCCTTTAGGAAAGCCACTTAAGGTGTCCGTTCATCATATGGAAAATGATACAAAAACGACGCCTATTTTTGGACGTCTTTTGACTTATCATGATACCGATTACGGCTCTTCTGGAGGGGCCTATGTAAATCCTCGAGGACATTTTTTCGCTATGCATTTAGGGACAGAGCGAGAAATGACAGGATTTAATTTACTTAGGATTGCCATATCCATCGAAACGATGATTCAACATCATCCCAGGGGATTATTGAGTGCTTTTGCTAGAAAAGAACTTCCACAAGACGCAACAATTCAAACGAGGCAGTGTGTTGAAAGATTAACTCCTTACGATTATCCCTATATTACACTTGAAAAATTTATTCATGCTAATCTTAGCAATGGCAATTATATACTGCGAAAACCTACCAGGGACTTGCCAGGAGTGATGATTGAGCATTATCAAGCCAAGCATACTCCGCAGTGGCCAAAACCATATCCAGGGAAAAAAGGGAGCTCTTTTAACGGATTTTATTTAGATGAAATTATTGAATTGGCAGAGGCGATTATGGCGAGTCGGCCATTATTTAGAGAATTTCATGCGAAAAACGTAGCAGGAAACCTCATTAGAATAAATTCTGCAGATATTCTTGTAAGTAAAGAGTTGTCAAAAAAACTAAAAAATGTTCGCACAGTTAACCTTTATGCAGCTTTTGATTTTCAGACAAAATATTGGTCGATTCATTTTTATCCTGAAAAATAAAAGGCTTCAAAACATCTTCACGAAATGATTCAAGAAGGGCTACGATGGATTAGCCCTTTATCAGTTGCGAAAAACTTCGTAAACATTACGTGAAGGTGAATATTCAAATTGCAAATCCTCAAAAAAATTCTTGAATTTTTTTAGTTTCAACGTTCTCTGGTATTTATTAGGGGATTTTTCAGACATAGAATTTATCGTTTAGAGCGGCTAAGCCGCCCTTATATTACTTGTCTTTCTTCCTTTGTTCTTGATCGTAAGCGTCCCATCTAGCAAGAGCGTCGCTTCCAAGAATTCCTACTCCAGTATTTAGCAACCAACCTCCTGCTATTTGACATCCAGGAAGAGGAACATAAATTAAAAATAATCCACACAAAGAAACTGTAACACCTACCATAATAGTTACAGGCACTTCCTCACGCTTTTTTTCTTTTCCTTTTGCAGATTTTGCTATGGTGTAATTTATATCAAAACGCATATCGGCTTCAAAACTTGTATAGGGAATGTTTAACTCGTCACATTGAGCAAACCAAACGGCGCGATGTTTATGCTTTTATCTTCTTTCTTAAAGTCTTTTTTTATTTGTTTAATGTATTTATCATCAATTTTTTGCCCTCGTGCTCTCGCCTCTTTTTGGGCTTGATCTATCTGCTTATTAATATCAATTTTGGTGCCAGTATACTGTTCAACTTCATGTTTAAAATCATACATGTATCCTATAAGTTTGTTCGTTTCACCCTTATCAATAGACCTTTTGACTTTCTCATATATTTTTTCGATTTTAATCCCGAAATTGATAGTAGCAAGATCAAGATTTGCAGCCATTAAAGGGGGAGAAACTAGAGTTGCAGTCGTAAAAGCAATCGTTGTAAAATATGCCACCATAGTGCTACAGAGGAGAGACTGAAAAATATTAGCCATAGCGTCCTTTTTTTTGTTTTTTGTGTATATTTGATTTCATAATAATCTAATTCATTAAAAATTGTTATTCTGGAAAGAAATGAAAAAATAAATATAAAAACAAAAAAAATTAATAAAACTAAAGCTTTATCCCATTCCGTAAATACGATATTCATTAATTGTCATTTTCCTTATGTTTTTTTTAGAATTAAAATGGGTTATTGTAGTTTTTATTGTATTAACGCATAGTTGAAATTTCGGTTCATTTATGTATTCATTAACAATAAGTTTACATGCATTTTCGAACATGCCTTTTAATGTGTTTTCGATATTTAAATAGTCATCCATTACGTTTCCTTCTATTGTAAACCAATATTTCCAACCAATTTTATTTCCATCGTTCACTTGCAGGTAGTCCTAAATATGTAATGCTCGATGTTGATTGTAATCGCAAATAAAATATTTGATCATCCCGGCATACTTTGCAAGTTACTTTGAGAATGATAGCGTTTTTCTTATACATCGTGCACATCTTTTTCTGAGCGTATTATTAAATCTTTCAAGTAACTCGTTTTTCCTGACTCCTTTCCGACTGGTCGGTGTCGTATCCAAGGAACAACTTCATAGTACACTGAGAATTTATCTGCATAAAAGATGGCTTTTTTTAAGTCTTCAGGTAATTTTCCCCGCAAGCATTTAGCATCTTTTCGTGTGCGTTTACCCACATGCATCGCTAAAACTTGTCGCGTAGGCGAGTGAAAAGCTAGCCAAAGCCGTTGCTGATTATTCTTGCTCCCTGCATAGCTCCACTGTTCATCCAATTCAATAATGGCAACTCGAACTCTTCTGTGTTAATTACTGTGGCATTTAAGTTCTCGGGTAAATCCTCAATTTCGTTAATGAATTGTAAAAGCCACGGCATATTGACGGTAAAAATTCGACAAATGCCCTCTAATGAAACCCGTTCTAAAAGTGACTGACGAATTAAACCCCGTCTCTCTTCGCTAATAATTTTGTTTTGGGGGCTATGACAAACTGATACCCACATTTAAGACACTGATGATTTTGCTTTCCATTGTGGATATGGCCATTCTTTTTGATCGTCGTCGAGGTACAGATTGGGCAAGTCAAAGTCATTGTAGGTCTCCAAGTAAGATCTAAATAAGAAAGACTTTTATCACTGAAAAGTCAATAAAATTTAAGTCAGCATTACATGTTTAGGACCACCGATGAGAAAGGCAATGTTTCCTTTATTGATGCAGGCGGCAACATCACGTGTACAGCAGAGCATTATGTGCAGTTTGCCCAATTGGGAGCTCTCTTTCAAAAGAGCATTGAAAAGACAACCTGTCCAAACGTGGGTCTACTGAATGTTGGCATTGAACCTTTAAAAGGGCCTCATGAACTGAGGAAGGCTTATCAAGAACTACAACAATACGTAGAGACATGGCGTCTCAAAAAATAGATCTTCCTTTAAATTTCATTGGGAATGTGGAGGGAAAAGATGTTTTTGCGGAAACGTGGATGTTGTTGTGACGGACGGCTTCATGGGGAATATTTTATTAAAATCTTGTGAAGGTATTTCTTCGCTGATTTTTAAGCTCCTTCGCAATCAACTGGGCAATAGCGAACACTTTGATGCCATCGAAAAATTATTTGATCATGCCGAATCTCCAGGCGGTCTTCTATGCGGTCTTGAACGCATTGTGGTTAAATGCCACGGTAATGTCCCCCCTCGCTCTATGCTAAGCGGTATTTCAGGAGCCGTCCATTTCATCCAACAAAATCTGATTGAGCGCATGCAAGTGCACTTTTCTCTTTTCCCATAAAAAAAAACTTGTTAAGAATTTTTTATCTTTAATTAGAAAGCAGTGAGGTGTTGTCATGCATTTTTCAACTGATTTTTCTTCACAAGAGGGGTTCTGTTTAGAGGGCAACCAACAGTTTGTGCAATCTAACGGAAATGAACCCGTAAGCTATTCTTTGTCATTCACGCTTCGAAAAATTTGGCAAGCTGTAGGAAGGATAAACGATTCTACAAGCCAGCTGGGAAACTGTACGCTCATTTCATTTAACCTGGCCATTACTCCTTACCATTGTATCGCTGACGTTGATGTAAGAAATTTGACAGCTGTTTTTCGAAATGTTTTTTATCAAGGAAAGGAACTTCCAGGACAATCTTCCAAGGTACTGGGGATCGTCGAATGTGATCCTATCTTAGACTATGCCATTATCCATCTAGATGGATTACCTGGAAAAATGCTCAGTGTTTTGCCAATTTGCGATGGTTCAGCATTTACTCCTACCCCCATTTTTTTGCATTACCCCATAGGGAAGTCTTTAAAAGTGTCTTTTTATAAAATGGAGGTAGAACAAAGAGTTGGTGCAATCACTAACCGTTTATTCACCCGGGAAATTAAGTATAGGTCTTCAGGAGGAGCATACATTAATCAAGAAGGAGCTTTTGTTGCTATGCACCTAGGCGTTGAACGAGAAAGAACCCATTTAGATTTGCAAAGTGTTGCAATTTCTATTGAAGCTATAATGAAAGTGCACCCGGAGGGGATATTAAGCTCTTTTGCTAAAAATGAGCTTGAGCAAAATGCTGTAACGCTGCCGCTAAACCCTCAATATGTTTACGAGTTGGATTTTTGCCCTCTGTCATACATGCATGCGGAATTTTTTTCTCATAAAAATTTTGAAGATGGAAATTATGTTTTAAGACGGCCTGCAATAAGAGTGCCAGGGATTGTGATTGAAAAAGCGCAATCCAAATACACGCATTGTTGGCCGGGTGAAGAGAAAGAAACAAGTCTATTGCGATGGTTTAATCTTGATGATGTTGTTGAGTTGGCACAAGCTATTGTCAAATGTCAAATTCCTCTTAGAATATCTCATCGAAGAGATATCCCTTACATACACGTGCAAATTAATCCATTAGATATCATTTTAAGCAACAATTTGTCAAAAAAGCTTAGGGAAGCTGATTACATCAATCTTTTGGCCACTTTTGATGAAAAGAGTAAGTATTGGTCCATTCATTTTTATCCCAATAAGTAAAAAAAATCACTCGCATTAATTCATCAAGTCATTTTAAATCGGAGTTTTGCTAGGAAGTTGCTCATTAAAAATTTGAACTTAGAATAAATATGCGTATTCAAACACTGTCTCTTTTTCCTTATCAGATTCCCTTAAAAAACCACCAAATGAGAGAAGGGGTTTTGTTGCATGTTGTGGATCAGTTGGGGAATAGTGGCTGGGGGGAAATTGCTCCTCTTCCTAAATGGAGTCGAGAGACATTGAAAGAGGCTTTAGCAGAGCTCATTCAAAAGAAACAAGATCTATTAAATCATATATGGGAAAAGTCTACATGCTTAAAAGAACTGGCAAAATTTGATCTCTGTCCATCCCTTACATTTGGTTTTGAGTCTGCCCTTTTTTCAATCTTAAATCCGCTTCCATCTATTTTTATTCCTGTCAGTGCATTATTTATGGGGTCTGTAGAAGAGATTATGCAGCAGGCAACTTTAAGATACGCCGAAGGATTTACTTCCGCCAAGTTGAAGGTCAGCAATTTAACTTTTAAAGAGGCTGAAAGCATCATTGCGCTTTTGAAGAATCGATTCCGTTTGCGCATAGATGTTAATCGGGCATGGAATACAAAAGAATCTCTTGATTTTTTCTCACAATATTCTTTCGATGCTTTTGATTATGTGGAAGAGCCTTTTCAAAATCCCCAGGATCTTACCCTATTTCAACTGCCACTTGCTGTTGATGAATCTTTTCCGCATGATTTGTCTCTGGAAGATTTAGAAAAAATCCCTGCTTTGAAAGCGGTGATTTATAAACCAACAATTCAGGGAGGGCTATTAGGATGTCTTGATCTACATGAATGGACGCTTAAAAAAGGGATCAGTCTCGTATTAAGTAGTTCATTTGAAAGCGATATTGGTCTTGCTCATGTGGCATCTTTAGCGAAGCGGCTTTCGTTAACAGCCTCTGTGGGATTGGGAACCTATCATTATCTCTCCCAGTATCTGAATACGTATCCCTTGCAATTTTCGAATGCACATATCCACATTCCGGAAAGAATCATTCCTAAGCTAGAGGATGATCCGTGAGTTTTTCAGTTAAGATCAACATGAAATGATGGCTCATGGACAGATTTGTTGAAAAGATGCTTTCACTGATAGAGTTTAAAGGTTGTTTTATTCCTTGTAGGATTTTAAACTTTCGAATCTATCAATGTCTAAAAGTTCCTCTAACACCTCGCGTCCTTCACAATATGTTTTCCAGCAATTTTTGTAATAATGATCAATTGCTAGATTTGATTTGGTAAATACCTCATACGCACGAGTGATATCTTCGGCTTTCATATAGTAAATGAGATACAGGTCATTCCCCTGCTGATCAAGAAAAGCTGACTCCACAAAAACTCCTTCATTTTCTAAAGACTCTAATGTTTCGTTCATCTTTTCTTTGAGTGTCTGAAACCACAGTCTAACTTTTTCAATTAAATCCTTTCACAGCCTGGTTTTGATGCATATTGTTTTCATTAATTTTTCCTTGATCATTTCCGATGATCATTGAATAATGCTTAAATTTAAATCAAAAAATTATTTTTCGGAATAACTTGCAACATTCAAAGCTAATACCTGGAAGAAAACCTAAGGCTGTTTCATGGAAAAAAATTATATCAATCTTTTAGACGAATCATTTCCGGGAATTAGAGACGTGATTATCCGTCGCAAAGCTCTTGGATTTTCCTGGGAGGCAAGTAAGCTCTTTATCAAGCAAGAACAAGGAAACATTTTGTCCCATGTCGCCCTTTTGGAATGTCCGATGCTTATCGAAGGGAAATGGCATAAAATAGGTGTCCTGCATGGGATTTGTACACATTCAGCTCATCGAGGCTGTGGATTAGCCATGGAATTGATTCGAGAAGCCCTTCAATGGGCGAAAGGTCGTTATGAAATAGCCCAAGGACTTTGACGAATGTGGGGAAGGATATATGTTTTGGGATTGCTGTAAATGTGGTTCTTGGAATGACTATTCAAATAAGACATGTCAAAATTGTTACAGAAGAAAATGTTCAGAATAGTTGGTTAGTTCGTAATTTTTTAATTAGGCCATTCAGCAGGATTCGTAAACAATGAAGTGCAAGCCTTGAAATCAATCCCTTTTAAGGCATTTTCTAGCGTTTTTGTGCTTTCTTCAAGAGGCGAATTTTGTTGTTCGAGTTCGACAGGTGATCCAAAGATCACTGAGATGGTCGAAAAAGGTTTTGGCAGAATCAAACGATCCCATGTATTAAATTGCCAAAAGCGGGTGGCTGACCAGCTCATCGGAAATACTGCCGCTCCGGTTTGTTGGGCCGCAAGTGCTATTCCAGGTTTCACTTCGTAGCGAGGCCCTCGGGGGCCATCCGGGGTAATAAGCATCACTTCTTTGCCTTGCTTCAGGCGCTCAATCATCTTTTTTAAGGCTTCGTGTCGACCTGTGTGGGGAACGCGTATTGTTGTCCCACAAGGGTAGCTTTCAGCCAGAATGGCAAGAGGTTCTCCATCGCGACTGTTGCTGACAAAGGCTGCATACATAAACTGTGGGGCAAATTGAGAAACAATTTCCGCACATAATGCCAAACGGTTATGCCACAACATGACAATACAAGGGCGGCTGGAACCCATTTGAACAAATTGCTCCACTCCTTCGACTTTAAATCGGCATGTGTACACCAGAAATCGCACGATGGCTTTGCCTATGTAAGCGAAGATATAAGGAAGACTTTTTTTCTTGAACCTTTGATAAATCGCACGGATCATCTACCTAGCATCTCCAAGAGCGCTTGAGTGGCTTGTTCACAGGGATTGTTTTTTTGCGAAAGAAAGGGGACCAAGTCTTGACATTGTTGGATGCAGGTTTGGCGATTGTTGGACTCTGGATCAGCTAGATCTTCCATTTTGGCATGTACATTTTTAGGTGTAAGACCAGTCGCAATCAGCTCTGGGAAAAGCTGTTTTTGAGCGAGAATGTTGGCGATGGAATAGTAGGGGAGATTCAATCGAAGAATATATTTAGCGATGAAGCGATTGAGTGCCGTCAGTTGATAGATCACTGTCGACGGCCTTTGATGGAGAGCCAATTCTAATGTCACAGTTCCTGATTTCGCAATAGCGGCGTGGCTGTCCTTCATCAATTCGTAAGTATACGCTTTGGGGACAAGAAAAACATCTTGGTGCAATTTTAAGTCTGTCTCTTCAAGGATGCTTTGCATGACAGGAATAATTTCAGGGTGTGCACAAGAGATGGCAAATGTGCGATCCTCTCTTTTCATCAGCTGAGCAGCTTTTAACTGGATGGGTAAATTGCGTTGAATTTCCCCTTTGCGGCTTCCAGGAAATAGAGCAATCAATTGATTCGCGGGCTTGATACCCAAAAGCTCCATCCAATCCTGATGATAAGAATAGCTCTGAATAGAGGTAAGGAGTGGATTTCCAATGTATTCCACACGTAGAGGGGTGTGTGAAAAAAGTTGTTTTTCAAAGGGCACAATCGAGAGCAGCAAATCTAAGGTGTTTGCCATATGCTCAATGCGCCCTTTTCCCCAGGCCCACACGCTTGGGCAAATATATTGGACGATTTTACCTTTGTATCCTTTTTTTCTTAAGGCTTTAGCTAGTCTTAGATTAAATCCAGGATAATCAATGAGAATGACAGCTTCTGGCAGTGTGTCGAGAATGGCATTTCGTACTTGATAGAACTGACGAGTTAGCTTGGGAAGGGAACGTAAAACATCTGAAAAACCCATCACCTCAAAATCTTCCATGCGCAAAACGGAAGAGGTGAAAAAAGGACGCATTAATGGTCCGCCGACTCCTGAGAAAGTATAATCGGGTAGCTTTTGTTGCAAATGCTGCAGCAGATTTTGACCATGCAGGTCGCCGCTTTGTTCTCCAGCAAAAAGAAAAATAGATTTTTGTTTTGCGTTCATGCTTCCTGCTTTACCTGTAGAGGTTTTTTTGCTTGTGCAATCAACATCAAATTGCGGATTGCAGGGATTAATCCAAAGGCTGGGCCAATAAAGTGCACAGGGTCAAAAATGCGTAAAAAGTAAACGAGACTCAAGCATTCACCAACAGCACTTAACCACCAGAATAAGGGTCCTAAATAACTTTTTTTGTGTTTTTCTGCACACCACCATTGAATCCAGAAACGGCTAGCGAATAGGGCCAGGCCAATTGTGCCTAAGCAATGCCAAAAAAAGCTCGTTTCTTCACCTTGGTGCCAGGGAGAAGAGGGGATCCGAAACCAATTGGAGGTTTCCAGGAAGTGCGCTTGCCCATAAAAGCCCAAAGTCACGCTGCAAATGCTAAACATAAAGAGCAGGACTACTGTGCGAAATGCTGCTTGATCTGTTTGTGGTTTCATTAAATTTAAATTGCGCCAAGAAACCACAGCATTCGCGGCTTGAATCACACAGACATGATACTGCATTTGAATAAAAGCATGCACTAGCAAGAACAGATTTCCGGCTAAAGAAAGTTTCCAAAAAGTTGGAGTGACCAAACTCTTCTTTTCTTTTTCACTGATCATCCACTGCAAAAGCGCGCGCCCTGTAAACAACGCGTGGGGGAGAAAGCCTAAAATGTATAATCCTTCACGCCAATTGTCACTCATGGCAGCTCTTTTTCAATCGTATAATTCAATTTACGCTGTGTCATCCAACGCACTGCTAGCATATCTGCCACGGTATTGAAGGAGCGGTTGAAGAAATTGTATTTGGTTGTACCTTGCGTGCGTTCGCGGTGGTTGACGGGCACTTGAGTAATGCGGAATCCTTCCATCCGAAATAAAGCGGGTAAAAAACGATGCATGCCATGAAACATTTTAATTTGTTTAAGGCAAGTCGTACGATAGACTTTGAGGGAACATCCGGTGTCTTGCACGCCATCTTGGCATAAACGACTACGCACAAAGTTGGCAATGCGAGAGGTGATTCTTTTCACCCAATTATCTTTCCGTTTCGTACGGATACCGCAAACTAAATCATATTCTTTGGCGGCTTCTAAAAGGCGAGGGATATCACTCGGGTCGTTTTGTCGATCTCCATCCAATGTGATCACAAACTCTCCTCGTGCAGCTTTAAAACCAGCATCAAATGCACTCGATTGTCCAAAATTTTGCGTGAAGATAAGCGCGCGTAAATACGGTTTTTCTTGCGCTAAAGCTTTTAAAATATCTGGCGTTTTGTCTTGCGAACCATCTTCGACGCAAATCAATTCCCAGGGCTGTTCTAGTTTTTCCATCACTGATTCAACTTCAGCGATTAATGGGATGATGTTGTCTTCTTCATCTTTTAAAGGAATCACGATGGAGTAATATGGATGCTTCATTTTTTATTGTCCCAATTGATTTTGAGGAGAATTATAACTTTTTCTCAATTATCCTGCACGCAGGTTCAGTTTGTTAGCTTTTCCGCTAGCCAACGAGCTCCCTCTTCAAAGATATAAGGTGGAGTTCCATGTCCTTTATGTCCAATTGAAGGAAAAAGTACAAGTTCTGCAGTGGGGGAGCGCCTGCCATGTTCAAAAGCTGCATCAGCAATGGTGCGAATGCATTGAAAGCAGGCATCTGTGCTAACCCGAAGATCTCGATTGCCAATATAATAACGGATATTTTTATCGATTAACAAATGGGCGAGGGTATCCAAATGATGCTGGGGGAAAGGGATAACAGCGTGTTCTTGATATTCAGTTAAGCAACTAAGCTGAGTCAATGGGGCAAATCCTAAAACAGAAGAAACATGTGTATTTTGAGCAGCCAGTTGGGTTGCGATGAATCCTCCTCGCGAGAGTCCTGCTGCCCCTATCGCTCCAGATGAGGTATAATTTTTCTCAATCAGGTAATCGACAATCTCACCACAAGAAGCTACAAATTTTTCGAGAAAAAAAGGATCCTGGCTTAAGGCTTGAGCCCAGTAATGCATGGCTTCTCTATTTTCAAATCCATCTCCATGCCCTGGCAAATCGACAGCAAAAACACGGATGCCAAGAGCATCCCATACGGTAGAGGGCTTATTGTAAGGATCGACAAAAAGGGTATCCTTTTTAGAAAGTGCGAAATAGAAAACGGAAGGCAAAGGCCCCTCTTCAAGAGAGGGGCCACGAAAAGAAACTTCCATTCCAGAAGGAGCAATCAAAACCTGCTTCTTATGAGGATTGGGCATGATGCGAACCTTTTTTAGAAGAATGCATATGGCTAGAAGTCACCGGATGAGTCCGCTTGTAGCCATGTTTAACCTGCTGTTTCCAAAGGTTTTTGGAATGGGTGTAGGTCTCTTCAAGAGACTTATCCATTAAAGAACGCACCTTCAAAAATTTTAAGGCATAGATGAATTCTTTGTTTCGCATCAACTTAGGGTTGCAATGTCTTTTCCCTGAAAGGGGCGTTAAGCGATATTGCATGGCCAGCACAAATGCCATTGTAGAGCTCAAACGGCGGGGAAAATGGGTAAAAGAAGAGGTGACGACTTCCTTTATAATCGAGGAAGTGAGCATCATAATCTCTCCCATATGTGGCGTTCTCCCGTCATCGAGATACTGCTTTTTGACTTCCTGTTGTAAAATAGGAAAAATCAAACAGGCGCTTAAGACAGCCCTTTCAAGCAGGTTTTTGCCAGCATTCTGGTTGATATAATCGACCGTTTTTAAATGCCGATAAATCTGTTCGCCTGCAGGCGTCGCTAAAAATTGGGTTAAAAGAGGAAATAAAAGCTCAAGGATTCCTCCCTTTGCCATCAAATGAAAAAATGAGGCCGCAGAACCTGATTCTAATATTCTAAAAATTTCTTCCAAAACTCTTGCGGGCGAACTTTTCATGATTTCTTTGCGACATTGAACAAGCGCTTTTTTGGAGTCGGCATCAATTTCAAAGCCGAATCGAGCGCGGAACTTGAGCAATCGAATCATGCGAACGGGATCCTGCTTAAACCGGATGGCCGGATCACCAATCGTGCGCAAAAGTTTATGTTTAATATCTTCCCAACCACCCACGAAATCAATGATCGAGTGGTTAGCGGGATCGTAAAATAGGCCGTTAATCGTAAAATCTCGACGTAAAACATCTTCTTCCGGAGAACCCCATTGGTTATCCTGAAGGATTAAATCCCCTTCATTGTCACCAGAACGGAAAGTCGAAACTTCAATGATTTTATGCTTAAAGCGAATGTGAGCTAAACGAAAGCGTCGTCCGATTAAGAGGCAGCTTTTTTGGAAAAGCTGCTTAATTTCTTCTGGTTTAGCAGAAGTTGAAATATCGTAATCTTTAGGAGTTTGCTTAATGAGTAAATCTCGAACACTTCCCCCAACGAGGTAAGCAGTGTATCCCGCATCTCTTAATCTTTGAAGAACATAAAGAGCATCGGAATCAATCATCGCATGATCAATTTCATGCTCGCTTGCAATATAGGTTTTTGGTTGCACAGAAAATTCGCAGCTCCCTCAATACCAGGAATAGATCCGTTTGAAATGTGATTTGAGAGAGAAATTGTGCACTAATTACAGATTAATCTGTAGTATCACTTTTTAACACTCTCAATTAAACAAAAGCTTAATTATCAGTAAATTATTAAAATACTAGTAAAATGTCAAGCGAATTATCAGGATTAATTAGCTGATTAATTTCTGAAAAGTCAAAGTCAATCCTACTATGATTTCAAATATAACAAACAGGAAGAGAACGCTCAACAAAAGTCTTCCTCCCCACAAAGCATATGGGCCCTTTAAACCCAAACGGTAACGTCCAGACCATACCATTAAAATCGGTAATAAGCCTAATAAAATAGCACATCCAAATCCTCCTGCATACTCTAATGCCGTTAAAAAAATATGCGGAAAAGTAAAGGCAATTGCAAGAGGAGGAATAAAAATGAGTAGGCAAATAAAAAACTTGCCCATCGCTGTTTTTTCAATTTTGAGGCCATCCGCCAAAAAGTCGAGTAATCCTAGGGTAACCCCAAAAAAAGAGGTCACAAGCGCAAAAAAAGCAAAACACTGTCCCACAATATAGACAGAGGGGTGATCAATAAAGTATTTAAGAGGTTGCACCGCCGTATCTCCATTCTGGAGGGCTTCTGCCAAACCACCAGGACCATAAGTCGGCACAATTCCCAAAATTAGCCACTGCCAAATGATGTAGGCAATGAAAGGAATTGCGCTACCAAACAAAATGGAAAATCGAATCCGTTTGGTATCAAAAGACATGTAGTGCACGAGCGTAGGAATAATCCCTTGGTAAGCAAAGGCTGTAAACGAAACGGGAAGCCCAATCAGTGCTAGCGTCCAATTACGCTCTCTTAAATTTTGAGGATCCACAAACGGGACGCCAATGACAACAAAGGCACAGAAAAAAATGGCAAGTCCCAGCATGAGATAGCTATTGACCCTGCTGACAACATGGGCTCCCGCAAAAACAATTGGTGCAAAACAAATTACAAATAGCAAAGAACCCTGCCATTCAGAAATCGAGTGCGGGAATAAATTGACGACTAAATCTCCACAGCCCACAATGTAAGCGACTGTTAAACAGTAAAAAAGGAACAAATAGACAATCCAGGCGACAATTTTTCCAGGTAAGCCTAGGGTTTGTTCTGCCATGGAAACGATATTCGATTCCTTACCCATCCAAAGAGAGATTTCCAAAAAGAGAAGGCCGGTGCAAGCCATAAAAAGCCAACAAAGTAGATAAATGACCAAAGAAGGAAGAAATCCCCCAAGGCTGGTTAAAACGGGAAGTGCCAGCATTCCACCTCCGACTGAGGTCCCAGCAATTAGCAGTGTTCCGCGAATGATATCTCTAGTTTGGCTCATATATACCTTAAAAAAAATAAATAAATCTCTCAGTGAAAATACGTGTAAAAGTGTATGTTCTATTGCAATCTTTTTCAAGTTGTTTATTCTTCGGTTAAAGCCGGATTAGATAGGAGTTAATCTATGGTTGAACTTCCAGAGTTTTTAAAGTTCTACCAGCAAAGTGCGGAAATCGCATGGAAAAATCATGCAATTCGTGATTTAGAATTTTCTGGTCCCACTTACCAAGTTCAGGTAAAAGACCCACATACGAAAAGAAAAGAGTGGGCGTTTTTACAGCTAGATGAAAAAGGGCAGATAAAGGATTGCTTTTGCTCCTGCATGGGAGAAGAAGAAAATCCTGGTTGTTTGCACCTTTCTGTTGCTTTTTTAGGCATTTATGGAAAGCATCACGAGCCTCTACATCAACGTTTTGAACGTTCTTTGTGGAACCAGTTATGCCGCGGATGTGCCATGCAAGTGGGCTACTCCTCAGATGTGATGACGAAGGTTGACGACACCCTTTATGTGGGAAGTAAGGATGCAGATGTTTGGGTAAAACTCGAATTTCTATCTGCTGAGGTGCAAACGCGTTGGCATCAAATTTTGGATTCTCCCCTAGATGAAACGGAAGAGACCTCTTTAAAATTTTCCAATCTCACACAAGAGGAGCTCATGCAGTGGAGGTCTGGGCAACCGAGCCTTGGCTTGAGCTATGTACTTTCTTTTTGGAGCGATTTAGCAAAATGGCTGATGGAAATGCAAGAATTAGAGCGTTCATATACCATTGATTTTCAGGGTATTACAGGGGAAATTCCTGGTGGCATTTCGATCCAATTTCAAGAAGTGCACCTATACTTTAAACTATCCAAAGATATCCTAGAGCTCATTATTCCTGCGTTAAATACTGTCCACTCTCCTTTAAAAGTGTTTTCTCTTCCCGAAGAGGCCATCGATCAAATTGAATTTGACGATCAAAAAGGAACTATGGAAATCCACATTGCCGAAAACGGCTCTTGGATTAAAAAAAATGGGATCCATTTTCATGAATGGATGTATTTTCCATCCGAAGGATTTTATGCTTTAACTCCTGCTCATCTTTTTCCTGCCAAAAAATTGCACGGAGAACAAATCGCTCAGGCTTTGGATAACCATCATGCTTTTATTAAATCTCGTTTGAAGAAGGTTCAATTAGAAGCAACCCCGCATCCCCTTTCCTATACATTTCAATTTGATACACACTGGAATTTGCACATTGAAGCGCATTTATTTGAGCGTGGAGATCTCTCTAAATCGGGATCCTGGATTTTTGGCGATTGGATATTTCTCAAAGCACAGGGCTTTTCCCGCATTGAAGGGAAGTTTTTTGAGGAAATGCACGTCGTTGTGGCAAAAAATGATATGAATGATTTTGTGAGTCAATATCGTGTATGGCTCAATATGCAACCAGGTTTTGAAGTCCATTTAACGGGCAAAGAGCCTCGTTTGGGCTATATTTTGGATGATGATAATCGCCTGCATTTTTTTAAATCGGTAGAGGGAGAGAAAGGGGTAATTAGAGGGTGCGATTTCGGGGCCTGGGTCTATTTGGAAGCTGAAGGCTTTTATCCCAAAGCTGAAGCGAGTGCTCTTATTGCCGCCCATCCAGGTTTATCGATTTCGGCCGAGCAGCTCCCTTTGTTTATCCGAATGAATCAAGATGAATTGCATCTGATCCCACGATTTTTTAGTGACAGTTGTCCTGTTGCCAAATGTGGCCTGGAAATTTCGGTCAATGACGATCAAGAAGTTATGATCAGTCCCAAATATGAATATACCAAGGGATATCAGCCTGAAAATGTGCGTATTTTTGAAGGCTTTTCCTTTGTAGAAGGAGAAGGCTTTTACGAATTAACGGGTGAACGTTTTCTGCCTGAAAAATACCGTTTCCCATTTGTCGTTGAATCCAAAAGACAAGCTGAATTTTTTTCAGAAGAATGGGAAAGCGTAAAAAAATATGCCTGGACAATTGATCCTAAGCTTGGGGTGCCTCGTTATCAAAGTTTAGTCATCCTAAATCTCATCAAAAAAGAGGTTCTGGAGCGAGGATGGTATGTTCTTAAATTGGCATATCAAACAGATAAGGGGATGGTTGATATTCCCACATTTTGGCGCGCCCTTAAAAATAACCAGCGTTATCTTTTTACAGATGCAGGCCGTTTTGACCTACTGGAAAAAAGGTATGAATGGCTGCGTATATTTGATAAAAAGCGGATCGATCTGCGTTCAAGAAGCATGGCAATGACTGCTTTGGAGCTGATTCGGCTGCAAATTTTGGAAGATGTGAATTTAAGTCATCTCGATAAAGCTTCGTTAAGCGTTTTGCAAGAGCTACTTTATTTTCATCCTCGAGAATTTCCCGATCTTCCCCAACTGAAATGCCAGCTGCGATCCTACCAGCAAGTGGGCGTTTTGTGGTTGTGGTTTTTGTATCAACACCATCTTTCAGGATTTATTTGCGATGATATGGGCTTGGGTAAAACTCACCAAGCCATGGCTTTAATGGCTATGATCCAGGAATCACTAGCTAAACAAAAAAATAAAATACAGGCCAAATTTCTCATCATTTGCCCCACATCCGTCATCTACCACTGGCAAGAAAAAATGGCGATCTTCTTGCCTTCTGCCAAAGTCTTTACTTTTTATGGAAGTGGAAGACGTTTGGAAGACTTTGATGAGCAGTATGAGGTAATGTTGACTTCCTATGGAGTATGGAGAAATGAACAAAAAGTTTTAACTAAAGTGTCTTTCACCGTCGTTTTTTTTGACGAAGTCCAAATTGCAAAAAATCATACCAGCCAAATCTATTCCTCTTTGATGCATGTAAAAGCCGAAATGCGTATTGGCCTAACCGGAACACCCATCGAAAACCATTTAAGGGAGCTGAAAGCTCTGTTTGATATTGTGGTCCCTACTTACATGCCGAATGATGCTTCCTTTCGGGAATTTTTTATCAAACCGATTGAAAACCAAGGAAGTGTAGAAAGAAAGCAACTGCTTTCTCGTTTTGTAAAGCCATTTATTATTCGAAGAAAGAAAGAAGATGTGCTGCTGGATCTGCCCGAAAAAACAGAAGAAATCTCTCACTGCACTTTGGTGGATGATCAAAAACATTTGTATGTGGAGGTCTTAGAGAGATCCCGAGAAAAAATTCTGCAAGTTTTGCATGATCGCACGATTGCCATCCCATATATGCATATTTTTGCCTTGCTTTCCTCACTCAAGCAAATTTGCAATCACCCCGCGGCCTTTTTAAAAACACCTGAAGAATATCAAGATTATTCCTCTGGTAAGTGGGATCTCTTTAAAGAATTGCTAGATGAAGCGCGAGAAAGCTCGCAGAAGGTTGTGGTTTTTTCTCAATATTTGGGTATGCTCGATATTTTTGAGTTGTATTTGCAACAAAATGGGATTGAATACGCCACTATTCGCGGTTCAACCGTCGATCGAAGGGCTCCCATCAAACGCTTTAATCAGGATCCCAACTGCGAGATTTTTGTCGGTTCATTGCGTGCAGCTGGATTGGGAATTGATTTAACCGCTGCATCTGTAGTTATCCACTATGACCGCTGGTGGAATGCAGCGCGTGAAAATCAAGCCACTGACCGGGTGCATCGGATGGGACAAACACGCGGAGTCCAAGTTTTTAAATTGGTTACTTTAGGAACGATAGAAGAGAGAATCGATCAGTTAATTTCGCAAAAAGGGCAGTTATTGGAGGATGTTGTAGGGGTAGATGAACAGCAAGTGTTAAAACAATTCAATCGAGAAGAATTGATTCAACTTTTACAGTTCATCGATTTAGGTTAAGGGATTTTTCTCCAATGAAACGGACCATGCTTACTGTTTTTGTTTGGATTAATTTATGAGGACCTGGTCATGATGATTTTTTTAGAAAAAATAAGGGGGCATCGTGGCAAAGATCTCTATTATCGGTCGCGCAGTTGCGAAACGATTAGCTTTCGACGGCTTTTCTGTCGTCGTTAATTACGCTAACAGTGCAAATCATGCAGAAGAGGTTGTTGCAGAGATTAAGTCTTCGGGTGGAAATGCGCCATCGCCTTGAAGGGGGGCGTCGCTAATCCTATGGATGTTGAGTACTTATTTGAAGAAACTCTGAAAAAATTTGGAAGAATCGATGTGGTCGTGAACAATGCTGGTGCCATGTCACTTTCTCCTTTGAGGAGATGTAGAGCTTTTTGATAAAGTTATTCATACAAATTTGCGAGGAACATTTTTGGTGTCAACACAAGCTGCAAAACGCGTTGCTGGGGGAGGGAGAATTGTTGCCTTTTCAAGTAGCGTATTAGCGAAATCCTTTCCAGCATATGGTTCCCTATATTGCGTCAAAAGTGCGTGTGGAAGGCTTGGTTCACGTGCTAGCTAACGAGCTGCGCGGTCGAAACATTACGGTCAATGCCATAGCCCCCGGACCAGTTGCTACAGAACTCTTTCTTGATGGCAAAAGCCAAGAGCAGATTGCTCAAATTACGAAATTGGCCCCTCTTGAGCGGCTTGGTCAGCCCTAAGATATTGCGAATGTTGTGTCTTTTCTTGCTGGGCCAGACGGTGGGTGGGTGAATTCTCAGGTTCTTCGTATCAATGGGGGCTTTGCATAGATAGAGGATCAATGGTGGCTGGGGTAATTCTGGAGAGATGCCTCTCCAGAATTTGTCAAATTATTCAGGGCAACCACAGCGATAAGGGCAATACCATACACTGCACCCTTCACAAAAAAAACAGACGGTGGAATGGCCGTTATCACACCAACAGTCGAGGGGTTTAAAAATATAAATTCCTTCTGAATCACAATGAATGCTAGAAACTGGATGTTGCACTCCATCAATATTTACAAACAAACCGGATAAAGTTGTGAGAGCATCTTGGGGTTGGATATAAATTTTGTTTGAAGTGTTAAGTTTTTTTTCGGAAGCAAGAAGATTGTCTACAATTGAGCAAAAGAGCAAAGCACCAAGAATAAAGGCTGCTAGAAGCTTTTTCATGACTCTCCAATTTCAGTTTGATTAATTGAAATGTATCTATGCTCTCGAAATGGAGATCCATTTGAGAAAATCTAATTTTTAGACTCTGCGTTATCTTGGGTATTTAAAGAATTTATGTAAATAAATAATGATAGGGTCTTTTTTGAATGAAGAATGAATTCATTGCGGTGATCAAATCTATTCCAGCGAGCTATGACTTATTTAAATCAATGACCTTTAATAAAGGGCGATTTAGTTTATTAATTGTGCATAGTTTTTGCGAAAATGCTGCAATAGAACCCCTCCATTTTTTTTGAAGAGGTAGTATGTCTCTAACTGTAAAAAACGATGATAAATTACCCAAATCCTTTTTTAGGAAATCGGAAACCATTTATGAGAGATAGTTTAATAGAATAAATTTGAAGTGCGGGTAGAAAAATTTTCATTATGTCAAGCTTGAAAACTCTCAATTGAACAGTGGAAGCTTTCTTTTTTTAAGGCTTATCCCGTCATCTATCCCACCATCGAATCTCTGAAGATGTCAAATTTTTTTGCAGCCGCACGCCCACAACTTAAAGTCCCAGTGAATCCCAGCATTTATTCCCTCGTATTTTAAGTGTCTAAAATGGATGCAAAAAATTGGGAAAATTAACAGATGATGAGAGCAGGACTTTCAGTGAGAGTCAAGAAGGCTGATGAAGGATGTTGATTGAACATTCCGCTCAATCAACATCCTTTCCCATTTAGCTGACTTTTTAAGGCCAGTTTAAATTATTTTCATCTTCTTCATCCCAATCGGATAATTCGTCGTCAACTTCGAAAGGTTCTTCCTCTTCACTTGGGGTGAAAGCCATTTTAGGGGGTTTTGGACGCGCTTGTTCGCGGGCTTCTTCTTGCTTTTCTTGACGGGTTTTTTCTTTTCCTTTTAAGTGCATCAGAATCGGCACGCCAGTGAAGCCGTAAGCTTCCCTAAACTGATTGTATAGATACTTTTTATAGCTCTCCATCATCAAGTTTGGATAGTTCACGAAGAGGATAAATTTAGGAGGGTTAACTGCCACTTGAGCCATGTAATAAATACGTAAACGTTTACCCATCATCATCGGTGGGTGATTTCGCTGCATCGCAACTTCTATAAACTTATTCAATTGGTGAGTGGTAATCCGTTTTTGTGAATTTTCGTGAACTGTTTGAATTTCCTCAAAGATCTTCTCGACATTTCGTCCTGTTTTTGCGGACATAAAAATCTTGGGGCAGTGATTAAGGAAGGAGGCTTCACTTTCAATTTCTTTGAGGCAATGCTCCATTCGGAAGCCTTTAACAAGATCCCATTTATTGAAAAGTAAAATGCATCCTTTTCCAGCTTCTTCAATCAGATTAGCGATCCTTTTTTCTTGAACTGTGATCCCTTGTTGAGAATCCAGAACCAATAAACAGATATCTGCTCGGGCAATTGCACGTTCTGTACGAATCGCGGCAAATTTGTCCACGACCTCGTGTTCAGAGTGTTTTCTACGGATTCCAGCTGTATCGATAAGCGTGTAGGCATGTTCGTTATGTGTAAAAGACACATCTACGCTGTCGCGTGTTGTCCCCGGAATGGGACTAACGATGCAACGTTGTTCATCTAAAAGGTAGTTAATCAAAGAGGATTTTCCGACGTTGGGTCTTCCAATAATCGCGATTGCTAATGGCTTATCTGTTTCTTCTTCCCCGATTTCAAGGCTTAAAGGATCTAAAGCGGCTTCTAAAAGTTCGGCAATGCGCCAGCTTTGTGTGGCGGATACGGCAACTTTATTTGTGATCCCAAGAGATTGGAACTCATAAATAAGGTGCTCTTGGGAAGGATGGTCGATTTTATTAACAGCTAAGCAAAGTGGTTTTGAGGTGCGCAATAAAATCTGGGCAACTTCATGATCCAGAGCCGTTAAACCGACATGCGAATCGACAACCATCACAATGGTATCGGCTTCCTCGATGGCAATTTCAGCTTGTCTTTTGACTTCTTCATTGAATGGCGCATCAGAGCGAGGGTTAATTCCGCCGGTATCGATGACTTGAAAATGGCGACCAAACAAATCTGCCTCGGCGTAAAGACGATCTCTCGTCACACCTTCTGCTTCATCCACAATGGCAATTTTTTTCCCGCAAATCTTATTGAAAAGGGCGGATTTTCCCACGTTAGGTCGGCCAACGAGAGCAAGTTTTGGTAATCTTGACATAATCAAATCTTTCACCTTAAGTTTTATGAAGTTACTTACTATAAAGAAATAAAGCTTAAAAATAAATAGAGTATTTGATTTTTAGCGAATATTTGAAAATTTGAATTTATCTTATTGGTTATATTTTCGCTGTTTAATAGCTAAAATATCAAAAGATTGCCTACTTTGTTGTCGAGCCGCCCTAAGCATTTCATCTCATTTTATTTGTTCGATTTGCCTTATAACGAGGTCACCAGCTTCATTAGTTGATCTGCAACTAATGTTAAAACACTAAACATGAGATGGCACGCCACTTTAACAAATCCACGAACCCTAATTTTACAAGCACCAAACTTATCTTTCAAACGTGCATTGGCTCTCTCCTCATCCTTTTAGAGCTCCTTTTTTTTCTTACTTGATTCAGTCATTTTAGGTTTTAGCTGGGCTTTTTCTCTAACCTCAATTGCTGCAGAATCCCATGAATTATGAAAAATAACCTCATCTCTCAACGGTTTTTTGATCAGTGCTTCACGCTCATGTTGTGGAAGTGCAATATCAGCAAACTCTGCAAATGCTCTTGAAAATGTCGATTCGCTTAGGGATTTGGCAAGACTTTTCAATCCATATATTTTTCTCAGGTTTTTATCCGAATTTTAGTCGCTATTCAAAAAACGGTTATGTCAATATTGAAAACCATCTTGGCTACAAATGATCTCTCCATTGTACCGCGTGTTTTTGTTGACAATATTTTTCCAACCACATAGGTTTTTGCACAAATATTTAAAATTTAAACTTCTCTGAAATAAAATAAATTTTACTGTAAAGGTTAAAATTTGATTCTTAAAAAATTTAAAGTAAAAAGGTTCTTATGCATACTGAAATTTCACTTTCTTTTGTACCTGTAGATGGTACGCATTCGCTATTTAAGCAAGTAGAAGATTTATTTAATTCAACAATAAAACCCCTTTATGGAGATCAAACACAAGCTCTCCATAAAATTAGTCTGTCTTTAGATCGCAAATGTGAATTATTAGTTAACGGAGAAAATATTGCAGGGATTATTGTTTATAAAAAACAGCCTACACAAGAATTCCAAGAATATTCTGATGCATTTGAACTGAAAACTCTCTTTGTTGTTGATGCTAAAACTAATTCAAGGAGAGGTTTAGGAACCATTTTATGGAATCGTGTTAATGATGTCGCTTTGCAAACAATTGGAATCAAAAGAATAGCTGTTACAGTATCCGAAACAAAGACAGAATCATTAGCATTTTTTCAAAAAAAAGGTTGTGAAATTGTCAAGTCTTTTCCCGACAAATATATAAAAGGTATAACTGAGCACCTTCTCATTAAAGAACTTAAGTAAAAAGATAAATCAATGTTAGACATTAACGTAGAAGATCAATTTTTCAAGCTAATTAAGCAAGGAAAGAAAACAGTTGAAGGCCGTTTAGCCAAATCCAAATTTTTAAATTTAGCACCTGGTGATTGCTTAAGGATAAACAATCAGCTCATTGTCTTTGTTCAAAGGGTTGATTGCTACCCTTTTTTTCGAGATATGCTCTTCCATGAAGGGCTTAAAAATGTACTGCCTGGTTGTGCCAGTCTCGATGAAGGTGAAAATATTTACTATCGCTTTTATTCGAGAGAAGACGAAAAAAAATTTGGTGTAATTGCTGTAAAATTAAAGCTTGAATAGAATGGTTGAGATTTGTAAGATCTTTTTTCTCACAGTTACCCATTTTGGTTGCATCGAAACCTTATTGCAACATCGCATGATCAATAACAAATTTAAGGAAGAGTATGAATCATAACACCATTCGGCCCAGATTTTTCCCTAACACCACAGTCCCATCTACGCATATTTCAAGAGAGCGTTCAGCGAGAATTTTTAGCAGTGATTTTTCTTCAACAGAAAGAATAAATCGGTCATGGTCTTCTAGAAGTGGCTCAGGGAGCCTTGATGGAAAAAAATTTACATTAATGAAAAAGTATCTCGATTTAATCAGAAGTGGACAGAAAACTGTTGAAGGAAGGATTAATTCTGGTGCTTTTAAATGTGCAAGGATTGGTGATCGCATCACATTTTATTGTAGGTCATCGGCTCCTGTCCAATGTTTAATTACAGACGTCAATACATATCCCTCATTCAAAGAAATGCTTGTTAAAGAGGGTCTTAAGGCATGTCTTCCAGACGTAACAGACCTCAGCAAGGGGATTGAAATCTATGAAAAAATTCCGGGTTACAAAGAAAGAGCCTCTCAACATGGTGTCATTGCGCTAAAAGTTTCGCTTGAAGTTCCTAATGAGCAGCCGAACCAAAAAGAACAAAAACGTATTTTTGAGATTAGTCCGTCTTCTAATGAGTCTTCTAGAAAAAGGGCTAGAGAGCAAGAACGGTCTGAGCCTAAAAGAAAAAAAAGACGGGATGAATCGACGATTCTAAGTCATTCTTCCAAAGCTTCTGTGATTAATCTAAAAAGTTAAGTTTGGTAAAGAGAAAGAGACTGAAGTTAATTATAATTTCAAATGGTTTAATTTATATTTAAGGTTTAAAATGACACCCACTTCTTGGCAAGATCCTCTTACAAGTTCTTGCTTTACTTCGATAAGTCAGGCCTTTGGAGTTATTGAAAATGTTCATAATGACGATGTACATGGACTGATCAAACTAGAGAATAACACTTTTGTTAGCGGATCTAAAGATACGACGCTTAAGATATGGGATGTTGATTGGAACTGTATAAGTTTATTAAGGCATCCACATGAGCGATTGCAACCCAAGAGCTACTGTCATTGGATTACTGCTTTGGCTATTGCCGAAGATGGGCAGTGGATGAGTGGAACAAGAGATGGTAGCCTTGCTCTTTGGTCTAGTAGTGGGGGGCTGGTTAGCTGGCATCAAAACAGTTTTAATCACAATGTGAAAAGTAAGGATAGAAACATTTGTCGTATTAATTGTTTAACAACAATTCCGCGCAAGGGGGAAAGCCTTATGTTTCTTTCAGGTCTTCCCGCTATGATGGCGACGTGGACAACAAAAATAGATAGAAATAAAAAAGTCGGAATTAAGCGATTATCGGGCTTAGATTTTTCTTTGAGTAAAAATGACTGGGTTTATTGCATTAAAGCCGTTTCTTCAAGAAATGATACTTTTTTTGTTGCTACTGGATCTGATTTAGATGTTGTTAAAATGAAAAAATTACCGTCGGGTGACGTAGTTTCGTGGAAACAAAAAGAAAAAGTTGTGAGAGAAGCATTAAATACAACCTCTACTATTAAACAGAGACCTTTTATTTCATATCTAGAAAATCTTTCAGAGGAAACACTAGCTATTGCTGCATTTTCTGGAAAAGTCTCTTTATTAAATATTGAAACAAAAAGGATAACAAATTCTTTCCGTGCCCATAGTGGGAGAGTTTGGACAATTTGCAAAATTTCAGAAACTTTTTTTGCAAGCGGTGCTGATGATAAATCGATTGCATTTTGGGATATACGACAAAAAAGACCCTTTCATTTTTTAAGAGGTCATAGTGGAAGGGTTTCATGCTTGCTTAAGGTTGCTGACTTTAAAGTTGTCGCTGCTTCCTGTCCCGATAATTGTAGGGCAGTCCATAGTGGAGCTTCTTTTACAATCTGGGATTTACGTAACGATTGAGGGTCTATAAATTACAAGTGAGAAATACCTAATTGAGTTGATATCTTTTAGAGTTAGCGCTCTAAATATTAGGATGTTAAGGGATTAGTTTTTGTGTTATTTGCATTGGCTAAATGCTTTTAATTACTTTCCTCTAACGTATATTAGCATTATTCTTAAGCCCCTTTTAAAGTGAGCATCTTCTTGTCTTAGAATTTTTAATCATTAAGGAAAATTTGTAAGCAAATGAGACTTTTCTATAGTAATAGGAAGTGCAAATATCTTTTTAAAAGTTATTTCTTTTAAAAAATAGTAATATCGAATACAATTAACTTTTATTTTTTATCAAATTTCGGCATTTGTGTTTTTTAATGACAAAATGCGCCTTATCTATGCTAAAACTCAAAAAGAAAGCTGCAGATTTTTTTCTAAATGCTCATGGAGATGACTGAAATGGGCTCTTCGGTTGATCGCATCTCATTTTTTACATCCTTAAAGGATTTGAAAAATTATTCTTGGGGATTTTTAGCTCAAGACGTTAGTGCCGGATTTTCAGTCGCCCTGCTAAGCGTTCCTCAAGCCATGGCCTATGCAATGGTTGCGGGGCTTCCTCTTTCTTGTGGCCTTTTGGCGGTGATTTTTTCTTCTTTAATTGCAGCAACCTGGGGATCTTCTCGTCATTTAATTGTAGGGCCTAGTAATGCCATTGCCATCATGGTTCAGTCGGGGACATCGCAAATTCTTTTTAATTATTTTCGAGATCTTGATGGACCCGAAAGAGAGTGGATGGCGGTCCAGATTTTAACGCAATTGACCCTCCTTGTCGGAATTTTTCAGATTTTAGTGGCTTCATTTAAATTGGGACGCTTGACGCAATTCGTGAGCCATTCTGTTGTTGTTGGATACGTTGTGGGAACAGCCATTGCGATTGTCATCGATCAATTTTACATATTTCTTGGAATTCCTCCTATGGAAGGGGTGCATGCATTTTATGAAAAAGCCTGGTACTTAGTCTCGCATTTAAGCCAATTCCATTTACCTACCCTATTAATTAGCTTGGGAAGTTTGTTTTTGATCGTTGCTTTTAGGCAAAAAGACAAACGGATTCCTGGAGCCGCAATCGCGTTCGGATTTATGGCGATTGTTGTCCAACTAATGGGGTTAAATGTTGAGGGGGGAGAATCTTTTGTGGGAGAGCGCCTGCAACAAGTCGCGTTAGTCGGTGATACTGGTGAAGTTTATACTGGATTGCCTGCGCTTTCGTTTCCTTATTTCAACACGCGCATTTTGAGTAGTGTCGTCCCCGTTGCTTTTGCGATTGCTTTGATGAGTATTCTTGAATCCGCGGCTGTTGCTAAATCAATTGCGGCCATCACAGGCCAGCGGTTATCTCTTAATCAAGATATTTTTGGGATTGGATTAGGAAATTTCTGTGGTTCTTTTCTAGGCGGAGCAATGCCTATTTCAGGAAGTAATTCTCGCAGCATTTTGAATTACATTAGCGGGGCACAAACCCGATTTGCAGCTATTTTTGGGGCCATTTTTGTTGCCACGTTTCTACTCGCCTTTGGATTTTTTATTACACGCATTCCCGTCGGATCTTTAGCGGCTCTCTTGATAGTGACGGCAGTCAGTATTGTCAATCGCAAACAATTTTTACTCTGTTTAAAAGCGACGAATTCGGATGCGCTTGTCCTTTGGATTACGATTCTCTCTTGTGTATTTTTGAGCTTAGACGTGGCTTTTTATATTGGCGTCGTCATTTCAATTACTCTTTATCTTAAAAAAGCGGCAATTCCTCAGCTAATTGAATATGGTATCGATGACTCAGGTAAATGGTGTTCCGCTGATGCAGCCAGAAAAAACGACAAGAAAAAAATTCGAGTCATCAAAGTCAAGGGGGAGTTATTTTTTGGGGCAGCAGATCTTTTCCAAAGTACTCTAAAATCAATTGCTGAAGATGATACAACAACGAAAGTGATTATTCTTCAGCTGAAACATGCGCGCGATCTCGATGCAACGGGTTGCTTGGCTCTACATCAACTTTACAATTATTTACAAAGCTCAGGCAGGCATCTTATATTAAGTGGCTTAACCTTTCCAACATGGGAAGTCTTGAGCAATTCAGCTTTAATCGATCTGATCGGAAAAGAAAATCTGTTCTTCTTAAACGAAAGACGTCCGCATCTCCACATGAAAAAAGCATTGAGAAGGGCTGAGTCTCTTTTGTGTGCTACTTCAACTTCTTTGGAATCAGAAAGTTTGGATCTGGCCGGGGAGAATTATCTAGAAGCTCGCGCAGATTAAAAAAAAAGATAATCCCCTATCTTGCAATCAACTTATTTTTTTGCAATAGTCAGTTTATAAGAGAACATCTTGTAGATTTTTCTTTGCGCAAAACATGTTTGTTGCAATTCAAATTAAATTGAGGAAAGAGACCATGCATCCTCGAGCTCTTATTTTGCTGGGAATTCCTGTCAGTGACTTAACGCAAGAAGAAGCAGTCCAAGTCATTCTGAAAGCGATGGACACTCCTGCAGCCCAAAAAGTTTCCCATTATGTGTGCTTTATGGACATGGAAAAACTCATGCAAATTTGGGGATGGGGCTTAGAAACCATCGAGAACCGTGAACTATTAGCGATGGTTTTTAAATCATTTCTCGTTTTGCCAACGGATCGCTCACTGGCGTGGTTAAGCAAAATATTAGGAAATCCCTTTAAAGAGACGATCGATGGGAACGTATTTTTATCTCAGTTAATAAAAGAATTAGCAAATAAAAAAAAGTCCATTTTCTTTCTAGGAGGAAATGAGGTAGAAGTTAGGGCCTTTGCAAATGGCCTTAAAAGAAATTATCCAGGAATTCAAATTGCAGGAATCGAATGTCCTCAAGTACGTCTTGAAGGTGAGAGCCTCGCTCATATGGATGATTTGGATAATGTCATCGTCGAAGATATTAATAAAGCTGCTCCTGATTTAATTTGGATCCATTTGGGCAGCCCGAAACAGGAAATATGGTTTAAACGTGTTAACCAGCGTTTAAAAGCTCCTGTGACAATCGGAACGGGAGATGCATTTCACTTTTCCGAAATAGATGAGACTTATCCACAAAAAATACCGAGCTTGTGGCAAAGGACTCTGGGGACGGTGAAATTTTCCTTGCTGACCCTTCCCTTGATCGGCTACCAGAATTTGTTAAGCTTATTTTATCGACATAAAATTGCTAACTCTGTCGACGCAAGTGTTAAAGATCCTCTTTTATTTCTTTCGTCCGAACAAAGCTTTGTTGTCTTTCAGCTTCCTCCCATATTGAATCGGAGTGCCAGTGATCAAATTATGCGTCAACTAAAGGATGCATTTGGCCACCCTTGCCTTATCTTTGATTGGCGTGATGTTGTTTACTTCGATTTAGAGGGACTTAATTTTTTGATTCAAATGATGACGAGGGTTTGGAAAGAAAAAAAAGAAATCTATTGTTGGGGATTGGCATCTCATCTGAAATACTTATTTAAATTGCAGCGCATTTGGCCCCTGTTATCGCCCCATTTCTTTGATACTCCGCCCCAGTTTATTCCCCATTTTTGTGAAAAAGAAAGCGTTAGAGATCATCTCTACCTTTCGATCCAGCAAAAACATGCACATGTTATTGTCACGTTTTTCGGAACGATGGGAAATCAGTTCAATTACACAAGCTATCTAGCTAGCTGGATACCCATGATCGAAGATAAGGGGTGCATCTTAGATTTTACTTACTGTACAGCAATTGATAGTCGAGCATTCGGATTTTTGCTGCAACTAAGGAATTATTTAAAATCTCATCACAAACCTTTGAAAATTTGCGGTCTCAGTCGCAGTTTAAAGCACGAATTCGTCTTAGCAAAAGTGAATGATTCATTCAAATTTTTTCATAATCTAGAGGATGCCCTAGCTAAAGCCTCTTAATTTAAAACTCAAGCCATTGGAGGAAAATATGAGAAAAAAAATCATTCTTTGGATGGTTATTGGGTTATGCGCATGTTCTTCAATCGTTTTTAGTGAAGATGTTTCTAAAGAAAAACCTAAAGAAGAGGTTGAAGAAGAAGAGCATATTCATGATGAAGAAGTGGCAGATCGGAATTCCAAAGAGCGAGATCAGAGAAGTTTGTATCTTCAAAATCAAGACAACGTGCGTCGTAGAGCGGAAATGCGCTACAGCCGTTGGCAAAGAGCTCAAAGAAGACAAAACCGGTGCTGTCGCGACGGTGCTGCAGTCGAATTTCCTTCTTCAAATCAATCCATTGGTCTTAGCGAAGAAATCTTTGATGTAGAATAATTACGCATGCAAATAAATGATTATTCTTCAGATCCGTTGAGGAATAATCATGGTGTGTAACTTAGGACTGAAAGGCTTCAGAAAAACTTTTAGGTAATTTTCCTCTTTGAATTTCATGAAAATCTTTTAAGCTGAATGCCTTATAATCCATACCAATATGCATGCCATTTCCACCATGCATATCAATTTCATGTGGAAATAAGATATTGAGGTAGACTTTATCAAGAAATCTTTTTTCAATATTTTTATCTCTAGGAACGAGTAGAATTAAAATTTTAGATTTTTCTTCGGGAGTCAGGTTTAAGACTAGATTAGGATCCCATTGCCCATCGTGACCAAAGATGATATCCGATTTGTCACCGCTTTGAAAAAAACAATAAACTTTATCGTAATGGCAAGATGTTTCTTTGTGTCTCTTTAAGCCAGTAATAATTGTTTCAATCCATCCATTTATTTCTGATCGGTGAGGCCTCAGAGGGGGTTGATGTTTTTGAACAATCACATCCCATTTAGGTGAGGGCTTGACCTCTCCACATACCTTTTCCATGAAAATTGCGGCGAGATTTTGAGAATCAGAAGAGCTCGCATTCAGCTTATTTAAAAGAGCTTTTTGATCAAATCGAAATGTCTTGCTATAACCTGAAGATTTAAAAGTTACGAAGTTGATGATTTTTTGAATAAAAGAGGGCGGTTTTTCATTAGGATTTACGATCTTAATTTTCACCTTTTTATTGAAAAGATTTAGAATACCATTTTTTTGCAGTTCCTTATTAGGATCGAAATCTGATAATTTCTTATTAAATTCATTAAAATCCATTCGATATGTATGCATAAATTTCCCCTTCTTTATCTAAACAAATTATATCTGAAATTTTGAATGTTTTCAATTTCAAAAATCTGATTTTTTAAAATGTTATGAAAATTGATGAAATAGAAGGCGTAAGTGATTGAGATAAATTCATGGATTAGTTATAATTTTTTTTAAGTTTAATAAAAAGGGAATTATATGAATTTTAATAAGTCTATTTCTGGAATTAATGCATTTACAAATCACCCGCTATGGCAGGCTGCTGAAAATTATCTGCGTGTCGGCAATAAGACTTATCAAGTAAGGATGATGAGCGAGAATACTATGGTGCTTGAAGCCAAAGTTAAAAAAACAAATTTTGTATTACTTGCGTTAAAAATGTTTTCCTATATCTCGATCGCATTACCTGTGGGAGCCTTGATTATTAAACATCAACATCGGAAAAAGCACACCTTCAAAATCATCGAGCTCGCAAGCCAAGTTCCCCCAGAAAAAAGAAATGCGGCCGTATATAAAGCTTGTTTAGAGACTTTTTCAAAAAAAAATGAAGATGTTTTAGGGAATGTTTTCACTCAGCTTAAGCCAAGGTATTCTCAGCATTTTTTCGAAGCAAAGAAAGAATTAGATGAATCTCTTCAAAGTTGCTCAACTTATTTCCAGTCTCAGGATAATGTGATTCAAAATATCCACTCAGCTCTCCAGGGGATTTTAGATCATCCGCGTTCGCAAGAAAAAATCGATCATGCTCGAAATGTTTATAAGGCATTAGCTTTTTTTCTGCGAGCACATACGAATGAGGCCTCCATCCCTGTTTATCGAGATTATATGGAAAAGAATTGTTTCTTTGACGGAGTCCATTCAATACATAAGCCGAGCTGTTATCTCTTGCAAGGAGAGAGCGTCTCTGCAAGTGAAAAGGAAAAACATGTTGTTGTCTTGTTTTTACTCAAAAAATTAAGAAGGCAAATTAAGCTTGCTTCTAAGCACGATAAAATTGCGAGCATGATAGAAAATTCAGCGGAAATTCAAGAAATTTCCCAAGAAGTTGTGAAA
This sequence comes from Parachlamydia acanthamoebae, assembly GCF_000875975.1. Lineage (NCBI taxonomy): Bacteria > Pseudomonadati > Chlamydiota > Chlamydiia > Parachlamydiales > Parachlamydiaceae > Parachlamydia > Parachlamydia acanthamoebae. The sequence goes on along the minus strand of NZ_BAWW01000066.1, from coordinate 187,789 downwards.
AAAGCGTTAGCTTACCTGAATTTAAGTTGGCTGCACGGGACAAAAGCCAATGTGATTAAATCTGCGTGTGAAAAAACGAATAACAAGTTGCTTTGTGTAGGAGCATTACGACAACTTCAAGTGCAAACATTATCAGGAGAATTGCGGGAGGGAGCAGGCGTGAATGGAATTAACCAACGCTTTCTTTCTGGTGTAGGTTTGTCCTCGGCTTCTAGAAGTATTAAGTATGCTAAATCTTTCAGTTTTGATTTAGAAGCTGAACTCAGTCGTTACCAACAATTTCTCACAACAGAATTGAGCTTTAAGACCCACCGAGATTTTTTAGATGCCGCTTCACTTGGACGTACTGTTGAAGCTTTAAAGCGGATTAAGAAATTACAGCCGGAAACATTTGAGCAAGATAAAGAATTGATCATCAAAAAGATTGCAGAAATTCGTGCTGGAATACAAAAAATGTTCGATGAAAATGCTGATGTGCTTTTCGCGCGTATGCAATTGTGCTATGGAGTTTCCTTTTACAATTACATGAAATCCTTTGAAGAGCTTGAATCGATTTTTGGGCTTGAAGCGGAGGTTATTGATCCTGAAGATCAAGAATTAGCTAAAATTGGGGTTGTGGTTGCCTCAAAGAATCGCCAAGGAATTACGTATGATTTGAATCCCGCATACGAAGAAAGTGAAGAGGTTTATATGGGCGGCATTGAATTAGCGAAAGAGGCTCAAGTGTTGTTTGTAAGGAATGAAGATCTTTCCAAGGTACAAGCACTTGTTCAAGCAGTGGGTCTTGAAGAAGTCACAGTGGAATCCATGGATGTTCTTAAAGCGGCTTCCAAAATGGATCAAATTTTAGCGCCTTATTTTTACGATGTTTATAATATCCGAAAGTGGAAAACTGCGGTATGATTTCTGCTAAATAAAGCCACAGACGTTTTATTGGTGTCATCCTGAGGTGATTTGTTCTTTTAAAAAATCTAGCAGTACGATAAAACAGAGCATATTATCTATAGGTTTGTTTCCTTAAAACATCTGACGTGAATTTGGTGGATCTATGCGCAAATGGGTTGTCTCTATTCTTTCTCTGATCGGCATCGCTGCTGTGATTGGAGGATCTTTTTACTGGTTGAATCAGGAAGAAACGCTTGCAGTCCCAAAGACGCACATGGAAGAGGCCCTTGAAATGCAGGTGGCTACTCGTTTTGTTGAGGATGGTCGTTTTGCAGAAGCTTTGGCGATTATTCGGCAATATGAGCCTGAAATGGAGCGATATTCTGCGAGTGGCAAGCAATGGCTAAGACTCATGATTGATGCCAGTGAGAAACAGGGGAACATTCAACAATTACTGATTTTGCATCGTTCATTTCCAGATGCCTTTGACGCAAACGAAAAGGCTGCTTTGACGATAGCGGATAAGTGTGTGCTTGATCAAAAGACGAAAGAGTATCAGTGCATTCGGTCTCTTTGGGAGGGGCAGGAGGGACAAAAAGAAAAATGGCTTTTCTTAGATGTGGAAATGTTGGCACGTGCAGGCCGTCTTTCAGATGCGATTACACTCCTTAAATTTCAACCATTGGGCGATCAAAAAAGCGAATTAAAACGGTTGAGCCATTTGGCGCTTCTTCATCTCAAAGATCAAAATCCACGCATGGCCTGGGATTACCTCAATCAAGCGCATAAGCTTTCTCCGCATGATCCAGAAATTCGTTCATATCGTGGAAAAGTTCTTGAAACCATCGGGAAAAAGCAGTTGGCCTTCAGTGAGTATTTAGCGGCTCTTCAAGAACATCCTGATAATCTGTTTTTGATTGACCAGGCTGCCGAATTTCAGCTTAGACAAAAAAATTATGTGGATGCAATCGACTTGTGGACCAGAGGGCTTCCTCTTCCGAGTTTAGACACTATTTGGTTGAAAGCCTTATTTTGGAGTCGCATGACAACTCCGGCTCAATTTAATTGGAAGGAAGAAAAGGCTCCGAGAGGAAAATTAAGGCCGTTCATCAATTATTTATTAGTTTTAAAGCCTGGTGAATTTTGGGATGCGCATGCATTTGCACAATTGAATGCCCCAGAGGTTTATCTCAACAATCAACAAGCCACATTTTGGTTGCAAATGTTAGCGGAGCTTAAACAAGGGAACGAAGAAGCTGCTTACCAATTGATTGCCAAAAATCCATTTAAATTTGAGTCTTGGAATCCAGAGCTTGAGCAGGCATTACGCCAAATCATCTCCTACAGACAACGGAAAGAGCTCGAATCCTTTGATGAATTATTAAAAAATGAATCGGTTCCTCACCCCGAAGACACGCTTTTTTCAGAGCTAAACACTTATGTGAGAAGTGGTTTCAGGCCGGATGAATTCCCTCAGCCCTTAAAAGAAATTCTGGAGAGTGACCATGCTTTTACGGTGGCACTTTTAGCTGCGGGATGGAATGAGGCGGCTTTGGCGATGTATAATGGAAGAGACCTCTCCGAAAATATTCCAGACTGGGTTGCTTATCGTTTAACGCACGCTCTATGGGAAAATCGCAATGCCGAAGAGGCATTACGTTTTGCGCTTGGACAAAAGAAGTCTCCAGAGCTCTCGTTAACGATCGGGGAACTCTTAATTGAGCGGGGCGATATTGACGTGGCTCGTGCAAGGCTTCATAATTTGGTTGGAGAGCCAGAAGTCGGATTAAGAGCCATTCAATTAGTCAGCGAATTGTATCAGAAACAAGGCCTCTATGGGCAAGCCAAAAAATTCATCGAGCAATTTCCCGATTTCAGCGATTCCATCATGGGAAAAGAGGCCCTGGCTCGCATCGCTTTAAAGCAAGGAGATGAATACTCAGCACGTATGTTTTATCGCTCAATTCAAGATGAATCAGCAGATGCGAAAGCTTATTTCGTGCGGAAAGCGATTGAAGAAAAAGATTGGGGACAGGCCAAAGCTTTAACTCTAAGTATGCTTGTCGAATCTCCAACGGATTCTTTTTGGTTGGATACACTGAAAAAAATCAAAGAAGAGCAACAAAAGTAAAAAATCATGAAAAAGAGAGTTGCAATAAAATCCGAAAATTTGCATACTCTCTATTTTCACTTGAGCCGCGCCTGTAGTTCAATGGTAGAACAGTAGCCTTCCAAGCTACGAGTGTCAGTTCGATTCTGATCAGGCGCTACTTTTCACAATCCAAATAAACATCAAAAAAAACCAAGACCGAAATTTTTCCCTCAGGGAGAAATGCCGTCGTCAAAAGAAAGGGACAAGGCTTGGCACAACAAGAAACATATCAAGAAGTTACAATAAAAGATTTATTGGAAGCTGGCGCGCATTTTGGACACCAAAAACGTCGCTGGAATCCAAAAATGAAGCGCTTCATTTTTGAAGAGCGCAACGGCCTTTACATCATTGACTTAGCAAAAACATTGCAGCAAATCCGCTACGCAAAAGAAATTGTTAAGCAAGTTGTCGAAAGCCATAAATCTATTCTGTTCGTTGGAACAAAAAAACAAGCAAAAGCCGTTGTTCGCGATTTAGCTGAACAGTGTGGCGAATTCTACGTTTGCGAGCGCTGGTTAGGTGGAATGTTGACAAACTTGACAACCATTCGTCAGTCAATCAAGAAACTTGAGCGTATCGAAAAGCGTATTGCAGCAGGAACAGAAGGATTCACCAAAAAAGAATTCTCCTTGCTCACTAAAGAACAAATTAAACTTGAAAAAAACCTTTCCGGCGTTCGTGGCATGCGCAAACCGCCAGGACTCGTGATCGTTGTTGACCCAAGCAAAGAACACTTAGCTGTTGCAGAAGCAAACAAACTAGGCATCCCAGTCATGGGCTTGGTCGATACAAACTGCGATCCAGATCCAATCGAATACGTCATCGCATGTAACGACGATGCTTTGAAAAGCGTTAAACTCATCGTGCAAGCATTGGCACAATCGATCATCGAGAAAAAGAATGAAATGCGCGTCGCATCTAGCAAAGGTGACTTTGTGGAAGAGGATGAGGAAGAAGGCGAAGAATTTATAGTGCGCGTTGGCTCAGATGATGATGCAGGCAGAGGGGAGGAGTAAACTATGTCCACACCCGTAACTGCAGCAATGATTAAAGAGCTTCGCGAGCGTACAGGCATCGGCATGGGTGCTTGTAAAAAAGCTTTGGAAGAAGCAAATGGCGACATGGAACTCGCGATCACTAATCTACGTAAATCTGGAGCAGCTTCAGCTGTGAAGAAAGAAGGACGTACGACGAATGAAGGCATGATCGGTGAAGCTCAGAACGATAAAGCCATCGCCCTTGTAGAAGTGAATGCAGAGACAGATTTCGTTGTTAAAAACGAACGTTTTCAGCAATTTGTACAAGCCATTGCGAAAGAAATTGCAGACACAAATCCAGTATCTTTAGAAGCATTTCTTCAACAGAAATATTCTCAAGACAGCAACATGACAATCGATGATCTGCGTTCTTCGCTCGTTCAAGCAATTGGCGAAAACATCCAAATTAAACGCTTAAAAGTGCTGCCTAAAAAGGCAAACACTTCGGTTGGAGTTTACTCTCACCTTGGCGGGAAAATGGTAACTGTCGTTGAAATCACAGGAAGCAATGAGCAAGAAGCCCTCGCAAAAGATATTGCGATGCATGTTGCAGCAGCAGCACCTGAGTATGTATCTCCGGAGCAAGTTCCAAGCGAAGTATTGGAAAAAGAAAAAGAGATCGCACGCAGCCAAGTTGTTGGAAAGCCTGATTTTGTAGCAGACAAGATTATTGCAGGGAAATTGAACTATTTCTACGATACAGCATGCTTAGTTTGCCAAAAGTACATCAAAGACGATTCAGTCAAAATCGAAGATCTCGTCAAACAGAAAGGCAAAGACCTTCAGTTGACAAGCTTTGAACGTTGGACTGTTTCTCAGTAATTTTATGAAACCAATCGTGAGTTATCTTGCGATTGGTTTTTTTTATGAAGTTCATTTTAAAGAGGATCAAATGACTAAGAAACTTTCTCTTCTGTTAGTTACTTTAGTTGCTTTAACCCAAACTTTATTCGCTGATGAGCTTCGTCCAATCACAGCCGATACTCCTCATTTTAATCAATCCATTGAATCTGAAGCAAATCCTCTTGCACAATTAGACCACGTGATAAAAGCATCTGAAGAACTCTCGCAGCAACAAAAGCAGTTGAAAGAGTTATTAACAGAATATGTGCGTATGCAAAACGAGTATATTCACAACCAACAAGATCGTGAAATGCTTTTTCGCCTTGTGAAAGTGGCTTATAAGGCTCAAACTCTCATTGAAGAAACCCATTTGTCCCATGCATTTCCTCCTGAGTTTTTAAAAGAACTTAGCCTTTTCTCCCAAGTTGGAGCAAAGCGTGGATTGCCAAGACCCTCTTAATATGGAAACCATTCAGTATATCGATCGCCTTTCACAGACAGTAGAGACCGAAAAAGTTTACGGAGGACAATTCCTCAAGCTTTTATATGGACGCGATCTATTAAGTCGAACCTTGGGGGCATCCGTTCTGTTTTTTCTTGCGCGCTTTCCCATTTTTTCTTCCTTTTATGGTTGGTGGCAATCGCAATCGTGGACAGCAAAAAAAATTCAGCCTTTCATCGATGCATTTCAGGTAAATCCATCAGAATTTGCTCTGCCTGTGGAACAGTTTAAGTCCTTTAATGATTTTTTCATCCGTAAACTCAAACCAGATGCTCGTCCCCTTGCCAAAGAAGAGAATGTGGCGATCATGCCCGCTGATGGACGGTATTTGTGCTATCAAAACATTGAAACGATTGATGGGTTTGTTGTGAAAGGGAAGAAATTCTCTTTGGATGAATTGCTTAAGGATTCAGTATTAGCCAACCGATATCGACAGGCGACCATGGTGATGGCGCGTTTGTGCCCCACAGATTACCATCGGTACCATTTTCCTTGTGAGTGTATTCCTGGCATCACAAACATGATTCCTGGTGACCTTTATTCCGTTAACCCCATTGCCATTCGGCAAAACGTGGAAATCTTCACGGAAAACAAAAGAACGCTATGTGAGCTCGAAACGGCTCAGTTTGGCAAAGTGCTTTTCATTGAAATTGGAGCCACCTTCGTCGGTAGTATTCACCAAACTTACACTCCCCATTCCCCAATCAAAAAAGGGGACGAAAAAGGGTATTTTTCGTTTGGAGGATCCTCCCTTATTCTCCTTTTTGAGCCAAACACGTTGCATTTAGATGAAGATCTTGTTCAGGCAAGCTTGAACCATATCGAAACTAAATGTCTAATGGGTCAATCGCTCGGACGTAGATTATGAATAGATTGCTCCTTTTTCTCTTAGTTGTGTTTTCTTTATTGTGGTCCAGCCATTCCTTTGGGAAAATTTTAAGAATTACGCATATCCACGAAGCTCAAGCGAGTTTAAAAAGTGCTGATGTAGATACTCTGGTTTTATTTGATATAGATCGTACATTAATTATCATGAGCGACCAGGCACTTAAGTCAGGAAAGTCAGGATTTCTGAAACGAATCAAAAACTTACCCTTCTTACGCTTCGCTATCTCAAGAGGAGCAAGATAGGCTTTTAAGTATTGTACTATTAAAAACATCCCATCAAATTTTTGAGAAAGATGTTGTTGAGATCATTCAACACTTACAAAAAAATCATATTAAAACGATTGCCTTTTCTACCATGTTAACAGGACGTCTTGGAGATATTCCTAGTATGGAACAATGGCGGTTAAATGTCTTGCATGCTTTAGGGCTATTTTTTCAAAATGCATTTCCTGAAACAAAGGAAATTATATTTTGTCCAAATCAACTCAATAGATCACCTACGTTTAAGGATGGTTTGTTGAGTACTTCTAAGCAAACGAAAGGGGAAGTTTTAAGATTATTTCTAGATAAAATTAATTGGCATCCCAAAAAAATTATCATGATAGATGATCAAATCTCTTCTCTTGAATCTGTTGAGGCCAGCCTTGACAAATTAGGTATTGCATTTCAAGGCTTTCAATACCAGTATGTAGAAGAAATGCTCAAAAACCAGACCTTTAATGAAGCTCTCATAACCTTTCAAATGAACTATTTGCTTAAACATCATGTATGGTTAACAGATGAAGAAAGCCTACCCCTTCTTTGCGAGAATAAGTAAGTATTGGACACGCCATTAGGTCGGCATTTGGGCCACATGATCATTTTCTTTTCTCTAACCTTTCCTAACAACATTAGACTTCTTTCGAAATTCCTTACGGCAACTCCAAATTGTGTATCCCCGCGATCAGGTTAAATCTTAAGCCAAACCGTTTTCTTCGATTTCTATACCTATCACTTATAATCTTAAATCTTTTTAAGCTGCCTATAACATTCTCATTTACAACTCTTTCTGACGCGATTTCTCTATTTTGTTGTTTTTCTTCCGCTGTTAATGGCTTTTTCTTTCTTCCTTTCTTCGTTGCTCTGCTTGTAATATCTTTCTCTAAATTTTGGAAAACTGCTCGAAAATCAGGTTTATCTAGATTTGCGAAGGCAAAAAAAAGAGATTTTTTATTACAGCACCAGCGAAGATTACGAAATAGATTTTATTACAAAAGATCGTGAAGGGCAGTTCGAAATGATTCAAGTTGTTTGGGATAAAAGCGATCCCCTTACATTTGAAAGAGAAGAAAGAGCTCTTATATCTGCAGAAAAGAAATTAGGCATCAAGGGCAGAATGATCGATTATGAAACATATCTAAAATCTTTTCAGACGCTCTAGAGCGGACTTACATCATCGGTAAACAGTTTCACAAAAGTTTCAAAGTAACGACCATCTTTAAAAGCTTTTTGGAGATTCAATCGAGTAGGGGAACCATTGGAGGAATTTTTGAAAGTTCGCAAAGTTGTTCACTAGAAACCGGTTTTTCACCGCATAAAGTATATCCAACAAAAGTCTGGTGCATTAAATATTTTTAAAAAAAGACTTGAGTTTTTCCTGGTCATTCGGAGGCCATAAGTATTTGAAACGATTAGGCGAACAATGCAAAAATAAAAGAAATATTTTTTCATGTAATAGTTAAAGAAAGCCACTCCCAGAGGAGTGGCTTGTGGATTTAGCGGTCTCTCAATTTAGATAGTAGGCGTAAAAACTCTACATACAGCCAAATTAAGGTCACCATTAAAGCGAATGCTCCATACCACTCCATGTACTTTGGAGCTCCTTGACGGGCACCTTTTTCGATGAAGTCAAAGTCTAAGATGAAGTTCAATGCTGCAATGACAACCACGAATAAGCTAAATAAAATGCCGAAAGGTCCGCTTCCATAAATATATGGAACATTGATTCCAAACATAGACAGGAGCATGGTTGCAACGTAGACGAGTGCAATGCCGCCTGTCGCAGCCACTATGCCTAGTTTAAAATTGTCGGTTGCTTGAATAAAGCCGGAACGGTAGGCGGCCAGCATGGAAAACAGTGTGCCGAAAGTCAGTGCTGTGGCTTGAATGACAATACCTGGGAATTGTTTTTCAAAAATGGACGAAATTCCCCCGATAAAGAGTCCTTCAAGTAAGGCATATCCAACGGATGTAACTGGTGCCCATTCTTTTTTAAAGGCTGTCACGAGAGCTAAAACTAAGCCTCCAATTGCACCGAGCATCATCCAAGGGTAAACCACTTGAACGTCACCTGTTTGGTAAAACTTAATCCATGTCCAGCCGGCTGTTAAAAGAACGCAGGATAAAAGGATTCCTGTTTTATTAACGACCCCAGACACAGTCATTTGTTCGTCTATCGAATAGTATCTTTCGCTTCGGAAAGTGTTGTCTTGTAAAGTAGGATTTGATGAACGCATAGTTCTTTCCTCCATGGTTAAGAAAGTATTCAGATTAATTGATTTTGGAATTCTTGACAAAGTTGAGAAAAAAAAGCTGCCAAGCGGCAGCCCTTCTTAATTTCCTAACACATAGTTGAAAACGAGCGGAGCGACGATTGAGGCGTCTGATTCAATGATAAAGCTGGGTGTTTCAACACTCAATTTTTCCCAGGTAATTTTTTCATTCGGAACGGCACCACTATACGAACCAAAAGAGGTAATACTGTCGCTGATCTGGCAAAAGTACGCCCATAAAGGAACTGGTTGCTTTAAATCTTGTCTCAGTAAGGGGACGGCACAAATGGAGAAATCTCCTGCAATCCCACCTCCAATTTGAAAAAAGCCCATCTTGTGTTGTTGGGATTGCTGCTTATACCAGTCCACGAGCACAGCCATTTGTTCAAAGCCTGTTTTCACAATTCCATAAGAGCTAAGGTCTTTTTTGATGACGTGTCCGATGAAGATATTCCCTAACGTAGAGTCCTCCCATCCAGGAGTAAAAATCGGAAGATTTTTTTCTTTTGCCGCGATTAGCCAGGAATCTTTCGGATCAATTTCGAACGATTTTTGAATGCTTGGCGAGTCCAAAAGTTGATACATGTACTCATAAGGAAAATAGCTTGAGTGGCTTTCGTCAGCCTTTTTCCAAAGTCCCAAAATGTCTTTTTCAATGCGTCGAATGGCTGTTTCTTCAGGAATACAGGTATCAGTAACTCGGTTCATCCCTTTCTTTAATAGCTCGTTCTCATCAGCTTTGCTCAAGGTGCGATAGTGAGGAACGCGCACATAGTGATTGTGTGCGACCAGATTAAAGATATCTTCTTCTAAATTAGCCCCTGTACAACAAATGGCATGCACTTTGTCTTGTCGAATTATCTCTGCCAACGAGATGCCCAGCTCTGCAGTGCTCATGGCCCCTGCCATAGTTAGAAACATTTTCCCCGATTGGCTTAAATGGGTAATCCATGCTTCAGCGGCATCTACACAAACAGCGGCGTTAAAATGTTTGAAATTTTTTTGCATGAAAGTTCGAATGCTCATGATCTACAACCTATTTGAATAAAATGTATAGCTTAATAATTTATAAATGAGCTTGGCGGCCAAAAAATCGCAAGAAAGATTGGCGGGATTTGGGCAGAGTTCTACGACATCAAATCCCACAATTTTTTTGTGTTTAGCTACCTTTTTTAAAAGTTGTGTGGCCTGATTCCATTGCAATCCTCCTGGCTCAGGTGTGCCTGTAGATGACATTAAGGAAGAGTCGAATGCATCAAGATCGAAAGTGATGTATACCTGGTCTGACAGTTTTGAAAGGACTTGGTCGATCCAATGTTTGTTGTCATCTAGCGTATGCGCAAAGAAAGTATTTGGAGGATCAAGATTTGGGAGCTCTTCGGAGCTCATGCTACGTATGCCAACAGAGACTATTTTGTCGACTTGTGGAATCTCTTTTACACGGGCCATCACGGAGGCATGACTCCATGGATCATCTTCATAGGCATCTTGCAGGTCTGCATGCGCATCAAATTGTAAAACGGAGATGGAACCAAAGTGTTCGGCATGGGCGCGTATGGGGGCGTAGGAAATGGAATGCTCTCCACCAAGTGTAACGACAAATTTGTTATGGGAGAGGAGTGTCTTGGTACGCTCATGAGTTTGCTGTAACATGTCTTGAGAAGTCTTGGCTTGAATAGGCTGATCTGTATAGATGCCTTTTTTGTAGACTTCGGAATCGGTTTCAATATCATACAATTCCATGTTTCGAGAAGCTTCAATTAGGGCCGCAGGTCCTTTGTCACTGCCTTTTTGGTAAGTCGATGTTAAATCAAAGGGAACCGGGAGGATCACGATTTCAGCACCTGATAATTGTCCGTAGGGGTCTGGCAGCCCTACATATCTGCCGGCAACGCCTATGCCTTGTCCAATGGGGTGTTTTGATTGCATGGGATAAACCTTTTTTTAAACAACTAAATACGTATAACTTTCAAGGGCTTGCTTGAATTTTTTCTTAATTTGAGCCGATTCTGAAAGAGTAATACGACCAGCTTTTAAAGAACGCTCAATGTGTTCATGTAAGCGTGTCGTTAGCTTTTCTGAGTTATATTGCACATAGGAAAGCACATTGGCCATGGTATCGCCTTCAACAAGTCTCGATAAGTCCCATTGCCCATTGGCTCCAAGTTCTGCATGCACAACATTTGTATCTCCAAAAAGATTGTGCAAACCCCCTAAAATTTCCTGGTAGGCTCCCACAAGGAAAATGCCAACGTAATAGGGTTCATTGCGATAGTCGTGCAGTCTTAAAAAGTGATTGGGTTCGTATTCTCCAATAAAGGAATCAATCTTGCCGTCACTATCACAGGTAAGGTCAGCCAAAATGGCTTGATGGGAGGGTGTTTCATGTAAGCGTTGAATGGGCATTACAGGAAATAGTTGATCAATCGCCCAGGCATCTGTCAGCGATTGAAATACTGAGAAATTACAGAAATAGGTTTCGAGCAGGATTTTGTCTAATGTTTCGAGTTCTTCAGGAATTTGACGGAGCTGTTTGTAAAATGTGCGAATCTTGGCCAATAGGTGACGGATCGCTTTTTCTGCGTAGGCTCTTTCTTTTAAATTCATAGTTCCATAAATAAACTCTTCGAGTACCCGATCTTTCAATTCCATGACGTCATGTAATGTTTCACGGCAATTTTTTAAAGAAAGTTCATCCTGTAATTCATCCAAAGTTGTTAATATTTCATGCTTGCTATGTGCATTCCATTTTTCTGGGATATTGGGGGTGGTGGTGACATCGATGACTTCTGTAACTAAAACAGAATGATGGGCGACAATTGCACGTCCTGCTTCTGTGATGATGATTGGATCAGCAACATCGGCGGAAAGGCAGGCCTCTCCAATGGCAAAGACCACATCACGAGCATATTCTTCCATGGTGTAGTTCATAGATGAATCAGAATCGCTTTTTGATCCATCATAGTCAACAGCAAGTCCACCACCAACATCAAAGAAAGATAAAAAGGGAAGCATCGTGGCCAACTCTGTATACATGCGTGAAGCTTCTTTCAGGGTTTTTTTGACAGATTCAATCGTCGTAATTTGACTTCCCAAATGAAAGTGTAAGAGCTTCAGCCAATGGGTTTTTTCATGGTGTTGAAGCGTTTCGATGCATGCAATAATTTCATGGGAGAAGAGACCAAATTTAGAATGTTCGCCTCCAGAAGATTTCCAACGGCCAGAACCTGTATTGGATAGCTTCATTCTGAATCCAATTTCAGCCTCCACTCCTAATTTTTTGGCGGCATCTAAGACAAGCTGTAATTCGTAAGCTTGTTCAATAATAATGAGGGTTCGACGCCCTAATTTACTAGCGATTAACGCTAACGAAATGTATTCGATGTCTTTATATCCATTACAGAGTAGAATGGTGTCTGGATGTGTATCGATAGCAAAAACAGCGATGAGTTCAGGTTTACTGCCGACCTCTAATCCCATTTTAAACTCTTGGCCAGCATGTTGAACAGTTTCAACGACGTGCCGTTGTGGATTGACCTTAATGGGAAAAACCATTTGATGGGTATTGCGGTAGTTAAATTCCCGAATGGCAGCTTGGAAGGCGGCATTCAAGCGTTGAATACGATCCCTAACGATTCCATTGAATCGAATCAAAATGGGAGCTTCAATGCCTTGTTCGACTAAAGATGTCATGAGTTCAAAAAGATCGCCACCGGCTCCTTGTCGATTTGGTTTGACGACGATATGTCCTAGGGCGTTTACATCAAAATACTCTTCGCCCCATCTTTTGATCCAATAAAGGTCCTCATCATGCATTTAAATCATCCTCTTTAGGAATCACATCTATTTATTGTGGATATAACGCATGCGCGTTAATTTTGCGATAGCTAAAATAGAGCGAGTTTTTCTTTCTTCTTTTCGAAAATTGAGAGAAAATGAAGATCGAATGGATTAATTGGAATCGGCATGGCAAAAAATCGTGAACCCAGAAGGTTTTACCGACCTTCCATACAGAATTTAGATATTCCGGCAAAGGCCAATCGGGTCTTAAATGTGATCTTAGTTGCACTTTTGCTTGTGATCGTACGCGTATGGCATTTATCTGTGGTTCAGTATGAAGATCGTTTGGAATCATCTAGTAGACCACAGAAGAAAGTAGTCTTAGAAGCCTCTAAAAGGGGAACGATTCGGGATCGCTTTAATATTCCTTTAGCCGTTAACAAAATCCAGTACAACGCGGCGATTGTATATGCTGAATTGCAGCAAATTCCTTCTACGTCAACCGTTTATGGAGCTGACGGAAAAAAAACTAAGGTTTACAAAAGAAAAGAATATATTGAAAAACTCACCCAAATTTTGGGCAAAGAGTTGCAGCTGGATCCAAATTGGATTGAAGATATCATTTACTCAAAAGCTGCCTTCCAATATCACGTTCCTTTTGTCATTAAACGAGAAATTACGGAGCAGGAGTATTACCGACTCAAAGGTTTAGAAAGTGAATGGCTGGGTATTCATGTGATGTGCGTGCCTAGGCGTTATTATCCGCAAGGAAAAATAGGGTCTGACATCATCGGTTATATGGGCTCTATTAGCAAAGAAAAATATGAAGGAATTTTAGCTAAAATTTCAGAGTTAAAAGAGTATATCCACAAGGAAGAATCGGGAGAAGATCCCTTTCTACCTGATGGGTTTGATTCCTCTCAGCAGGTTCGACAAGCTTTAGTCGAGCTTGAAGAACATGCTTATACGATTAACGACTGGGTCGGCAAAACGGGAATTGAATCTCAATTCGAAGCTGATCTAAGGGGCTATCACGGCAAAAAATTTTACCATTCAGATGCACGTGGAAATTTTCTAAAAGAATTGCCAGGTTCCACCGAACCTTTATCAGGACGTCGTTTTCTTTTGACGATTTCTTCTGAATTACAAAGTTATGCGGAACAATTGCTTGCCCAAAACGAACAAATTCGGAAAGTCCGGGTAACCAAGGAAGATTCGGTCAATTTGACTACACGTGAGCCATGGATAAAAGGGGGCTCCATTGTCGCCATGGATCCAACCAGCGGGGAAATTTTGGCCATGGCAACCTATCCACGCTTTGATCCAAACGACTTTATCTCTTCTAGCCATAAAACAATTGGCAAACAAAAACGGGCAAATGTGCTTAGGTGGTTAGAGAATGAAACCTACATTGCAGATATCTGGAATCAGCGACGGCCATTTGAAAGAGAATTCTATGATAAGAAAAAAGAAGAGTTTTACGAAGAGGGAATCATGATGGAGTGGGAACAATTTCTGTCGATGATTTTGCCTCCTGATAATGCTGTAAGGACCCCTCTTCAAAAGATTAAAAATATCAAATTAGCTGTCGAATTTTTGAATCATATTGAAGCTTTGATTCAATTATGTGAAGATTGTCGCCTACCCGCCATTCTTAATCAGCTCTATAGGGAAGATGGGCACATTCTTTTAGGCAAGGCACTTCCTGCCATGGAAAAAGAAGCGTTACTTCGAAAGATTCGGGAAAACCAAGAGGCTATTCAGGCACTAAAACAAAAGCTTTCTCCTTATTTTGAATCTCTTCCCACCAACTATGACAAAATATTGCTGGTAGATATCTGTCGGTTAGCTGTGCAAGAACAAGCATTTTCTCCTGAGCTTTTAGCTGCTGTTGGAGATCAGACTCTCGTCTTCTATTGTGATGCTTCTGCTGCACAAGTCGGCCTTATGGAGGGCATTTGTGCCATCTCTAAAGAATTATTTCACAAAGTGGATTTCGCAGATTGGAGAAAGCAAAATCAGCAAGTCTTTTTAAAACAAAAGCGTCTTGAAGAAAAACAAGCGAAGCAATATGCCCGTCCCTATCTGGATTTGCTAGACCGGCAAGAAACGGTCCTGTTTAACGAATTTTGGGATCAAAATAAATGGGATCTCGTATCTGTATTTTTAACGGGAAAATGTGGGGCAGTAGATGAAAAGACAGCGGTTTATGTGGAGCATTTGAATCAAATGCGTCTTGAAGTTAAGGATGGGCTACATACCGAAGAAAAGTGGTTTATGGCGTATGCTAAGCTTCAAAAAGCCCTAAAGACCATTCCCGCCTCTCTGATTCCCGATTATTTAAAAACCATGCGTGGCTACCATGACCTCACGCGTCCTTTATTTGGTTCTTACCGAATGTTGCGCAAAAGTGGGGCGCAATGTCATCTTGAAAAAGATTTAGCAGCGGGATTTTATCCTAAATACGGATTTGGATATGGACGTTCACAAGCTTTTCGGCAGGCTGCTACTCAAGGATCTATTTTTAAACTGATTACAGGCTATGAGGCGCTCAGGCAGCGTTATATGCTTCTCGATGGGCAAGCTTATACTTACCAAGATTTGAATCCTTTAACATTAGATGATCGTGTTTTTCGAAAAGGTAAGGAATTATTTGTCGGGTTTACAGAAGAAGGAAAGGCTCTTCCACAGCACTACAAAGGGGGAAGATTGCCAAAGAGTCTTTCCTCTCAAATTGGAAAAATTGATATCAAAAGAGCGATAGAAACGTCGAGTAATCCCTACTTTTGCTTGCTTGCGGGAGATATTTTTCAAGATCCGAATGATTTGGCGCGTGCAGCCCAAGATTTCTCATATGGCTGTGCAACAGGAATTGATTTACCGGGTGAAATTTCAGGAAATGTCCCTAAAGATCTAGCTAGCAATCGCACAGGCTTGTATGCGACCGCGATTGGGCAACATACATTGATTGTCACGCCATTGCAGACAGCTGTCATGCTATCTTCTCTAGCGAATGGAGGGAAAATTTTGAAACCCAAGATTGTCCGCATGGCAGCAGGGAAAAAGCTAGAAGTTGGAGGGATACTAAAACCTTGCGAAGAAAATGCGAAAAGTCATGTGGAATGGCTGCCGACGATTGTCAAAAAAGAAGTTTTCATGCCGACGGCCATTCGAAAGATTCTTTTGGAGGGATTACAGCAGGTCAATGCACATCTCTATAAAAATAGTATGCCAGCGCTGTCTAAACTGTATCAAGGGCATCCTGAAGTTATTCAGAGCTTCCTAGAGCTGAAAGAACAAATGATTGGAAAATCGAGTACAGCTGAATCGGTAGAAAACCTGGATCTTGACTTTCGATTTGGAACCAATATTTATAATCATGTATGGTTTGGAAGTATTTCTTTTGACCCGAAACATGCAAACGGTTATGAATCAAATCGGTTTGTTTATCGAGATCCCTTTGGAAATCCAGAGCTCGTTGTCGTTGTCTATTTGCGCTATGGGGCTTTAGGAAAAGAGGCGGCACCACTTGGTGCACAAATGGTTAAAAAATGGCGCGAGATAAAAAATCGTCACAGTGGTGAGTTTTTGTTAAACTCTCCATTAACTGTAAAAAATCCTAACAAGGAAAGCATATGAAAAAAATAGGCTTACTGGTTTTCGTTTTTTATGTGAATTTTTTGATAGCAGCAACACCCATCACACACACATATTTAGCCTATCAATTTTTGGAGAGATACCCATTTGAAGAGGAACTGGATAAAAAAAGCTTTCTTCTGGGAAATCTTTTTCCCGATATCCGCTACTTGGGTGGCATTAAGAGAGATCAAACCCATTTTACAGGAATGACATTAGTCAACGTTTTGGAGGAACCCTCTCCATTCGTGGCTGGGATGAAGTTTCATTCATTTGTTGATGCGGAACGCAACCGCTTCATACAGGAAGAGGGAATTTATACCCGATTAATAGAGCTCAATGCGCCAAAAGATCCTTCTTTTTTAAAATTCGTTGAAGATGAGCTTGTTTTCCCTTTGTGGAACTGGGAAGAATGCCTATTGTGCTTACAAGAGACTGTAAAAGATGAAGAAAAATGGGGTGTCAGTCAAGAATCCGTTTTAAGATGGCATCAAATTTTACAAACTTTTTTTTCTTTGCCACCTAGTTTTTTCTTAGAAAACCATCATGCAAATGATAATTTTGGCATACCGTTAACACATGCCAAAGCGTGGAGTTCTTTGATTAAACCAACTTCTGAGGATGTTGTCATTCAAGAATATGTGTGCAAAATGTTAAAATATTTTGGGAATGCCATTCAAAATTCGACACTGTAAACTCTTTAAACCCACTTTTGAACAATAGGGAATTTTCTTCCAATTGTGAAGGCTTTTTCTGTCACTCTTAAGCCGGGAGGACTTTGTCTGCGCTTGTATTCATTTTGATGAATTTTACGAATTATGCTTTGTACTAGCTCTACAGGAAAGTGATGTTTTTCGGCAATCCATTGAGGTGTTTGATGTTCTTCCACGTAGTCTTTTAAAATAGCATCGAGAATTTCATAACTGGGTAGGGTGTCAGAATCTTTTTGATTAGGACGTAACTCGGCAGAAGGGGGCTTATGAATGGTGTTCCATGGAATAATTTCTCTATGTCGATTAATCCATTTGGAAAGGGCGTAAACCTCTTGTTTGGAAACATCGTTAATGACGCCTAATCCACCACACATATCTCCATATAATGTAGAATATCCCACTGCCAGTTCACTTTTATTTCCTGTACTTAGCACAATATATCCATGTTTATTCGAAAGGCTCATCAAAATCATGCCTCGAATGCGTGCTTGGAGGTTCTCTTCTGTAGCATCTGCGGGTTTATTTTCAAAAAAGGGATTCAAAAGGTGGAGGTAGCTCTGAAAGGGGCCTTCAATGGGAATGTTCAATAATTCTATCTGTAAATTTTTGGCGAGTTTTTTCGCATCCTCTAGACTACCAGTTGATGAATAACGGGATGGCATGGCAACACCGAGTACATTTTGATGCCCTAATGCTTCCACGGCGATGCAAGCAACCAGGGCTGAATCAATTCCTCCTGATAGACCTAAACATGCGTGCTTAAAGCCCGACTTGTGAAAATAATCGCGAACTCCAAGGACAAGGGCGGAATAAAGCATTTCAACTGGAGATTCTATCCACTCAAATGGAGGCAAGGGTTCTGATAGATCAACAATATGCAAATCTTCCTGAAATCCTTTGGCAACACTGCATAGACGTCCCATGTTGTCTACAAAACAACTATGTCCGTCAAAAATTAAGCTATCATTACCGCCCACTTGATTGCACAATACAGCAGGGCATTGAAGCGTCATAGCGGCTTTACAAATGGTGGTGAAGCGATGTCTGAGTTGTCCAATGCAAAAAGGGGAGGCAGAGAGGTTGATCAATAAATCGGGGGATAAAGGAAGTAGATTTTGAATAGGGTCTTGCCGATAGTTGGTAAATTTTAGCAAATTGCTATGTTGCCACATGTCTTCACAAATGGTTATCGCAATATTTTTTCCGCATAAGGACCACAAACGTGTATGGTTGCCAGGTTCAAAGTAACGTCGTTCATCAAACACGTCGTAAGTGGGGAGGAGCTGCTTATCTTGGTATCCCAAAATTTTCTGATCTTGAATGATAGCAGCGCTGTTATAGAGTTTTTTTTCTAAAACGTCGGGATTAGAGCGTGGGAGACCTAAAAGTACGGCGATTCCTTGCGTTTGGGAGACAATGGTTTTTAAATGACATTCGACTTCTTCCATAAAATTGGGGAGAAGCAGAATATCTTCGGGCGGATATCCACACAAGGCTAATTCAGGAAAGACCATTAGATCGATCCGATTTTGCTTTCCTTTTTCGATAGCGGCCAAAATTTGTTGAGTATTTCCTTTTAAATCGCCAATGATCGGATTAATTTGGGCAAGGAGTACGCGCATAATAGGTTAATATATCCACTTTGTGTGTAAATGAGGAGAGAGCACACAGAAAAACTTTCTGATGTGCTCTCTTAAATATCCAAGATCAAAAATGCTTTAACTTCCAAAATCATCCAAAATAATACTTTTGCGAGGAACCCCATAATCATCTAGCAATTTCAGAACGCTGATGTTGTGCATAGGTGGTCCACAGACATAAAATAAACATTCTTCAGGACTTTCCATCTTACTCAGTTGCCCAAGTTCAAAAGCTTTGAAAAGGTAGTTTGTCTTAATGGGGTCGTCCTTAGGCCATCCAGCAGAAAGGTCTTCAGGAAGAGGCTCTGATAAGACAAGATTATAAGTAAAGTTAGGGTATTTTTGGGAAAGTTCTTCATATTCTTTTTGATAAATATTTTCTTTAATCGAGCGTGCTCCATACCACATGGACACTTGTCGTTGTGTGTGTTCGGTGTTAAACAGATGGAGAATGTGGCTGCGCCCAAATGATGATCCAGCACCCCCGATTAAGAAAATAAGCTCTCGATTGTCGTTGATCATAAAAGATTCCCCGTAAGGGCCTGATAAACGAACGTTATCTCCAGGTTTTAAACTAAAAGTATACGCGGAACAAATTCCCCAGGGAATTGAATCCGAAATTTTTCCCCCCACAAAAGGAGGAGTGGCGATTCGAATGTTAAACATCAGCTTTCGGCCTTCCGCTGGGTAGGAGGCCATGGAATATGCGCGGATAATTTCATTCGAGCCTGTTGGTAGATGACTAAAATCAATCGTTTTGTCAAATAATCCAAATTTTTCCCAATCCGCATAGAACATGGGATCCATAGTGCTTTTCCAATCCGCTGTATTTGTTTTAAAAGGCGGAACGTGGAATTGCAAATACCCTCCCGATTGATAAGGGACTTCTTCCCCTTCCGGAATTTCAACAATTAATTCCTTAATAAAAGTGGCCACATTTTTGTTGCTCACGACGGTTGCTTTCCACTCTTTGACGGCCAAAGAATGCTCGTCAACGAGAATATGAAGATCATGCTTAACCTTCGCTTGGCAGGAAAGTCTCCACCCTTCTTTTAACTCTTTTTTATTGAAAGTTCCTCGATCTGTTTCCAAAGGCTCATCTGCCCCTTCGACAATACGTACACGGCACTGCTTGCAAGTAGCTTTTCCTCCACAAGGAGAAGGGACGGGGATTCCATTAGAAGAGAGGGCTTGTAATAAAGTCGATCCACCTAGCACTTGTTTTGTCAATTTCGGATCGCTATTGACCTTGATCTCACATTCTTCGCTATTCACAAATTTTGCTTTTGTAAAAAGGATGAGGGAAGTTAAACCCACACCGATTAAAACAAAAGCGGCAATGGCATAAAGCGACAAAATGGGATCAATGCCAAAAAAATTGGCTAGTAAGGTTAAGGATAAATGACTCAAGTTAAACATAGCTCCATAAGAAGGTTAGGTCATTTTTATTTGCTTGCAATTTGAACCATAACGCGCAGTCTTTTTTCCCTCAAGAAAATAACTCAACTCTTAGCCGTATATAATCGCAGGGTGAATCACTGCAGCTGCAACTTCTCTCACAATTAACAAGGTTCGAAATGCAGGAAAAGTGACAAAAGCTAAAAAATCGTCAAATAAAGGTTGCGCATGTCTAAAAATGTTATTGCAATACCGATCGAAAGGGCCTGAAAGCGGTTCATTGTTTTTTATGCCTGGATCGCTGTAAACATTTTCCATAAGATTAAAAAAGTTTTTAGCGAAATGGCTTACGATAAAGGCTGAGGAAAAAGGGGCTCCCGCAGCGTGGACGATGGCCATTTTTAAAGCCTCTACCCTCAAGTAGATATTACTAAATGTGACGCGTTGACCCGTGCTTTTACGGCACGTTGATTTAATGTACTCATTTTGAAAGGTTGAAGTGGAATTGTAGATGCCTACAGCCATAAAAATCTCCGGTAGTGAAAATTAAATGTACTTAACTCCTCGATATCCAGTATCATAGATCACAAATTGTTTTTTAAAAAACAATTTCTATGCATAATATTAAAGACATTAATAGTCAAATACTAAGAGGCGATAAAGTGAATTTACTCCCGAAAGGCACTGGAAATTGTCCCTACCTTTTATTAGCGCCTATGGAAGGATTAGGTGACCGCCCTTTTCGCAAAGCGATGGCAAAAATGGGGGGATTCAATGAGGCCTGCACAGAATTTTTGCGTGTCCCATCGAATGCCCATGTGGCTAGTTTAGCCAAACAATATCAAAAGGATGACACCTTTCCCATTCCGCAAGCTGTCCAAATTATGGGATCCAACCCTGAGCTTATGGCAGCGATGGCGCAAGAACTGGCTCAACGAGGCGCGCATCGGATCGATTTAAATTGTGGATGTCCATCCAATACGGTGACGGGTCGAGGGGCTGGATCGAGCTTATTAAAAGATCCCTCACAACTTTATCAGATTGCGAAGGCCATGGTAGAGGCTGTCTCTGTTCCTGTTACAGCTAAACTCCGTTCAGGATATGAAGATATTTCCTTATTCAAAGAAAACCTTTTAGCAGCCCAAGAGAGTGGGATTAAGTTTATGACATTGCATCCACGCACAAAAGTGGATGGTTACACACCACCAGCGAGATGGGATTTAATTGCCGAAGCGAAAGCGTTACTTAAAATTCCTGTTGTGGGAAATGGCGATATCTTAAATGTGGATGATGCTGTGAGAATGCTTAAAGAAACGGGGTGCGATGCACTCATGATTGGACGAGGAAGTGTGATTAACCCATTGATTTTTCATCAAATTCGCGCTTTTTTTGCGGGACAACAGTATGTTCCAGAGAAAAATGCTCTTCAAAATTTTGTTCAAAATTTTTTATGCGCCATGGCAGAAGGGACTCCCATTTCAACGCAGCTCAATAAACTCAAACAGTTGATGAGCTTTCTTTTTAAAGGAAATGCACGACTCTTAGAGAGGCGAGGTGAGATGTTGTCAAAAAGATGTGCAAATCCAGCTGAATTCCTTGCATTTGTTTTTCCTATGTTGCTAGAAGGATAGAAAATAGCGAAGGGAGAAAATGATGGAAGATTGGGAAAAGGCTTATCAAGCGCTTCCTGGAGAACCTTACTTACAGGTCCTGGAAAAAATTCACGCCGCTTTAAAACCGAAGACATATCTAGAAATCGGTGTTCAATATGGTTTTAGCTTTTGTTTAGCGGGTCCACAAACCTTTGCTGTTGGTGTGGATCCCAATCCATGCATTCAAACCGATCTTCACGCTTGGTCGCGCATCTATCGTCAGACCAGTGAAGCTTTTTTTATTTCTTACCCTGGGGATCCTTTTGATTTGATCTTTATTGATGGGCTGCATCAATACGAAGCCATTGTGGATGACTTTTGCAATGCAGAGCAATACTGTACACCTCAGTCGATCATTTTGATTCACGATACCATTCCTTTAAGTGCAGAATCCTCTAAAAAAGATTTCGATCCCGGCTTTTGGACGGGGGATGTTTGGAAAATTGTGCCCACCTTACTTCAAGCCCGCCCTGATTTAACTATTTTTACAATCGCCTGCCCGCCAAGTGGACTCACTGTAATCAAAGGTTTTGGAAAAAGTGAAGGGATCTCATCTGAGGTCGTTGATCAGTTTCGAGAAAAGGAATATGCGTGGATAGAATCCCAGAAGAAAACCGCACTGGGTGTCGTAGAAAATCGAGAAGACATTTGGATGCCTCTTTTGCTCAACAAAAAATCTTGAAAGAAGATTAAAGAAGCTTCCTTCGATTTGGAAATAAATCTAATTTTAAGTTAGCATCTTGTCTTAACGCAATCTGGTTAGGAAAAGATATGAACATCGTGATCGTGGGGGCTGGGGATATGGGACGCCATATTGCAGCCATGCTTTCTAAAGAACAGCATAATGTTGTGCTCATCGATAATGATCCTAAAAAAATCGAGAAAGTTTCTTCCACATTGGATATTGCTGTGCGCGTGGGATCGGGAAGCGATTGGGTTCTTTTAGAAGATCTTTTAGAGTTATCTCCACACGTTTTATTAGCTCTGACAGGTGATGATGAAACAAATTTAGTGTCTTGTTCTATCGCCCGGCATCTTGGGTATCCCAGAACTGTAGCTCGTGTTGGGGATAGCCGGTTTTTAAATAATACCCGCTTAGATTATTCCCACATTTTTTCTGTCGATTACTTCATTGCTCCCGAACTCCTTGTTGCAAACGATATTGTAAAATACATGGTCAGCCCAGGATCTCGGGCGGTTGAACATTTTGCGCATGGTGCTGTGCAGTTAAGAACGCTTGTGATTCCGTCAAAATGGAAGAAAGGAGATCGGTCTTTAAAAGATTTGGGATTGCCTTCTGATGTTATGGTAGGGCTTATTCGTCGGCCAGATAAACAAGGGTTTCGGGTGATTTTTCCGCATGGAAAAGATCGTTTACTTCCTGGGGACGAGGTCACGTTTATTGGAGATGCTGAAACTGTATCAAACCTCCACCACTATTTTGGGGGGATTGATCGCGCTTTTAAATCCGCCACGATTATTGGGGGATCCTTAACGGCCATTAATTTGGCTAAACTTTTAATTCAAAAAGAAGTAGCGGTAAAAATTATCGATAAGAGCTATGACAAATGTGCGCAGTTGTCTGAAAAATTGCCGCAATGCACGATTGTTCATCATGATGCCACCGATCTAGAATTTTTACATGCTGAAAAAATTAAAAACGCAGATATTTTAATTGCTTGTACGCGAGATGATGAAACTAACTTAGTGACGGCTTGTCTTGCTAAAGAAGCGGGTTGTGAAGATGTTGTCGCCATTTTAACGAATTTAAGTTACCTCTCTTTAGTCGAGCGCTTGGGCGTTCATTATGCTGTTTCTCCTCGGATTAGCGCGGCCAATCACATTCTTTCGCAAATCTTTTCTGGGACAGTGACTTCACTTATCTCCCTCTATGAAAATCAAGCGGAAATTATGGAAATCAATGTATCCATGGATTCAAAAATTGTGGGGATTCCTTTGGCAGAGCTTGGTCCTTTTTTTCCAGAAGATTTTCTGATTGCTGTTATTCAAAATCGAGGAAGGGTGATGATTGCAAATGGAGGGCGTATTATTTCTCCTGGAGATACTGTGATTGTCATTACATCCCCTCAACACGTGGCTGAAATCCAAAAAATGTTTTAGTTATGCAATTTAAAGATTTATGCAAAATTCTCTCCATCTTTGTTTTTGGAATTGCTGGAACTTTACTCATTCCTCTCTGCGTCGCTTGTTACTATAAATTTTTTTTGGATCCAGCTTTACATCCTCAACCCTATGCCATCGATGCTTTTTTAGAATCTGTTGCGATTTGTTTAGTTCTCGGGATGTGGCTGAGGTATTGTGGAAGACGTTCTAATCGTAAAATGTACTTAAAAGAGGGGATCGCGGCGGTTGTATTTTTGTGGGTGCTTGCGCCCGCATTAGCCGCTCTCCCTTTCGTTTTAAGCGGGACCCTGACGAATCCTTTACAAGCTTATTTTGAAATGGCATCTGGTTTAACCACCACGGGTGCAACCGTTATGCAAGCAAAGTCTTATGATTTAAAAACAGGTGAAGAAATCCCTATTACACGCACATTTTGTGGAAGTCCAGATGTGGAGTATACTTTTCATGGAACGATAGAACCAATTAGAGATCCACACACACATGAAATTGTTTTGTCAGGGATTGAAGCGGTAGGTAAAGGACTTTTATTTTGGCGGAGCTTGACCCAGTGGATGGGAGGTGTGGGCATTGTCGTGTTATTTGTTGCCATTTTACCTGCTTTAGGAGCAGGAGGGCGAATTCTATTTCAAGCTGAAGTTCCAGGTCCTATGAAAGATTCCATTACTCCACGTATCAAAGACGCGGCTATCGTGCTTTGGAAAATTTATTGCTTCCTCACGCTTGTGCAAATTGGGCTGCTGATGTTCACTAACGCTCAGATGTCTTTGTTTGATGCGATTACAATTAGCTTTTCAACTCTTTCAACAGGGGGATTTAGCGTTCATTCGACCAGTATTGGATTTTATCACGACAGCTGGACCGAATGGATTGTCTTGCTATTCATGATTTTGGGCGGAGTCAACTTTACTTTGTATTTTTACATGTTTAAAGGGAAATTTTATCGGATTTATGAGCCCGAATTTTTATGCTATCTGGCCATTATTTTGAGTAGTACTTTGATTGCTATTTGGAAGCTTGTGGGAACTCCAAAAGTGCTTATTGGAGGAATTCCCGATGGCCTTTTTTCTTGGCAAGAGGCTGCTCGTTATGGGATGTTCCAGGTCGTTTCTGCACAGACATCAACGGGGTTTGCAACGGCCAATTATGATACTTGGCCCTATGCGATGCAAACACTTATGCTTATCCTCATGTTTGTAGGGGGAATGTCTGGATCCACGGCAGGGGGAATCAAAATTATGCGCCATTACATGCTTTTTCGGATTGCGCAATTCAAAGTCGAATCTTTGTTTAGCCCTGAGAGAGTGCGGACATTCCGGGTGGCCGATAAAGAGGTAGACGCTAGCTCGGCTATTATGGTACTCTGTTTCTTTTTAATTATCATAACACTATCTGTTCTTGGCACATACATCTATATTTTGGATGGAATCGATCCCCAAACATCTCTAGGAATTGTTGGATGTATGGTGAATAATGTTGGACTAGGTTTTCGCATGGCTGGACCTGTGGAAAGCTTTGCATTTCTATCCAATTTTGGGTTGATGTGGTCTTCGATTTTAATGATTGCTGGACGTTTAGAATTTTTTGCTGTGCTTGCCGTATTAACCCCGCATTTTTGGGAAGACCATTAAATGATCACCTATCGTTTTTTTATTAGACCCCAATTCTCGTCTGAACAGGCATGGAAAGAACTCGAAAATTTTGGGGCTCAGCCTCTTTACAGCGAAGAAACAGAAGGAAGCAAAGAGGTTGTAGCTAGTTTGGGGGACATCCCATTTTCTGATTTCCCTTTTACTTCTTTGCAAACTATTGGAGCTTTTGCGCCGATTCATTTTAGTCCGATAGATTGGGAGTCTCAATGGTCCGCACACGGTCTTGATTATCGAGATGGGTGCGTGCACTTAGACCTAAATCAATTGATCGATGCACAAAACTTACCCGTCATCAAACTTAAGCCCGGGCCTGGTTTTGGCGATCTATCCCATGCCTCGACACGTATTGTTCTCCGTCTCATGAAAGATCGGGTTCACGGACAAGCTATTTTAGACGTAGGATCGGGTAGCGGGGTGTTATCTTTAGCTGCTGCGATTATGGGAGCTAAGATTGTGTGGGGAATCGATATCGATCCAGAAGCAGTTGAGCATGCTAAAGAGAACCTATTGCTCAATGAGCTGGAAGGTGACATTACTTTTTCCATTGAACCTCCCACCCATGTCCTTCAACAACAGCAGAATATTCTTGTCTTAATGAATATGATCGCTTCCGAACAAGCTGTTGCTTGGAAAAGTCTTAAATCTGTCCATCATTTGCCAGGGGAGGCTCTTATTTCCGGCATTCTTCAAGAAGAACGCGAACTCTATCTCCAGCAGGCTCTAAGATGGGGATGGACGTTATTAGACGAAATTGAGGAAGAAGGTTGGCTTGGTCTACACTTTCTTCGGAAATAGTGTGAGTCTCTTTTTGATCATTTGGATTTTTTATTTAAATAAATGAAAAAGCCTTTTATCTTGGAAAATTCTTTTAATAAGATGCTAGGGTAAATGACAATGAAAAAATTTTTAAGATGTTTGTTTTTGTTTTGTCTGATTTTTAATCAGTTACAGTCAAGTTTAAGCGATTGCAGCCGCTCCAGAGGACACACGCAAAATGATTTGATTCCCAATTTTACATTAGGCGTGATTCCCCGTTCTATTACGGATGAGGCCGCTGTTTCCTTTTTTGGGGAAGTTGGACGACGTAATTATCGCGCGAATGGAACTTTTGGGGTGTTATGGGGAGAAGATGATCGCGTAAAGCTTTCAGGTGAATTTTTAACTCAAAAACTCGGTTATCGTTTTTCTACTGGTCGAGAAGAGCGTTGGATGCACCAGTATGCTGTGGGTGTTGAATACCAGCATGATTTTTGTAATGCATTTCTTCCCAGTGCAGACGTGGGATTTTATTGTTCATATGCTCCAGCTCGTAAATTGGGACACAAGGAATGTAGGGATTTTCTTTATTCGAGACGCATCGCAGGATCTAATAGCTATGGGGGGTCATTAGGGACAACACTCATTCCTTGGTGTTCAGGATATTTTCATCTCGATGCAGACTACGATTTTGTTAAATATAATCGAAAATATAAATCAAGAAAGGTTGTCTCAGGTTTCGGCGGTAGTTTTACTTATCACCAAGACTTAAAATACAACCTTTTCTTTGATCTATTGGGGGAATTTAAACGTCCCTATAATTATGGAAGAGTACGCCTCGGCTGGCATCATCCTGATTGGTCCGGATTAGTCGTAGGCTTATTTGGAGCGCATACAAGAGGTAAATCGCATCTCCCTAGCAATACAACAGCTGGTCTTGAATTAACATATGTCTTTGGTGATCGAGCAGATAGTCGCAATGAATGTACTCCCTGTTATTGTGAACCCATTTTAGCTGCTTGGGTAAGCTCTCCTGCCGTGTATATGCCTCAAGTTTTGGCTGTGGCAGAAGAAAAAAAAAGACGGTTAGGGCCTTGCCAAATTTTAGTGAGTAATCCAATTCCTAACGCGAACTTTACAGGGACAGAGCTTTATACGCTAAATATCAGCCCCTATTTTAGCGATCCAAGTGGAGCGGCTTTGGTGTTCAGTGCAGAAGGATTGCCTCCAGAAGCTACTTTCGATCCAACGACGGGAGTTATTTTTGGGGTTGGACTCAATGACAATAATTCTTACACGGTGACAATTCGAGCAACGGCTGCGGATGCATGCTCGGTTGCTATTCAGTCCTTTACGATTAGCTTTCCATGTACAACATTAGTCAGTACAACGATTCCTCCTGCCTCATTCACAGGAATTGGGAACTACTCTTTGGATGTTAGCTCCCATTTCACGAATCCAAGTGGATTGCCTTTAGTTTATAGTGCCGTTGGGTTACCTGCAGGTTCAACGATTGATGCCTCGACGGGTGTGATATCAGGTTCTATCTTGTCGGATACGCTCACTTATAACGTGGTCGTGACCGCGACATCAGCGGATGCATGTGCAAGTGTCAGTGAGCCTTTCACAATTACTTTTCCGTGCATTCCTCCATCAGTGCTTCCGATTCCGCCTATAAATATTGGGGCGCTTTCTGGAACACCGTACACATTGGATATGTCAGTCTATTTTGTCAGCCCAGGTGGCCAGCCATTCACTTATAGTGCAACAGGTTTACCGCCAGGATCAACAATCGATCCAACAACTGGGGTAATATCCGGGGGGTCAGTTGGTTCAGGACCCGTATTTATCATTTCCATTTCAGGTACGACAGTTTGTGGAACAGTCACAACAAATTTCCAACTAACCTTTAACTCGGCTTAGGGGATATTTTGAGCATACCAAAAGCTCATGATGAGCCTTTGGTAAAAAAATAAAACCCAAATGTGATTAAAACATTTGGGTTTTTTATTGAATGCGTGAAGTTTTTAAGAAAGAGAAGCTGGCTTAAGTTCGGGATGTGTTAAACGCTCCTTTGAAAAATCGATGGCTTCTTTTTGGGTTCCTTCACGTTTGTGTAAAGAAGAATCCGGATTTAAACGGGCTTCGTAGCTCATCAATTCGCTTAGAGGGGATGCTTTACGTGTATCCAATGCGATGCTTCGATTTAAACGCATACTAGATCCCCAACTCGCATCTTTGTTAAGCTCTACAGCGGATATTTTTGTTTCAATTTCTTGGATCAAAATAAATTGAAAAAGATCATCATCCTCTTTTTGAATAGCGGCTTTAAAATGTTCGCGGAGATCAAGGCTTTCTCCTCGAATAGCATCGGTACAAACTGGTGTGCAACTTCCTCCTGTTAAGACATAATCGATTTTTATAGGACCACTGCCCAAATTTTTAAAATACCTTTTAATTTCTTGAAACATCTGACCATAGGTTGCTCCTAAATCGATATGTGCTAATATTCCGATTCGATAAGCTTCATTAAAAGCAACAAATCCGATACAGGTTGCAAAATGCCAAGAGGCTAAAATCGGTTTGGGATCCATTGCACTAACGATGGCATATTCTCCTTGTTTGATTTCTTGAATCAGCTCAAATGCATCGAGAATAGGTGCAAGATAAGTTTGCGGTTGTTGAGTTATGAGATCCGAGGATTCTCTAAATAAAAAATTCCTTTTGCCATCTTTGGAGGGGACTATGACAAGATCATAAAAAAGATTTTTGATGCGCAGGATGGTATTGATTTTGATTTCTAAGTAGCTAGTTCCATGTCCTTTACCCATCTGAGACCAAATTTTTGTTATCAAATCGTCAAAATTTTCAGGAAGTGGAGATATTTGAGCTAATTCTCTAAATCTATCCAATGAAAGAAGAAAACAAATATCTTTGACTTCGAATGGTTTCTTCATGCCCGAGGAATCGGTTATGTCTATCGTTATCTCTTGAGATTCTCGAGGTCTTTCTTCGAATTTTGTTGCAAAAGATTGGCTGACGGAGTCTAAAAAAACGTGATAATCCATATATCCTCAAACTTATAATGCAAGCTGGTAATTTAGGCGAGATAGCTCGTAGAAATACTGCGCAGGAAGTTCTTCCATCGAGTCTGCATAAGTTTTTTGATATGTGCTCCAGCTTTTAAGGCTTGCCTGTGGATCAATTTTCTGTTGAGGATGTTTTCTTAGCTGAACGTCGGCCAGGTATAAGTTTGTCAGAGACCAAAAAGCTTGATGGATCTTTTTTTGCAGGGTAAAACGACTCGTTTCCTCGACCGTGGGTTGTCGTTGCAAATAGGTCTTTAACAGGAGTGCTTCTTGTACTTCATCGTAATCATGTTTTAAGGCGAAATAGGTCAAGTCGTAAAAAGGGTCTTCCAAGCTTGATTCAGCCCAATCGATCAATAGCACACCATTATCATCTGTCAAAAAGATGTTTCTTGGATTTAAATCACCATGGACATTCACCTGTGGGCATGCATAGGCTGACAATTGTTCTCGATATCTCTTGATTAGCTCAAGTGCACCGTTTATGTTTTCCTCTGTTCCCAATCCGTCTTTTAGGACTTTTTCATGGCAACGGTGAGCATTGGATAAAAGACTTTCACCCACATGAAGATGGCCAACAATTTCATGGGCCTTGCGAATTGCGCAAGCTATTTTTACAATGTTTTCAGGTAATTTAGCTTTTTCAAGTGTCAGTGTTTTGTGATTAACGAATTCCATTAGGATGGCTCTATTATCTGATGATACATACGCGACATGAGGAGCAATGCCTAATTTAGCCGCTTCAATGAGTGCAAAATGTTCTCTTTCATCTTGAGAACTTAGCTGTGTCGATTGGTGTAGGCGTAAAACGTATTGTTGCGTTGGGGTCTCTATCTTATACAATGCAGTTCCCGAAAGTCCGCCCTTTAATACCTGAATCATCCACTGTTCTTTAGGGATTGAGGGGAAACTTTGTTCGAGAATTGTATAAACATCAGGATCAATAATAGAGGCCGAAATAAGGGTGTCTACCGAAAATAAAAGGGACAAAAGTGCGATTAAAGTCTTTTTCATTAAAAGGATTCCTTGCAAAAAGTAAGCTTCCATTATACTCGTACTTCTAGAAATTAAAAATAGAAATGTGCGCTTTCAAATTTAAGTTTACTGCGCTTGTCGCAAATTTTGATAATGCTCGAAAGTTGAGGGAAACAGAATGCCATTTAACATAAGTGGAGAATGGGTGCCAAATCCAACAAAACCAAGCAATGTTTCGACGAAGGTTGTCAAAGTACGACTAATTAAACGGGGAAAAAGTATTTTGACCGTGATATTTAATTTAAATCTCTCTGTAAAAGAGAGGTCAGAATTGGCCTCAGACATCAAAAAAAAATTGGGATGTGGCGGAGCCGTTAAGGAAAATGATATTGAAATTCAAGGGGAAAAAGTTGAGCAGGTCAAAAAAATGCTGATGGAGAAGGGCATTAAATCAGCTTAATATCAGCAAGCAACACGCTGAATGTCAGCATGACTTTGCTCTCTCTTTCTTCTGTTTTTTTGTAGAAAACAAAAAAGAGTTTATGTCTTCCGCAATTTAGTAGCGTGAACTATTTAGGTATTGCTTGTATGTGGATTTTGAGATGCCATTCTTCAAAATGGGATATTGCTTTGATTGGCTGGAGAGATAAAACTAGATTCCACCGCAGCCGTTGCCCCGGCTTTATCGGAATGGATGGACGGTAGAGCTGATAAGTGTCATACCAAGGCTTCAAATCATTTATTCAGTAAGTAGTGGTAGACCTAACATTCGTATCGCCAGTCGTATCCACCAGCCCCCACTTGGACCAATGAAGAGTTCTAGCTTATTTATTTTCACTAGAACGTTTACAATTAACGTGTCCGCCATGACCACCATTTCCTCCGTTGCCACCACTTAACCAACCATTTCCACCCTTTCCCCCATGTCCACCATGCTGACCAGGTTTTCCATTTTGGCCATTACTACCGTTTTCTCCATCTTTTCCATTCTCTCCATCTTTTGCACGAGAAGAACCAGTTGTTTCATCTGAACTAGATGCACAAACAAATCCAAATTGTAAAAGAGTAAGCCCTAGTATTGTTATAATAAGTTTTTTCACTTTTAATCCTTAACGTTATTTTTTGTTCCCATCTTGTCTGTCACATCCATTTCCTGCATGGCCAGAGCCACCAAATTCGTTACCTTCGTTATTAGCTAATATGGTGTCTCATCAAAACAAATGAAAGGCTCGTCGTTGTTTTCCAATTGGTTTTTTATTACATAGAATACTGGATGATTATACACAGTGGTTTATGTGGTTTCCCCTTGAAAAAATATCAATTTTTTGCTAATCTTTTTCTTAAACCTCTAAGAAGGGAATTATAACAAAGGATTAAAAATGAACTCCTATTCTAAATTTTTGTGTCCGCAATTCTGCCATAACCAATCATCTGTTTCTCTCTTCATTTCTCCTTCTATTATTATTTCCATTATTATTTAAGTCTTGTTTTTATCGCTGCTCCTAATAGAAAAGCGATTGTCGAATTTTCGTATTCAATATCCGTTTCTTTAGAAGAAAAATGACATCTCTTTTATGCAGATACTGCGAAGAGAAATCCGTTCGCTTGAGTGCAATTAGATACAGATTATTTAAAAATAGGTTGTAAAATGAAAAATAAATCTCTCGTCGTCAGCACTGGCTTAGCTATGTTTTCGATGTTTTTTGGATCAGGAAATCTTGTATTTCCTCTTACTGTCGGGCGTGATGCTGGAGGGCAATTTGCCCTGGCTTCAATTGGATTTTTGCTGACCGGAGTGATTGTTCCCTTTTTAGGCGTTTTGGCGATGTTTCTTTATCGAGGTGAAGCGCGTTCTTTTTTCTCTTCTTTAGGAAAAGGCGCCGCGTTTTGGTTTCCCTTGTGTGCACTTTCTCTTATGGGTCCTTTTGGTGTATTGGCTCGTTGTATTACAGTCGCTCATGGTATTTTTTGCCTAGTTGTACCTGGTGTTTCGCTTCCTCTATTTAGTATCATATCTTGTGCTGTTATCTTTTTGCTTACTATGAATAAGGGAAGAATTGTGTCTTTGCTAGGTAGTTATCTGACTCCTGTTTTGCTTCTCTCTTTGGGTGCGATTGTTGCTCTTGGACTATGGCATGGAAATTTCCCTTCGGTTTATACGGTGACAGATTGGGGCGCTTTTAAACTGGGATTTTTAAAGGGCTATCAAACCATGGATTTGTTAGCGGCGTTCTTTTTTTCCACATTTATTATTGAACATTTACAAAAAAATTCTGCTCAAGAGCTTAGCCAATCTTCATTGATCAAGATCTTCTTTAAAGCTTCTGTGATTGGAGCAAGTTTATTGTCTGTTATTTATGTGGCTTTGGTTACTTTAGGAACGGTTTATGGAAGTTCTTTTGGACATGTTCCTCAAGAACAAATGTTGGGAATGATCGCAGAGCATGCTTTAGGACCTTATGCGTCTATCGTCTTATGTATGGCTGTTATCCTAGCTTGCTTGACAACGGCGATAGTCTTGGCTTCTCTTTTTGCAGACTTTTTGCGTGTAGAAGTTTCAAAAGAAAAAATCTCTGAGCCTGTTTCCTTGCTCGTGACGCTTGGCATTTCTTTCACGGTTTCAACGTTCGAATTTGCGGGCATCGCTGGATTTTTAGGGCCTTTACTCGAAGCGATTTATCCTGCTTTAATTACGCTGACTATTTTAAGTATTGTGCATAAATTATGGGGATATCAACTTCATCGTTGGCCGATTGCTGCTACACTTGCAACCAAAGTTCTTTGGTTCTAAATCTCTCTCTAAAGGGGAAGTCCTTTATGGTTTTTCCCTTTGTCATTTCAATCTATGCACACTTGTTTTGGTTTTTTTATTTAAAAATGGTAGTGTGTGTCTGTTTTCGAAGAATAATATGATTTATCGCCAGGGAAGGAGCTGCTAACGTATGATTTTAGTGACGGGGGGTGCCGGTTTTATTGGATCAAATTTCATTAAAAATTGGCTTCACTATGAAAAAGATCCTATTATCAATCTGGATAAATTAACATACGCCGGGAATCTTCATAATCTCTCTGGAATTTGTGAAAATCCTCTTTACCATTTTGTGCAAGGCGACATTCAAGATCGAGCACTTGTGCGAGAGATTTTGCATAAATACCATCCACATTCGATTATTCACTTTGCAGCTGAATCGCATGTTGACCGTTCTATTCACGCCCCAGAAGCTTTTATTCAAACAAATATTCTTGGCACTTATTGTTTACTCGAAGAAGCTTTAGCCTATTGGAATGAGCTTTCAGACGAGCGGAAAAAACATTTTCGCTTTCTGCAAATTTCAACAGATGAGGTATTTGGTTCATTAACGCCCTTTGCTCCTGCCTCTACAGAAGTGAGTCCTTATCGCCCTAATAACCCGTATTCAGCTTCAAAGGCTTCTGCTGATCACTTGGTCGAGGCTTTTGGGCATACTTACCATCTGCCTATCTTAATCACGCGCAGTGCGAATAATTTTGGCCCTTTTCAATTTCCTGAAAAATTCATTCCACATCTTATTCTTCAAGCGATACAGGGTAACACCATCCCGATTTATGGCGATGGTTTACAGGTGCGTAATTGGATTTATGTGCACGACCATTGTAACGCGATTCGACAAGTTTTGGAGAAGGGAACCGTGGGGGAGTCCTACAATATCGCCGGAATAAAAGAGACCACTAATCTCGAATTAGCGGAAATGATTTGTGGAATCTTAGACGAATTGAAGCCTGATTCTCCTGTTCTGCCGCATTCCTCTTTAATTGTGCATGTGAAAGATCGTCCGGGTCATGATCGCCGCTATTCGTTAAATGGCACAAAAATATGGAAAGAATTAGGTTGGATGCCAGAGGCTAGTTTTGAACAGCAATTGCGTGAAACTGTTCAGTGGTATTTGAGCCATTCTCATTGGGTGGAAAATATTTTATCTGGAGAATATCAAAACTGGATTAAACAGCATTATCAGGGGTGAGCATGAGAAAGGGGATTATATTAGCAGGAGGCAGTGGAACTAGGCTATATCCATTGACTGCCGCACTGTCTAAGCAATTGCTACCAGTTTACGATAAGCCAATGATTTATTATCCCATTTCTACTTTAATGTTAGCGGGGATTCGGGAAATCCTCATTATTTCAACACCTGAGGATACACCACGCTTTCAACAATTGCTGGGAGATGGTTCTCAATGGGGATTGGATTTTCATTATGCGGTGCAACCTCATCCAGGGGGATTAGCGCAAGCCTTCATTATTGGAAAATCCTTTCTTCAAAACCAACCTTGTGTACTCATTTTAGGGGATAATCTCTTCTTTGGAAACGAACTATCACAACTATTAAAAGTTGCTGAAGAGGAAAAAGATGGTGCAACGATCTTTGCCTATAAGGTGCATAATCCACAAAGATATGGTGTGGTTGAGTTTGATAAAGATAAGCGACCTAAGGGCATTGTAGAAAAGCCCATAGTTCCTAAATCTCGTTATGCTGTCACCGGTTTATATTTTTATGATCATCAGGTGTGTGATATTGCTGCAGATCTGAAGCCCTCTGCAAGAGGAGAGTTGGAGATTACAGATGTGAACAATTACTATCTGAAACAAGGAACTCTGCACTTAGAAATTTTTGGGCGGGGGATTGCCTGGCTTGATACAGGTACCTTTGAGTCCTTGCTTGAGGCTTCGGTTTTTATCCAGACAATTCAGCACAGACAAGGTGTCAAAATTGGTTGCTTGGAAGAAATTGCTTATCGGATGGGTTATATTCCCA
The DNA here is from genome assembly GCF_000875975.1 of Parachlamydia acanthamoebae. Lineage (NCBI taxonomy): Bacteria > Pseudomonadati > Chlamydiota > Chlamydiia > Parachlamydiales > Parachlamydiaceae > Parachlamydia > Parachlamydia acanthamoebae. The sequence goes on along the minus strand of NZ_BAWW01000066.1, from coordinate 152,725 downwards.
GCATTCAATTGGAAAAAATCGCGCATGCCATGCGTGATAGTGAGTATGCCTCTTATTTACTTGAACTTTTGGATGATTAAATTCAATGCATGCCATTAAAACTGAGATTCCCGATGTGATACTGTTCGAGCACAGTGTGTTTCGTGATGCACGAGGCTTTTTTTTAGAAAGTTATCGTGCAAGTGATTTTGCGCAAGAAATAGGTGCGCATAAAGCATTTGTTCAAGACAACCATTCGCATTCTCTTCAAGGAGTGCTGCGAGGATTGCATTATCAATATAAAAAGCCTCAAGGAAAACTTGTCAGAGTCGTTACGGGTGAAATTTTTGATGTGGCGGTGGATTTGCGTCAATCTTCCCCAACCTATGGTAAATGGGTTGGCAGGCATCTTTCAGCTGAAAGGCCTTGTTCAATGTGGATTCCTCCGGAATTCGCGCATGGGTTTCTAGTGTTGTCCAGCCATGCCGATGTTCTGTATAAAACGACGGATTATTATGACCCCTCTTCGGAGTTCTGTTTGCGATGGAATGATCCACAATTGGCAATTAACTGGCCCCTTCAACAGCCGCCCATGTTGTCAAAAAAAGACACAGACGGAAAGTTATTTAAGGAGCTGCCGCATTTTCTCTAGTTATTCACTACCCAAAGATCGAATGCAGATAAAATGGCAATTGCAAAGACCGCTCGAACAAGTATTTTTAAAAGATGTTTTATGTCGATTCCAGAAGGTTTTCCTTGTCGATGGCAAGAGATAACGCTGAATTGTCAAGGTTGCCAATTCGACAAATAATACCAGGGTGGCTCTTCGGAGTAAAACCGATGGCATAAATATTCCTAAAATTTAACTTTTTAGCAATCTTTTTATGTTAGCAAAGCTCCCGGCAAATGAAGGGCATTTAAATTAAAGAAAAGCAATGAGAATTGTCAAGAGAAACCGATAAAAAATCAATGAAAAGGATGTAAGATAAATTTTAATGCGCGAGTTTTGAATATTTTCTTCTTCTACCTTGAGCTTAAACGCCATCCATGATAAGGTGCGTTTTTCGTCAAATACAATGATCCCATGATGTACATGAAGCGTCCGATTGCAATTTTAATCTCTTTAGCTCTGTTAATCCTTAGTTATCCCCTACAGGCAAACTCACTACCCAAGCAATTCCTCGATAAGATGGCAGAACTGAAGCAGCCATTAACGCGTCATGTCATTGTCGTAGACGTTACTTCGCAAAAATTATTTTTATACAACGACCATAAAATAGTAACAAGCTATCCCATTTCCACCTCAAGTAAAGGAACCGGACAAGAATCCAATAGCTATAAAACTCCTTTAGGTGCTCACCGAATCGCTGAAAAAATTGGACAGAACGCTCCTATTAATGCGATTTTTGTGGAAAGAAAGAATACTGGTAAAATTTGGTCCCCTCTTCCTAAAGGAAAACGAGAAAAAGTTGATCTAGTCCTAACGCGCATCTTATGGTTAGAAGGATTAGAAAAAGGCTTCAATCAAGGCATTGGAAAAGGTGGGAAAAGTGTGGACAGCTTTCAAAGGTATATTTACATCCATGGCACTAACGCTGAAGATTTAATCGGAACCCCAGCCTCAAAAGGATGTATTCGCATGAAAAATGAAGATCTTATCTCTTTGTTTGCGTTTGTTGATTCTGGATCTCTCGTGTATATTTCGTATTTTTAAAAGACTAAAGAAAAAAATCGTTCTATCCACTATACTAGTTACTGTTTATATTTTAATGGTTGTATGAAAGCATTGGATTTGTTAGCTCAAAATATTTCAAATATTGAATTAAGGTTAGGTTATAAATTTCAAGATCGAGACTTGCTGGCACTTGCCTTTGTCCACCGGTCTTTTATCAATGAAAATCGGGAAATTCACGAACATAATGAACGCTTAGAATTTTTGGGCGATTCTGTTTTAGGATTATTGATTGCGGATTACCTTTACCGTTATCTTCCCTCAACGCCTGAAGGAGAACTCTCCTATCTGAAATCCAGGCTAGTGGAGGCTAGTTCATGCGTGACATACATTCATAAGCTGGATCTTGAACAGTTTTTGTTGCTGGGTCGTGGCGAGCGTATGAATGACGGTAGAGGAAGAGAATCGATCCTAGCCGATCTATTAGAAGCTATTATTGGAGCCGTTTATCTCGATGGCGGATTAGAAAGCGCTAAAGCTTTTCTTTTCAAAAACTTTTCGACAGAAATCGAAGCCATATTAAAAACTCCCGTGCGCAATTGGAAAGCCCTACTGCAAGATTATTGCCAGAAAAAATATCAAACAACACCTTCTTATCATGTTATCGATGAAAAAGGACCTGATCATAGTAAAACATTTAAAATTTCCGTGTTTTTAAATGATGAGGAAGTTGGCAAAGGAGAAGGGGGATCTAAAAAAGAGGCCCAGCAGAAAGCTGCCGAAGATGCACTTTCTAAAATGGATATTCATGAATAGTGAGGCAAAATTGTGGCGATTAAGCAAAAAAATGTGTGGTATTGTAGTGAATGTGGACATAAACAGACAAAATGGTTAGGTCAATGTCCTCAATGTTCTCGCTGGAATACTTTTCATGAAGAAGTTGAGTTTTTAGGAAACGTTCGCTTCGAATCCGCTCCCTCTATCTCTGCAAACAAGCCGATGCGTATTAAAGATGTTTCTTCAGTAGAAACTCCTCGTATTTCCACCCATATCCAAGAATGCGATCGCTTAATTGGCGGAGGGATTGTTCCGGGTTCTCTGACGCTTGTCGGAGGGGATCCAGGTATTGGCAAGTCCACCTTGTTACTCCAGCTTTCGAATGCTTTAGCTATGCAAGGGCTTATTATCCTGTATGTGTGCGGAGAAGAGTCCGTCGAGCAAACATCGATGCGTGCAAAGCGCTTAGGCATTGAATCTGATAACCTCTATCTCTTGAACGAAACCAATTTCTCGGCCATTAAAGTCCAAATCGACAACATCAAACCCGACGTTCTCATTGTCGACTCGATTCAAATTGTTTACAAAAGTGAGATCAGCTCGGCTCCTGGTTCCGTTTCGCAAGTGCGAGAAACCACGACAGAATTTATGCACCTAGCAAAAGGGCGAAGAATTGCCACTTTCTTGATTGGTCACGTGACAAAGTCTGGAGAGATCGCAGGTCCACGTGTGCTTGAGCACTTAGTGGATACAGTGCTCTATTTCGAAGGGGACAAGCAGCAGAACTACCGCATGATTCGGGTTGTGAAAAACCGTTTTGGTCCAACGGATGAGATCGCGGTATTTCAAATGAATTCAAGTGGTTTAACGCAAGTCCCAAATCCTTCACATATATTCCTCGAGGAAAGAACCAAAAATAGAGTGGGTTCTGTGGTTATTCCTACCATTGAGGGGACTCGTCCCATTTTAATTGAAGCCCAGGCTCTTGTCACAGAAACGGTTTTTAGTACCCCTTCCCGTCGTTGCACAGGCTTGGACCAAAATCGTTTGGCTCTTTTGTTGGCTGTTTTAGAGAAAAGAATGCGCTATCAATTATATAAGTGTGACGTCTTTGTTTCGATCGCCGGAGGCATTCGTGTGACAGAACCTGGCTTAGATCTCGGTGTTTTGCTAGCGGTTGCATCATCCATGCGCAACCGAGTCATCGATCCAGAAACAGTTGTGGTTGGAGAAGTGGGCCTTGGAGGTGAAATTCGAAGCGTTCCCCGCGTCGATAGCCGCATTAAAGAGGCTTTGCATATGGGTTTCACACGGTGTGTCATTCCTAAACGCAATTTAAAAGGTGTTTCAGAAGAAATTCGCCAAAAAGTTTCTTTAATTGGTGTTGAATTTGTTGAGGAGGCCGTAGATGCCCTTATCTCCTAAATGTCTTCGAGTGGCAGCACGAGAATCTCCATTATCAAAAGCTCAGGTCTTAGAAGTCCAACAGGCTTTGCATCCTCATCATCCTATGATTGAGCTGATTCCTGTTTGGATAGCCACGACAGGGGATAAACAGCAAGAGATCTCCCTGCGAAATATGGAAAAAACAGATTTCTTCACCAAGGAATTGGATGCGTTATTGCTCTCGGGACAATGTGATGTGGCTGTGCATTCTGCCAAAGATTTGCCCGACCCATTGCCTCAGGGCTTATCTTTAATTGCTTTAACAGAGGGCGTCGATAATCGAGATGTGCTAGTGATTCGAGAAGGACTTAGTCTTGCGGCACTCCCTCAAGCAGCCATGATCGCCACTTCTTCCGAGCGTCGCGAGCAGCAAGCTCGCATGCTGCGCACAGATTTTCGTTTTATGGATTTACGCGGAACCATTGGTCAACGATTAAGTCTTTTAGAGGCTGGTGTGGCGGATGGTATCATCGTGGCAGAAGCAGCCTTGATTCGCTTAGGACTTTGCCATTTAAATCGCGTTTATTTGCCGGGAGAGACCGCGCCTATGCAAGGACGACTCGCTATTTTGGCTAAGACAGAGCATGTCGAGATGCGTGAAATTTTTGCTTGCCTTGATGCTGAGAGTGGATTATGTCTCGCATCCTCTATCTAGGATTAAAAATCCCCAAAGCTTTATATCGGCAAGCGATCCATTGTCCCATCATTAAAATCGCTCCTCGAGCATTTTTTGAGCCTGATATTATACAGGCTTTTTCTCGTTTTTCGGATTATACCCATCTTATTTTAACCAGCCAAACAGCCGTTCAGCTATTCTTAGAAGCAGCTATCTTCTTTCAGATAAATGCAGATGTCATCAATACTAAAAAGATCGTGGCTGTAGGGAAGAAAACAGCTGCCGAGCTGGCTAAGCACCGGTTTTCTGCCGATTTTGTTCCACTGGAAGAAACTGCGGAAGGGATTAGAGACTTATTTGCAAATTGGGACCGAACTTCCTTGTATGTGTTTTGGCCACATTCAGCACTTTCTAGACCCTTATTGACCGATTATTGGAAACAAAATGGAATTAAGCATACTGATTGTGTCCTCTACGATACCTTCACAAACCATGAAGTTACATTACCCGATCTTTCAACAATCGATGAAATTGTCTTTACAAGCCCTTCTACAGTAGATGCCTTTTTAGAAAGGTATTACCATATTCCTAGAGACAAAAAATTGACATCCATTGGACCTGTAACAGCTGCCAGACTGGTAAAAAGCTTGTGAGAAGATACGGCTTTATGCGAAATAAATGGGTCCTGAGCATGTGGTTTGCTCTGCCTTTAGTTTGTTCTCTTTTAAGTTTTGTTAAGAAAAGATTCCTGAACCTCGCTCTAAATATGGTCAATTTGGATACCATGGGCAAGATGGCGGTCATGGCGAGTGTTCTTAGCAATGGTGAAGATGGTGGGAATGGTGGAGATGCTGTGTGAGCGATCAATGCGAAATTTTAAATAAATTTATGTCTTTGTTTTTTTTTGTTGATTTAAATTTTTGATTGCTTTTTTCTTGTCGCGTGAATCTTAAACTTGCTAGGAGGTAAAATGAAGAAGAATATATATGTTTATTTTTTTATGATTTTGGTCTTTTGCTATGCAGTTAATTCATTTGCGGAAGATAAAATTTATGTTGAGCCAAACAGGATTATTGTTCTCAATTCCGGAATATTTGTTGAATATAACGATGTAACTGTTCAGGTGGACAGCATTCATTGCGATGATCAAGGAATCTTTCTAATCAATTCAGCAATTCAATCGCCCCAAGAATGGGTCTGTGGTAGATGTTACAGCCATAATTGGCCATGGGAAGACACATGCTATTATTGCAGAAAAAATCGTTTTGAAAACTAAATGGTAATCATGAAATTTGCTATTTTATTTATTTTTTGCAGTCAATTGAGCTTTCTTAGTGCTGTCAGTCTTAACGAGAAAATAGTGACAATTCCTCTGGAAGATCGCAAGGCTCTGGAGGAATTGTTTCGCGATGTCGTTAACAATGATCACTTTGGATATACCTTATATGGGGACAAGCCTGTTTCAATCGCAGCTCATTTTCGAGTTACTCCTTGGGAAAATACCTTAGAGCTTGGTCAGTGTGATGGCCTTTTTTGGAAAAGATGGGAAGTTTGGGAAAAATACAAAGACAAATTTCCTAGTTCGAACTACCTTCTTTTGCGTGAAACAAATTCCGCTTCCCCACTTTTTTTTAGCGACATGGTTGTATTGATAAATAAAGGCGCATTTTTACAAACAATAAAACGTTACTTGCTCATTTTTGAAAGTATTTTGAAGCAAAAAGTTATTCCAGAACAATTTTTAGCACAAATTGAAGAAGGTAAAAAAACTTTTCTTGACAGTATTTTGGATCACGATTTATTGCTAGGAATCCTTTTAGGATATGGACAACATAATGCGACGTTATTTTGTCACAAAGATAAAATTTTTAAACAAACATGCTTGGGACTATATGCGCGTAGTAAGCGTTTTCCTCTAATAATACAAGATCTATCTTTTGCAGCTGATCTTAAGCATCCTGAAACAAAATATTTGAAGAAAAAATATGATCATCTGAGAGGTGTGATCTCGGCAATATATGCTAAAGAAGGGTTCTTAGTAGGTTCATTATCCCGTTTTACTGAATAAGGAATTGTAAAAACTTTTAAAAAGTGAGCAAGCATTGGTTGATAAGTATCGTAAATTTGCTGTTCTTTGATCGTTGAGATGTTTACTTCGATACTATATTTACAAGATAGATTCGATAAATAAAGCATTGTAAAAGTCATCTCAAATCGCTATTCTGCCGTCCAATAATACAAATACTTGTGATTAGGAGAATAACGTGAATCTTTTTCATTCTATGGTTGATAAGTTACCTGGATCATCTTACATCAAAGTCTGTTTATCTTCTTCTTGCAAGTCAGCAACAAGATGGGGGCATCGAATTGTTTCGACTTTCGAACATATGCCTTTATTCGGGAAGTTTGCCCTGCAGGTGAAATTGATTGCGATTTTGGCATTAAGAAAATTGTTTCTGCCTAGGGATGTTTCCTGGAAACCAAGACGATTGCCGGTTGAGCATGCGTTTGAAAAAATGCGTCGCAATGCTTACAAAGCTGTTCAAGAGCATTACAATAAAGCATCTTGTGAAAGCTACATCTCTCCCTGTGAAATGCAATTATTGGCAGCGCCTGGCAAATCTTCACTCCACTTTTTCCCAGCAGTATGCAGTAGCAAAGGGAATAGACCGACTATGGAGGATACCCAGTTTTATTTGGAATTCCCAAAGGGAATTCTTTTAGCCGTCTTTGATGGACATCGTGGACGGGGTGTGGCGGATTTTGCACGAGATGAATTTCAGAAAAGATTTCCGATTGCATTAGCTGATGCCGAAGGGAATGTGCATGAAGCCTTTGAACAATTATTTTATGCGATTCATTCTGACATCGTAAAAGCACATGATATCAATTTAATCTGCAAGGGAAGCGCGGCTGTTGTGTGTTACATAGATAAAATGACACAAAAAATTTACGCAGCGACTCTAGGTGATAGTGAGGCTAATATTTATAGAAAAATTGATGGAGAGCTGAAATCCATTCCTCTTTCATGTGTTAGGGATTGGAGCCATGAAAAAGAAGCTTTGCGGGCTGCAATAGCCCAAAAAGACCTCTCAATTGTGTATAAATGGACGCATACGGATGAGCCGAAGAGTTTACGTTATTACAAAAGAACTTTTTCTGGCAAGTATGGGCTTAATTTAAGCCGATCGCTTGGAGATGCAGATTTTGCAGGGACCCCCGCGGAACCGATCATGATTGCAAAGCCAAAGATTACAGTTTGGGAGCTTATGCAGGACGATATCCTTGTACTAGCTAGCGATGGATTAAAGGATTATGTTTCAGAAGAACGGATTGTGGATGTTCTTCAAGAAGAATGCGATAACATTGCGGAATGTCTCATTAACGAAGCCATAAAAGAGAAAAGTGAAAATGTAACGGTGATAGCGGTTAAGGTGTGTGGTATAGGCATTGGATCGCAATAGGGCTGGAGCATGCAATGAATGCCAAATCTCAAGTTCATTAAATAAAACATCATCAGTACGCATGTGGGCGTTTTTTTTCTGATGCTTTCTTAATTTGTTGATTTTAGAAAAAATCATCGATGAAAGCGGCGGGTATTTCTATGGATAAGTATAGAATTTCTTTCATCTGCTTGCGAAAATACTCTTAATCGGTCAGAATACCAGAAGATTCTGTTTAACCATCAACTTTAAAGGAGTCTAATATGACGCTGCAATACAAATTGCCCGATTTGCCGTATGACCTTGGCGATCTAGAACCTGTGATTTCTAAAGAGATCATGTCTTTGCACTATAACAAGCATCATGCGACTTATGTGGCGAATTTGAATAAAGCCCTTGAGCAATACGCTGAGGCTGAAGCTAAAAATGATCTTCCTGCATTAATTACCTTGCAATCCGCAATTAATTTCAATGGTGGTGGACATATCAACCATTCGATTTTCTGGACAAATTTAGCCCCTCAAAAAAGTGGTGGCGGAGCTCCTCCGGAAGGTGCTATCGCGGAAGCTATCCAAAAACAGTTTGGTTCCCTCGAGAAGTTTATCGAAACAATGAACACCAAAACAGCCGCAATTCAAGGCTCTGGTTGGGGTTGGCTCGGTTATTGCAAGAACAAAAAACAATTAGAAATTGTGACTTGTTCAAACCAAGATCCTTTAGCTGCAAAAGGTTTAGTACCTTTATTAGGGATTGACGTTTGGGAGCATGCTTATTATCTTCAGTATAAAAATGTACGTGCAGATTATCTGAAGGCTATTTGGAATATTGTGAATTGGAAGAACGTAGAAGAGCGTTTTACAAAGGCTAAAGCTGAGTAAGCTTTTGATTCTCAACATGATTAATTTTTTAAATTTCATGTTGAGAATTTTAAAAAATTTGGAAAACATCTTGAGTTAATCCCGAGTGTCTCGTAAACTTACAACTGTCATCAATCATAAAAACGTAACTTACTGGAGCTCTTAATCTAACGATGTAAACTGGAGCGCTTGAGTTTCTAGTTAAAGTGCGACTGAGAGTTAAAATATGGGTTTGTTTTCCCGCGATAAGCCAAAAATTAAAATCCAAACGACCAAAAAAGACGGATTTAGTGGATGGTTAAAATGCACGCATTGTAATGAGCTCATTCATACCAATCAAATTGAGCAAAATAACAATTGTTGTCCAAAATGCGATTATCATTACCGCTTATCTGTCGAAGAAAGGCTAAAATCTCTTGCCGATCCAGACTCATTTCAAGTGATGTTTACTGAATATCAACCCGTTGATTCTTTAGGGTTTGTGGATACAGAACCTTATCCGCAACGTTTAACTGCAGCAAGAGAAAAATCCGGCCGCGATGAAGCTGTATTGGTTGGACGCTGTTTAATGGGTGGTCGTCCGGTTGCGCTTGGTATCATGGATTTCCAATTTATGGGCGGGTCCATGGGGTCTGTTGTCGGTGAAAGACTCACTTTGTTAATGGAATATGCATTATCTCATCATCTCCCTTTGGTCATTGTCTCAACTTCTGGTGGCGCACGTATGCAAGAATCTGTGCTATCTCTCATGCAAATGGCAAAAACGTCTGGAGCATTGGCCAAACTGCATGAAGCCAAAATTCCTTATATTTCCGTTTTGACAAATCCCACAACGGGGGGGGTAACAGCCTCATTCGCTTCTTTAGGTGATATTATCATTGCGGAACCTAATGCTTTAATTTGTTTTGCAGGTCCACGTGTGATTGAGCAGACAATTGGTCAACAACTTCCTCCTGGTGCTCAGAAATCGGAATTCTTACTGAAACATGGTATGATTGACTGCATTGTAAGACGTCCAGAATTAAAAGGTAAAATTGTGGAGTTTTTAGATTTCCTCGCTGCTGATTTGAAGGAAGTCACTCCAGACTCTTCGCAAGAAGGGGGAAAGAAAAAAGGTGGGACTAAGCGCTAGTCCCCAAAGAAAGAGGAATATATGAGTTCTCATTGTAACGTATGGATAAAAACGGAAGAGGGTGCCTCTTTGCCTGCTTATGGATCAATCGATGCTGCGGGGGCCGATGTCAGAGCCTATCTCAAAGAAGATGTGATCCTGTCTCCAGGCAGTAGTGCACGTATACCCACAGGAATTTATTTTGAAATCCCCCAAGGGTTCGAAATTCAAGTTCGCCCTAGAAGCGGTTTAGCTGCCAATCATCAGATTACGGTTTTAAATACTCCGGGAACCATTGATGCCGATTACCGCGGCGAGCTGCAAATTATCTTGATCAATCATGGAAAAGAACCATTTATCGTCACCAATGGTATGCGGATTGCTCAAATAGTTCTTTCTCCCGTTGTTCAAGCCATTTTTGCATTCAAAGAACAACTAGCCGAAACAGTCCGTGGTACTGGCGGCTTTGGACATACAGGGCTCAATTGAGCCCTACCTAAACGATTTCAGATATTTTCTAACAAACGAACTCTCTATGATTAAAATATCCAAATATTTGGATGCCGATCTCGTCACCTTTTTAGACGTCGATACGCGCGATGAAGCTCTTCACACTTTAGTTGAAATGGTTCATAATGCTCATTTAATTAAAGACAAAGAAGCTTTTTATAACGCAATTATTGAAAGAGAAAAAATTGTATCAACGGGTATTGGAATGGGAGTTGCTATTCCACATGCCAAGCTTGTTTCCTACGATCACTTTTTCGTTGCGATTGCCGTACTGCGCAGGGGCATTGATTGGAATGCGTTGGATCATGCGCCTGTAAGAATCATTTTTATGATTGGCGGTCCCGATGATAAGCAAACGGAGTACCTTCAAATCCTATCCTCATTGACTCTAATGTTAAAAGATGAGCAAAGAAGAAAAAAAATGTTAACTTTGAATTCCGGAGACGCTATTCTTGCTCTTTTCGATGAAACATAAAAAAGTTAAGACAGGAGGCTAATCTATGGATTTAAAAATCAAAGATGTTGCAGATCTTCTCAATGTATCAGAAACCACCATTCGTCGATGGCTGGTGGATCGAAAAATTCCTGCTTATCGGATTAACCATCAATATCGCTTCAGCCGAATTGAAATTGAAGATTGGGTGTTAAAGCATAAACTGGGAAAAACACAGGAAGATGGATATTCTCCGTTTGACAAGCAAGACGTTCGAGTGAAAACTGAAGAGAATGGATCTAAAGATGGGGAAAGCGCAAAAGGGGGCAGCAAGCAGTACGGATTATACCGCGCGATTCACAAAGGAAATGTGTTGCACAATGTCCCTGGAGCAACGAAAGAAGAAGTCATAAAAAATGCGACAGCGATCATTGCGAAAGATCTCAATCTAGATGCGGGCGTATTGACAGACCTCCTTTTAGACAGAGAGAATCTTCAGCCAACGGCCTTAAACAATGGAATTGGTATTCCGCATACACGTGACTTTGTCATGAATACCCATCACGACATTGTGGTTGTGGTATTCCCTCAACAGCCGATTGAGTATGGGGCTTTGGATGGACAACCAGTCCATACGCTTTTTTTCTTATTTGCATGTGAAGATAAACGCCACTTGCATCTCCTAGCAAAAATAGCCCATCTAAGTCATCAAGCAAGCACTCTAGAGCTTTTACAAAGCAAACCGGATAAAGAAGCCTTTCTAGAATATGTTAAAAACTGGGAAAGCAGCATTCAAAAAGTGCAAACTACCTAATCTTTATATGATCACGGCAAGGATCCTTGTCGTGATCTTTCTTAAATTCATAGGAAATAAAAGTGTAAGTATTTATTGTATTTAAAAAAAACAATACAATGGATGTTTTATGCAAATCAATGATCTACCCGCAGAAGCTCTAACTCTCGTTCTTTCTTTTTTAGAAGTGAAAGATTTGGCCCAAGTCAACTTAGTGAGTCAGCAACTGAGAAAGGCTGTAGCAGATGATAAGCTTTGGAAAGGGTTATACAAACGGGATTTCCCTAATTCATACAAGGGAAGAATTGCAACGGAAATCATGGGGCAATCTCGCTATACACAAGATCCGCCCAATTGGCAGAACAATTATAAGGCACAGGCGTGCTTTCTACATTTTATGTATCATTTTAAGAAATCTGCAGAGCAAGAAAGCAAAATCTAAGCCTCAAATGGAAGGTTCCGATGAGGCTTAGACCATCACTTTTAAAGTGAACTTGGTAAGGAAATCGAGTTTTCCTGATTTTGTTGCTTATCCTTCTCTGTCAAAATCAGATGGTCTCCTTCAGCTGAAACAAAATAATGCAACTTTTCGTCTGGGTGCATTAAGATTTTTTCGGCTAGCGGATCCTCCAAATACTGTTCGATGGTGCGACGCAACGGACGCGCACCCATCTCTGGTTGGAATCCTTGATCGACCAAGAAGTCTTTTGCTTTTGCATCGAGCTCAATGGTAATGTCTCGACGTGCAAGTCTCTTCTGCACTTTGACAATTTCCAGTTCAATCACTTGTAAGAGAGCTTCGCGCTTGAGTGGATGGAAAATGACCATGTCATTCAAACGGTTTAAGAATTCTGGCTTAAAGTGTTTCTTGGTCGCTTTTTCAATTTTCTCTTTAATATGTGCATAATCCATGGAGCCTTCCATTGCGCCAAAGCCTACTTCTGTGCTCTTCTTAATTAGGTCGGCACCCAAGTTAGAAGTCATGATAATGATGGTATTACGGAAGTCAACTTTGCGTCCAAAGGAGTCTGAAAGGCGCCCTTCTTCCAAAATTTGCAGGAGCAAGTCCATCACATCTGGGTGCGCCTTTTCAATCTCATCGAAAAGCACGACAGAATAAGGGCGTTGTCTAACTTGTTCTGTGAGCTGGCCACCTTCTTCATGTCCCACATATCCGGGAGGAGAACCTGTCATGCGGCTGACTGCAAATTTTTCCATATATTCAGACATGTCCACCTGAATGAGCGCATCTTCTCCGCCAAAAAGATGAATAGCCAACAATCGCGCTAATAAGGTTTTTCCAACACCTGTAGGCCCAAGGAACATAAAGGCACCAATGGGGCGATTTGGATCTTTAATGTCGGCACGGCTACGTCTAATGGCTCTGCTGACTGTTCTAATGGCTTCATCTTGACCAATAATGCTATTGCGTAAGATTTCTTCCATTTTGAGCACTTTTTGTGTTTCGCCTTCTGTGAGTCGATTAATAGGGATTCCAGTCTGACGGGCCACGACATTCGCAATGTCCTCGTCTTCGACCACCACTTCATGCTCTTCTTTATTGATTTCCCACTGTGCTCTAAGCTGTTGAAGTTGCTCTCTTAATGTTTTCTCTTTATCGCGCAATTTTGCAGCTTTTTCATATTCTTGCTTGCCAATGGCCTCTTCTTTTCCAAGGCGAATATCTTCAATTTCTGTCTCGAACTTGCTGATATCCTGAGGTTGATTCATCATCGAAATGCGCATTTTAGCACCTGCTTCATCAATCAAGTCAATCGCTTTATCGGGGAGGAAACGTCCGTGGATATAGCGGTCTGACAAAATAGCTGCGGCATGTAGGGCTTGTTCGGTGTAGATACACTTGTGGTGCTCTTCATATTTGCTTTTGAGTCCCGTCAAAATCTGAATGGTTTCATCCACACTTGGAGGTTGAATGATAATCTTTTGAAAGCGGCGCTCTAGAGCAGCATCTTTTTCAATGTGCTTGCGGTATTCATCAACAGTGGTTGCACCAATACACTGCAATTCACCACGTGAAAGCGCGGGTTTTAAGATATTAGATGCATCGATAGCACCTTCTGCAGCACCTGCTCCCACAATCGTGTGCAATTCGTCAATAAAGAGAAGGACGTTGCCGTTTTTCTTGATTTCTTCCATGACAGCTTTAATGCGCTCTTCAAATTGTCCTCGGTATTTCGTTCCCGCAATCATGAGGGCAAGGTCGAGGGTAATTAGCTTTTTCTTACGCAAATTGTCTGGAACTTCCCCTTTGACTATCGCTTGCGCTAATCCTTCCACAATCGCGGTTTTACCCACACCGGCTTCACCCACTAACACGGGGTTGTTTTTGCGTCGGCGACATAAAATCAAGATTAAACGTTCAACCTCTTCACGACGGCCTATCACAGGGTCCATTTTCCCTTCGCGCGACATTTCTGTTAAATCATGTCCATATGCACGGAGTGCTGGCATTTTATCTGTCGAATTTCCTGTACTTCCTGTCGGCTTCTCGAACGGTTTTGGATTCGCCGAAGCCGATGGGCGAGACTGTGAAGGTTCTTGCGTGCCACCACTTGTTCCAATCGGAGGTAGCTGAAGATTGAAGGTTTCAAGCTCTTTTAGAACTTCTTTACGCACTTCTTTCAAGTTAACGTTAAGGTTTTCTAGGACTTGAGCTGCAACCCCATCTGTTTGTCTAAGCAAGCCTAAGAGAAGGTGCTCGGTGCCGACATAATTGTGATTTAAATTGGCGGCTTCCTCGTTAGCATACTCGAATACTTTTTTAACTTTTCCTGTTAAGGCGGGATCGCCATAGACTTGAATTTCAGGGCCATATCCCACTAGTTTTTCTACTTCTGCGCGAACGGTTTCAAAATCGATGTTTAGATTGCGCAAGACGTTGACGGCAACTCCTTGGCCTAGCTTAAGAAGCCCTAGCAAGACATGCTCTGTACCTAAATAGTTATGATTTAACCGCTGAGCTTCTTTTTTTGCTAACTTGATCACTTGCTTAGCGCGGTTGGTGAATTTATCAAACATGATGTCTACTCACTTGTTTGGTATTAAATGCAGTAATAAACACAGAGATGAGAGCTATAAGTGCAACACACTTCGTGATTTCCTCGGAAATTGCTTTTCCAAGGAGGGCTTTTCTAAATTTCAATTTAGGATGGGCCTATTTTTTTTGCAAATTGTTAAATGATGGAAGAGGGGTAGCTCGCTCTTTTTAAACGCTCAGAAATTGTAAGCCATAACCCTTTTTGTGGAAAGTCACTATCCACCCATATGCACTGAATTTTAGCATCATCCAACGATCGTAACGTATCGTAAAGGTTTTCGGCAACTTGTTCCGGATTGTCTGATTTACCCAAGGAAAAAATTTTGCAATTCGGGTATTGCCGATCAGAAAATCCTAAAACGTAGCCAATCGATTCAGGAGATGCTTTATTATCCAATAGTAACTTAGCCTGAGGGGCATAGTGTCTGTACAATTGTCCAGGACATAGAGGTTTGGCTTGATTCGTCTCTTGTCGAATCACAGGTTGATAACCCAGAATAGGTTGAAATTGTTCGGGAGCTAAAGATCCTAAACGCACAATTTCCCATTGGTTATCAATGAAATATAAAATGGTAGACTCCAATCCACGTGTGCACCCACCCCCATCTAACACAGGAAAAGCAGTTCCAAAATCCTCTTCTACACGGCTAGCTTGTGTCGCAGAAGGTCTGCCAGACAAATTTGCAGAAGGCATGACAACAGGGCCTACCTGCTTGATCACAGCTTGTGATAGTGGATGCTGGGGAATACGAAAAGCGGCAGTTGTAAGGCCAGCTCTAACCGTATTTGGGATAGTTGCCGGTTGAATAGGGAGCACCAATGTTAACGGACCTGGCCAAAAATGCTGGGCAAGTTTCACAAAATAAGGAGGTATCGACTGTGCATAAGGATATATTTGTTCGTAATGCGATACGTGAATAATTAAAGGATTATTCGCAGGGCGATTTTTTAAGGCAAAGATGTTTTCAATAGCGTTTGGATGGCGCAAAGACGCTGCAAGACCATATACGGTTTCTGTGGGGAGCGCAACAACCTCTCCTTGAGAAAGCAATTCGCAAGCTTTTTCTAGTAAAACACGCATAAGGACCCTTTAGTGAAAAAGAACTGCAATTTCTTGTAGGGCTTCCGCAAAAGCCTCGATTTCTTCTTTTGTGTTGTAGAGTCCAAAGGAAGCTCTGGCTGTTCCTGGGACATGAAAGCGTCTCATTGCAGGCTGGGCGCAATGATGGCCAGTCCGAATCGCGATTCCTTTTAAATCAAGCATAGTGCCGACGTCCAAAGGATGGATCCCTTCCATGCAAAAGCTAATAATCGCTCCTTTTTCTGCGGCAGTCCCAATGATTTTAAATCCGGGAATTTCAGACCACAGTTTCGTCGCATAGTCTAGAAGTTCGTGTTCCCAGGTTTTGATCTCTTCTCGTCCGATTCCTATTATGTAGTCAATCGCTGCGCCTAATCCGATTGCTTCGGTTATCATCGGTGTGCCAGCTTCAAATTTGAGGGGAAGCGTATTATATGTTGTCTTAGTAAACGTCACGGTATCTATCATGTCTCCGCCACCTTGATAAGGAGGCATTTTTTCTAGGAGGACTTCTTTCCCATACAAAATTCCAATGCCCGTAGGGCCGTAAGCTTTGTGACCAGAAAAAACGTAAAAATCGACATCTAGGGCTTGCACATCAATTGCCATATGGGGAGCGGCCTGCGCACCATCCACCAAGACTTTAGCTCCCACATCGTGGGCAAGGTCAACGATTTGTTTAATGGGGTGCAAAGTTCCTAAAGCGTTTGAAATGTGGCCAATCGCAACTAGCTTCGTTTTTTCATTGAGCAGTTCTCGATAGACATCCATCATCAGTTCGCCGCGGTCATTAACTGGAATGACTTTAAGAGTGGCTCCTCGATCTTCACAAAGCATTTGCCAGGGAACAATATTGGAATGGTGTTCAATTTCAGAAATAATGATTTCATCGCCTGCATGAATAAATGCCTTGCCGAAGGAATGAGCCACTAAATTAATTGACTCTGTTGTTCCGCGTGTAAAAATAATCTCTTCAGGCCTTTTTGCATTTAGAAAATGCATGGCTTTGAGACGTGCCGCTTGATAGAGATAGGTTGAGTGGGCCGCAAGCTCATAGATAGCGCGATGCACGGTGCCGTAGCTATCTTCATAAAAATGGGTCATGCAATCAATCACAGCTTGAGGCTTTTGCGCAGTTGCCGCTGTATCAAAATAGATGAGTGCCTTCCCATGCATGGTTTTGGAAAGCATGGGAAAATCGGATCGATAATCGGAAACTGTTTTATGCTTTTTTGAGTGGCTCATATTCACCTCCGCTTATAAATAATTTTGCATGCGCTGGGCTAAATGTTGACGAACTGAGGGGATAGAGATTTTATTATACACTTCTTGGGCAAAACCATCGACCAATAAGCGCTTTGCATCCACAGGGGGACAACCACGTGTTTTTAAATAGAAGAGCTGCTCTTTGTCCAATTGCCCCACTGTGGCTCCATGCGACGCTTTGACATCATCCGCAAAGATTTCTAGGTTTGGTTTGCTTTCGGCTCTGGCTGTATCGCTCAAAATAATGTTGTTATTCAATTGAAAAGCATTTGTCTTTTGAGCAGCTTGTCGAACCAAAATTTTACCTTCAAAGCTCGAATGACTAGAGCCATTTAAGATCCCTTTGAAAAGCTGCAAAGATTGACAATTCGGGCTTTGATGATCCACCAGAACGTGCGTATGCGCTTCTCGCTTCTCATCCAATGTCCAGGCGCCATTTAGTTCTGCATGGGCGTTTTCGCCATTTAATACCACACGGTAGTCGTGTCGAGCAGTTGTGCTGCCTTCTGTCGCATGAACGGCGAGGAATGTGCTGTTTTTTTTGAGATAAGCTCGTGTCGAAGTCATTTGCCAGCATTCAGGGGGAAGTGGATAAGAGGTTTGTGTATAACGTACATGAGCCTGTTCTTCGATGGAAAAATCGGCGACCTGATTCACCCAATATGTGCTGCCAGATAACGAACCTAGTGCGGAAAGAACGTTTAGCTCGGATTGTGCACCCACAAAAAAGTGGAGGCGAGGCATGGACATGAAAGGAACTTCTGTATCCATGATTTCTAAAATCTGTATTGGTTTTTCAACTTGTAAACGAGGGGGAATATACACAAAAATTCCATCTGTATGTATAGCCGCGTTTAAGGTTGCAAAAGGATCCGTCTCTTCCATCAACGTTTTGCCCCACTGGTTGGTCAAAAATGCACCAAATGAGCGAACTGCCTGTTCAAGGGGGGTGACGACCACTTTGGTTGGTAAGCCCGAGATATCAGATAAGCTGGGGACGTAATAGCCATTTACAAAAACGAGCACAGAATGGATACATTCAGGGGCAATAAAATCAGCAATTTTGGCTTTGTCAAGCGCTGGTGTTAGTGCAGTTGCATAAGTATGTGCAAAAAGTTTTCGCAGGGGGACGTAGCGAAAAACATCGTTTCTTGGAGTCGGGAGTCCCAGCTCTAAAAAATGATCCCACGCTTTTTGACGGATTTTTTTTAAGAGGGGGTCACCTGCCACATTGCGAAATGCTTCTTCGAGAGAAGAGTGAAAAGATTCTTGGTTTGATTGAGAAAGAGTCATCATTCCGACGCTCCTTGTGGCGATTCTATGAGCCAATCATATCCTTTACTTTCTAATTCAAGTGCAAGCTCGGGTCCTCCAGATTGCACAATTTTGCCCTCTAACATCACATGGACATAAGTTGGTTTAATGTAATCCAAAAGTCTTTGATAGTGCGTGATTAAGATGATTTCAGTCTCAGGAGTCATCAGCTGGTTGACACCGCGTGCCACAATTCGCATTGCATCGATGTCTAGGCCCGAATCTGTTTCATCCAAAATGGCGAGTTTGGGAGTTAAAATGGCCATTTGTAAGATTTCGTTTCTCTTTTTCTCTCCACCAGAAAAGCCTTCATTTAAGCTTCGTTCTTTGAATTCTGGCTTGATTTCCATGAGCTTCATTTTTTCATCGAGAAGCTGATCAAATTCTTCTAAAGAAAGAGTCGGTTCATTTTTAGCTTTTCGATTAGCATTGTAAGCGGTATGCAAAAATTGGATGTTGCTCACGCCTGAAATTTCCACCGGATATTGAAAGCTCATGAATAAACCCAGATGCGCTCTCTCTTCAGGTTCTAGTTCCAAGACATCTTGATCATTAAAAAGGATTTGTCCTTCGGTCACTTCATAAGCAGGGTGGCCAGCCAAGACTTTTGCTAGGGTGGATTTCCCGGCCCCGTTAGGTCCCATGATGGCATGGATTTCTCCAGGATGAACGGTGAGGTTGAGTCCTTTTAGAATCGGTTTTCCTTCAACAGAAGCATGTAAATTGATGATTTTAATCATGATAAGTCCTAAATCTTTATCCCACGGAATTTTCAAGTTTGAGAGTTAATAATTTTTGAGCTTCAACGGCAAACTCGAGGGGAAGCTCTCGGATCACATCCTTGCAAAAACCGTTTACAATCATGCTGATTGCATCTTCTTGCGAAATGCCTCGTTGTCTAAAGTAAAATAGCTGCTCTTCGTTTAATTTAGAAGTGGAAGCTTCGTGCTCTACAGATCCTGTAGAATTGCCTACTTCAATGTAAGGGAAGGTATTAGCCGTGCATTGATCACCGACAAGCATGGAATCGCATTGGGTGTAGTTCCGGGCTCCCTCAGCGCGGGGGGCTACCTTTACAAGACCTCGATAACTATTATGTGATGAATCTGCGGAGATCCCTTTGGAAATAATGGTTGAGCTTGTGTTTTTGCCCAAGTGAATCATCTTAGTTCCTGTATCTGCTTGCATTTTCCCATTTGTGAGAGCGACAGAGTAAAACTCTCCAATCGAATTGTCCCCCTGCAAAATACAACTAGGGTATTTCCATGTAATGGCGGCGCCCACTTCGACCTGCGTCCAGGAAA
Source organism: Parachlamydia acanthamoebae (assembly GCF_000875975.1). NCBI lineage: Bacteria > Pseudomonadati > Chlamydiota > Chlamydiia > Parachlamydiales > Parachlamydiaceae > Parachlamydia > Parachlamydia acanthamoebae. The sequence continues at coordinate 133,065 of NZ_BAWW01000066.1, read as the reverse complement.
TTTTAGAATGCACACCAGCGCAGCGACCTCGCTTTGTCACAAAGTTGTAGACTCCGCCTTCTCCGGTTTTTGGATTCCCAGCGTACCAGTTCTGCACGGTTGCATACTTAATTTGCGCGCGATCTAATGCAACGAGCTCTACCACCGCAGCATGCAACTGATTGTTGTCATAAGCGGGAGCAGTGCAACCTTCTAAATAACTCACAAAAGAGTCATCTTCAGCAATAATCAAAGTGCGTTCAAATTGGCCTGATTCTTTATCATTAATACGGAAGTAAGTCGAGAGTTCCATGGGAGAAATGACTCCTTTTGGAACATACACAAAAGAACCGTCTGTAAAAACGGCTGAATTCAACGCAGCGAAAAAGTTATCTCCAATCGGAACAACGGAGCCCATGTATTTTTCAACGAGTTCAGGGTATTTTTGAATCGCTTCAGAGATGGAACATAAAACTACGCCAGCTTCATCCAATTTTTTCTTAAAAGTTGTTCCAATTGAAACGGAATCAAATACCATGTCCACAGCCACGTTTGCTAAGCGCATTTGTTCATCCAAGGGGATGCCTAGTCTTTGGAATGTTTTAAGGACTTCTGGATCAACATCTTCTAAACTTTCATGTTGAGGCTTCATCTTAGGAGCGGAATAATAGCGAATGTTTTGATAGTCGATGGGAGGATAGTTCGCATTCAGCCAATGGGGTTCTTCCATTTCCAGCCATTTTTGATAGGCTTTTAAGCGGAAATCCAGCATGAAGGCCGGTTCGTTCTTCTTTTCAGACAAAGCGCGGATGACATCCTCATTCAGGCCTTTAGCAAAACTGTCGGTTTCAACATTCGTTACAAATCCATATTTGTAATCAGAATCTTGAAAATTGGGCTGCGCATTCATTTTAGCTCCTATATCGTCGACTCTTCGCTGCACATTTTTTGAGTGAAGAAGTCTAGATTATAAACATTTTATTGTCAATTACATGAACAAAACTGGCTTATCTGATTTTTGTATTAAAAACTTTTCTCTAAGTCATCCAAAAAGAAGTTCTCAAGGCTACCAATTGTTGCGATGCCTCATCTTTTTGTGAAGAAGTTGTTCGTCGATCTCAATCGGAAATTCTATCTCTTAGAGCAAAAAATACCACATGTTCCCCATATTCTGCTTGTCATTTTCCACATATTTTGCGGTCGGGCTAAGTCTTCATATGGGTATTTATAGCTAAATCACCTCTGTTAATAAAATAAAATTATCTTTGGCTTTACAGAGAGAATTATACATAAAAAAACTTTGTTACGCAAGTTAGCTAGTGGAATCAGATAATTAACAATAAGATTTCTAGGCGATCTTCTATTTCCCAAAATTAAATTTTGTGATAAACTAACCCGTTTTTAAGGATTTAAATTTATGGAATACACACTTTCAGAACCATTAAATGCTCTTGACGCATTAGCGAAATTATCACCCAATAGCTCCAAAACGACACTTCGCGAATGGCTAAAGCATGGGCGCATTTTTGTGGATGATCAGATCGTTAAAATTGCTTCGACACCTTTAGAAGCTGGTCAAACCATTTCTCTCGGCGTTAGAAAAGCGCGCAAAGAAAAGGTGCCTATTCTCTATGAAGATGCGCATTTAGTTGTGATCGAGAAACCTGCAGGATTATTGAGTGTTGCAACAAATTTTGATAAAGCCAAGACCGCGCATGCTTTTTTAAAAGAACGCTATCGACCACGTAAAGTTTATGTTGTCCATCGTTTGGATCAAGATACGTCTGGTGTAATGCTTTTTGCTTTAACTGAAGAGGCCTTTTTTGGGTTGAAAGCGTTGTTTGCCGACCACGACATCGACCGCGAGTATACGGCGGTTGTGCATGGGAAAATGACTCAGCAAGAGGGGACTTGGCAATCCTATCTCTATGAGGATAAGGCATATGTTGTTCATTCGACACAAGATCCAGATAAAGGGGAATTAGCGATTACTCATTTTAAGACAGTCGAAGCGCGGACCCATTTTTCTCTGCTCAACTTAAAGCTAGAAACAGGCAAAAAAAATCAGATTCGTGTACATTGCGAAGATCACGGTTTTCCGATTGTGGGAGACAAAAAATATGGGGGAGAAGGGGAAAGTCACATTACTAAGCGGTTATGTTTACATGCCCATCATTTAGGATTTGTACATCCCATCTATAAAAAAGAGATGTCTTTTGATTCTCCGATTCCCGAAAAATTTTACCAGTGTTTAAAAACCCATGCGTAAAAATCAAGGATGGCTTATTTTTCTGCTCATTATTGGCTTGCCCACTTTTTTCTTTAGTGGCACGGCTCTTTATAAGTTATATAACTACTCGCATCTAGATGCTAAGACACAAGCTGAAAAAATTGAGTGGTCGGTGATTAAGGAAGAGCCTTGGTCCATTCTAAATTTAGTGGGATGGGGAGAGGAGCGCTATATTTTAAAGGTTGCCTTCGAATTTGAGTCTGAAGGGGTTTTTTATAAAAAAGAAGCCTATGATGATTCTTTTCGCTTTCGTAATGAATGGGCTGCGCAGCAAGAAATTGCGCAGGAACAAAATAAAAAGCACTTTGTTTGGTTTCAATCCTCTAATCCTCGCCACGCCAATCTGCAAAAAGCATTCCCCGTGAAAGAATGTCTCTCGGCTATTGTTCTTCTAGGAATTTTTATTTATTTCGTGTGCCTTGGATTTTCTGCTGTTCGCCGCTAAATTTTTCCATTCTTGTTTCTAAAGCATTCTTCTTTACAAAAAACATTTTCTTTAAAAGAATGTCCATCAATTGACTTTTCAACAGGGTCGTGATTTGCTTCAGCTGATTTAAGGAAATGGAAATATGCAAAAGATTGTGTTAAAAAATGTCACCTCACAAGGGATCCCTTTAGAAGTCACTTTTCTTCCTGAACAAGGAATGAATATGGCGAGTTATAAAAAAGGTGAAATTGAAGTCATCGATCAATCCACTCGAAATTTATTTGAAGAGCGTTTTGCAGGGCTTGGAGCATTAATCGGACCCCACTTTCACCGCAGATTACCAGCAACCATTCCGCTCATTGCAGATGAGTCCCTATTTCCTCATATTGCGCGTGTTAAACAATCGGGAGTGCAAGAGCCCTTTTCACACGGCATTGGACGCTATGCTCCATGGAAGGCTGAATTTACAGAAACGACGGTGGATGCCAAACTGAATGGAAATGATGAGTGGAAGGGAGTCACGCTGTCCAGTTTGGAAGGACAGAATTTTCAAATGCATTTTCAAGCTGAGCTTACACAAAAAGAACTAAAAATACATTTTTCGGTCGTGAGTGATACAGATTCGCTCGTCGGTCTGCACTATTACTATGCTTTACCTCAAGGCAAAGGTGTCGTTCATTCTCGCATCCAATCGGAAGTGATTGAGAATGGGGAAAAAAAGCCTCCTCGGTGGCAAATGGACGAACAAAATGAGGTTTTAATTCCGATCGCCGATGACGACATTGACACAACTTTTTATCCTTTTCCGAACCCTCGAGCTGGAAAAATTCTGTTAGACGCGGGGAGTTACTATTTGGAAAAGAGGTATCAATGCATTTCACAAGAAAACTCTTGGCAGCTCTATCATCCAAAGAATGCCACATTCGTTTGTATTGAACCGTTAAGCTCGCAAGATCCGCGTCATCCGAACTTGACTGTCAGTTCTATTCAAGTGGAAATCGAAATTTTAGATCCTAAGTGATACGGCCTAAAGGCCGCATCACTTTACATAAATTAAGATAATTTTATTTTTCGGGGGAAAGGAAGACCTATTGATTTTAATGCGAGTCTTACAAGAAAGCCTAATTTCTTTTTGTATGATTTGACGCCCTGCAGGTTTAGAATATGATTCACAACTTCTGCTCGATCTGTATACTTATTCATATGATTATTCAGGAGCATAATAAATACGGGATTAGCGAGGGGAGGCTTTGCTTTTGCTTGCAATAAAAATCCTTTATCAATCAATTCATCAAGTCCTTCTTTCAAACCACGTTCATATCCTATGGTCATCCATCGACAACAGGCCCATGAGCCTTTAAATTGTTGCATTTCGCAAAATTGGAATAATATTGGATTTTCAAGCATAAATTGGTCGAGTTCTTGCTCCGTAAAACTATTAAAAAAATCTGGAGATAGATAATTCAACGCATCTCTTGTTACGGAATACAATTCAGTCTTTACTTGATCTAGAATCGTTTGTTCGAAATTTTTTTGTTCTTCACAGCTAAAGTATTTATTTTTGGTTTTCCGATATAAAAAGCTTAGCATGCGATAATAGACATAGCGCTGATCGCTAGACATTTCCGATAGTGAGTCTTCATCCGCATTGAGAAGGTCATCCATCATTAAACCGCTGATCTGTCTCATCATTCCTAGTGCATATGCATCTCCGGTTGAAGAGTGGGTATGATCCCCAAAAGATAGCTTTCCTTCATATTCCTGCAAAAGATTTTCAAAAAAAGACTCTGTGTTAATGTTGATATCATTATCTAACATGGCGTAGCTTCCAAGCAGAACGCTTTGATTTTGCATTCTGAAAGACAATCCGCCTTGGTCTTTTATGATGTCATCAATTGCTTTTCTTAAAGTTTTTTCACTTTTTTTGTAGCGAATGATGGTAAATGGAGGATCTTGCCACTCTGGAGTATCATCCTCTTCTGGTATTAGTACTATAGATTCAGGTTTTAATGCCCAATTTCCCGTGATAAAGGTATCATGAGCAAACACATTTACTGCTTGATCAATAATTGTACTGAGAGGGGTCACTACAGCCATTGTGCGGGAATCCCATGAGCCGCCTTTATGAGGACGGACAAGTTCTCCAAGAGCAAAGTGAATCGTATTCGAAATAGCAGGAAGTGCTTTTTCGCTTTTAGATGGATTTGCAAATGTTGCGGCAGGCTCAGTAAAAGGGTGTAAAATCCCATCATCAGAAAGGTATTTTGTGGCGTGCACCGCCCAAATTCTATTTTTTAGCTCTACAGAAAGAGGCTTTAAATTCTGATTGAATTCTTTTAACCGGATGCGATCAGTTTTTATTCCACGTCTTCCAAAAGTGACCGCTTTAACAAAAACATGCGCAACTTTTATATGAATTTTGTTATTGCGACGATCAATTTTTTTATTAATCGATTTGATATTAGCATGGCAGGTACGATAAGATTCTATGTCCGTGAAAATAGGTTTTGTTAAGGCATTTATCTTGGCTACCATCATTTTTAAATTGGAAATATCGTGAGTCTTGCACTTTTTTCGAAAAGTCAGTTTGTTCTTTGTTGGATTGAAGACGGGCTTGTAGCCTAGGGCAAGGTAATCCTGGCTTTGATGAAATTTTTTTGATAAAGTAAGCATTTAATATTCTCACAGGCTGTTGTTTTAGATTAAAAATATAAGTATTCGTGATATTATTCAGATCATACCAGGTAATAGTAAATCGTAGTATCAAGTGATGCAACAGGAAATGTTGCATCACTTAGATAAGAAAGGACAAGAGATCGTTTTTTAGTTAGTTGTTTTTTTTAAAAAGGCCTTTAACTTTTTTAATGACGCTCTTTCTTTCTTTAACTAGTTTTATCGCTTCTTTTCTAAGATCTTCCTCGGAAATTTTCTTTGCAAATTCAAGCGCCTTTTCGGGTTGTTTTCTTTCGTGTAAGATTTTCGCAACTTGATACAAGACCGTATTTTTGAGTTGATGAGCCCAAGGTGAAAAATCCTCTGGAGGGGGTTTTATCTCGCTCGCGAGATTGAGGATATCTTCAATTTCGTCAAGTAAGTCGATTGAAGCCAAGTATGTAGCAACTGAAAGAATGGTGGGGTCTTTAGCTTCGGTTTTCATCGTTTTAATTAGTTGAAAAACAGTTAAAAATTCACCATTATTTTCAAATAACCTGTGCCAATTCCGAGAAAGGGTATCAGGAATGGAAGTTGAAGTAATGTTTTTGCGATCATTATAAATATCTACAATTGCTTCTACAAAAATACACTTATTTTTTTTGGAATAAATTCCATTTAAAACAAGGGCGAGATCATTAAAATTTTTTAAATTCTTTAGCCTGTTTGTGATAACGGATTTGTAATCTGATTTAATTTCATCGTTATAAGTACGTTGAGTTTTTTTGCTTTTGTTCAGTCTTTTCACAATTTTTATAGCTAATTCTATAGCAAGTGAATTTGAAATAGAACAATCATTCCCCAAAGAATGCAAAACTTTTTCTAATTCTGAATCACATAAAGAATACAAATGTAAACAAATTGTAGTTACATATGATAATGTATCAAATTGATTTGAAAAGTTTTCAGATTTTAACAAAGCATATAGACTTTGAAAATTGCTCTTTGTCAAATCAGCATTAATCAACATTTTTGCCGCATCCCTGATAAATTTTTTATTTCTTGCGGAACCTATTAATTGATCATTCACGTCGGAAAGATATTTTTTATACATTTCAGCGATTTCAGTTTTTTTTCCAAAAGCTTCTTGTAGTAACGAAACGAATTTATTTATTTCTTTTTTTTCTACTTCAAATTGTTTAAGGATAGGATCAAAAAGACTTGATAGTCCTTTTAATCGACTGAATGCAATTTGGAACTCATTTGAATCCGATTCAGGTGGTAGCTTTTGTATTTCATCTGCTACTTGTCTTATAAATTTATTGTTATTATAGTAGCTTTTTAAAAGTATTTTCTCGCCAGATCTTCCACTAAGAATTTCTAGAGACAAGTCTTCATTGTATTCAAAAAAAATACCAGTGCTAACAGCGATAATATTAGCCAATGTTTTTATATTTTTTTCAGATTTTAATTCTTTACTCAAAACGTCAATAAAAAATGCGATTTCTTTATTGTTTATTTGATTGATGATTGGGAGCGTATCCATAGAGATAGCATGCCATTCTCTGTTGACTAAGCTTGTATGTGGAAGACTTTCTCTTGAAAAAAGAAGAATGTGTTGAATAACTTCAACGGGTAAATCATTAATAGATGTTTTGAAGGTTTTTGTTTCATCCAAAATAGATGTTTCGCGTGTTGCTCCTTCCGAACGAATCGAAAGAGCATCTTGAGATGATGTGATATTATTCATAAATTTTTTTTAAAATTATGTTAAGTAATAATGTTTAATAAAAAAGGAATCGTTTTTGTGTGGGAATTTTAAGATATAATAGAGTAGCAATAGAAATGTGAAATATTTGAAAAAAATAATACTACAAAAGTATATAAAACGCAATCTTAAATTATTAACTTTGTGTTCGTTAGGTTAAGATTGAAGATTTCAATTTTATCTAACGGCTATTAATAAACATTTTAAATTGTGGTTTTAAAATGGATTTTAGTTGTGATTTTTTTGAAAATTGACTTTGTTAGAGCTTGTTGACAAATCCCAAAATTTAGCTATATTAGGATAATCAATAAATTTTGGAAGAAATGAAGATCTCTCTGCAGGTATTGTTGACAGCCAATCAGTTAAAACGACTGAAAGGGGGCTTTGTTGGCTATGATGCGGGAAAGAAAATTAAAGGAAAAAAACGCCATATATTGGTTGATACTCAAGGGCTTTTAATTAAAACATTTGTTACAGTGATAAGAAAAGGACTCTTCGGCATCCTCGATAGTTGGAAAAATCCCAAAAGAAAACTTAAAATTATTTGGGTAGGATGGTTATGATGGACCTTTCACTCAAGCTTATACAAGAAACTATAGAATTGATCCTCAAGTAGTTAAAAGGACGGGTAAGCAATTCAATATGGGTCGTTGAACGAACATTTACATGGCTTGGTAGATATAGAAGGCTGAGTAAGGATTACGAATATGAGTAAGGATTACGAATATCGGACTATTACTACAGAAGCTTTCATTTACTTGGCGATGTCAAATTAATGTTAAAACGCTTATCGAATTAGGTTTGTCAACAAGCTCTTAGATGGAAGACATATATTTTTAGGATAAACCAAACTTGCCTAGATCCATTAAGGTAGAAATTTCAAAATAACATAAGTTTTTATATTCATTCTAGGGTAGTCCTAAATATGTGATGTTGATTGTAATCACAAATAAAATATTTGATGTCCAGACATAATTTGCAAGTTTCTTTGAGAATGATAGCGTTTTTCTTACAAGTCGTGCACATCTTTGTCTGAGCGTATTATTAAATCTTTCAATGTAGCTTGTTTTTCCTGACTCCTTTCCGACTGGGCGGTGTTGTATCCAAGGAACAACTTCATAGTACACTGAGAATTTATCTGTATAAAAGATGGCTTTTTTTTAAGTCTTCGGGTAATTTTCTCAGCAAGCATTCAGCATCTTTTCGTGTGCATTTACCCACATGCATCGCTAAAACTTGTCGTGTAGGTAAGTGAAAAGCTAGCCAAAGCCATTGCTGATTATTCTTGCTCCCGACATAGCTCCACTGTTCATCCAATTCAATAACGGCAACTTCGAACTCTTCTGTGTTAGTTACTGTGGCATTTAAGTTCTCTGGTAAATCCTCAACAATTTCATTAATGAGAATTGCAAAAGCCACGGCATACTGACGGTAAAAATTCGACAAATGCCCTCTAATGAAACCCGTTCTAAAAGTGACTGACGAATTAAACCCCGTCTCTCTTCGCTAATAATTTTGTTTTGGGGGTCTATGACAAACTGACGCCCACATTTAAGACACTGATGATTTTGTTTTCCATTGTGGATATGGCCATTCTTTTTGATCGTCGTCGAGGTACAGGTTGGGCAAGTCAAAGTCTTGTAAATCTCCAAGTAAGACCCAAATAGGAAAGACTTTTATCACTGAAAAGTCAATAAAATTTAAGTTCAGCATTACATGTTTAGGACCACCCATTCTAGGGTATACAAAAAAATGGATAGTCTCGAAGGAAATTGCGAATATCGCGTTAAGTTATAAGTTAATTAATGTAAGTTGCAAATAACTAATTTGTTAGGGAGTTTGTTGCAGCTGCAATAAGAAATCCGAAGACTTTAATTTCAAATCCTTCTGGAGTAATGGCATGAATCTTCCTAGGCAAAAACCTCGAAATTACTCCAAAATGCTCCTCAAATTCACAAAATCATGCAGACTAATAGGACGAAGAGAGTTCGATTTTGGTTGTGCTATCAATCGTATTTTTTCTACTTCTTCAAGCATATTTTGATGTTCATAATCCAAATATGCGGAGTCTCCATAAATTTCACTACCCTTGGGCAAATTACGAGTCATCACTTTGAAAGGAACAGCGTCATGTTCACTACCCGGGCAAAGTATCACTCTCAAAGGACAGCCATCCCGAGAAGCAATTACAGTAACTTTTAGTCCGTAAAACCATTCTCGTTTACTAAAGTTATATCCTCTGAATTCTTCTCCTTCATAAATTCTGCAGTTTCGAATTCTTATGTTTCTGCAAACAGACACAGGAAAAGCATCTACAATGTATTCAAGAGGCAATTTTCCTTGGTTTCTCAACTTGCATTAATTATTATTAATCTTCCTGACAGGAATTATCCCCATCAAGAAGATTTTTATCAATTATATCTTTTTCTTGTAGGAAAGATATTACCAAGTTAATTGATTTTTTAAGTTTGTCATTATAGGTTGCATTTTTAGGCTTTTCTCCCATTCTATAAACCACCGATTTAATTTCTTGTCTTCCTTCTACTCTATGATAATTAGTACGAAGCGATTGGGAGAATGTTAAGCTATTGTAATAACTTAATTCTTCGGCTGCTTCCTTTAGAATAATGGTTATTTTTTCTAGAAGGCTAATGGTTTGAGTAAACTCGACGATTTCGAGAATTTCGGCATATTTCTTTTCTTCTAGCAGTTTTTCTATTGAATTTATAAAGTTTTTGTTTATTTCCGGGTCAAAAATACTATCGAAAAGCCAAGGTAAATTTAAGGCTTTTATTTCCCTTTTTAAAATGTTTATAGACTCATCATCAAAAGAATGGATGAAACCTACGAATTTAAGTTTTTCTATAAAAATTGAGTTTTGAAGTTGAGGGAAGCTTTCTGATTTAGAGAATCTGATATTTTTTTAAGTTTTTCCAAAAGCGTAATTCTTTCTTTCCATATTTCAGCATCTTTTATTATATCAGGCTGATCGCTGTCTTCTATAGAAAGAATCGAATTTTGTTTTGATTTACAGTAATGAATTACAACTTGAATAACATTTTGGAGCAATAAACGTTCTTTTATTTTGGCTGCTTCTAAAGAAACTTCATTCCATCTCGAATCTACTTGCCTAGCATGTAAATAGTCTATTTCGTCATCCATAAAGCTGAGTATGATCTCCAATACTTCCGGGGGCATTTCATTAAGTTCAATTTCAGGAACTTCTCTATTGATAGGGGATAAGGACTGAATTTTAGAGATGACTGCATTTATTTTTTTCAATTCACTCTGATTTTGATCTTCAATTTTGAGAGTTTGAACGATTCCGATTAAATCTGATTGATCCTTTTCTCCTAAAAATTTTTGGTGCTTTTCTGCAAACTTACCAATTTCACGAGCAACCCTAACTGGGGATGTCTGGGCGATATGAAGTTTAGGAAAAAAAGAAATAAACCGCTTAAGCCAGCGGGTAATTTTTTTATCTTGCTCCGAGGAGCCTTTCAATTTTGTATTCAGATAAACACTCTTATTAGTACTAATTTTTTTTAGTTCTTGAACCTGAGAAGAAAAGTTTTCTTGTGTTTTATGAATTTTAAAAGGCATCGAGAAACCTCTTGGTTGAATAAATGTTAAAAAAATATTAGCATTAACAGATTTTGCTTTATTTGTTAAATATTTTTTATTATGTGATTGTTGTTGTTTTGTTTTCTATCCGAGTGTTTTTTTGTGTTAATTAAAAAAATATATTCATTTGTTGAAATATAAACTCCAGCAATAACACCTCTAATTGAATGATTGCTTAATGCGTTTATTCTTTTAGTAAATTTAGTTTCGTAAGAATTTTCTGTATTACTTACCTTTTTCACTTTTGGAAGTTTTTTACTGCCAATTTTGGCGGCAGCTTTAATTCCTTGGTGAATAAGAGGATGTTTAAGAATACGAGAATGTTTTGTCGACTGTAGCTTACTTAAATCTGAGAAATTGGGAGGATTACTTTTATTACCTTCTAAAGGAGATATATTACCTCCAATAAAAATGTAAAATTATTAATTATTTGCTTTTGTGGGTTTAATTATAACGCATGCGGAAATTTTTTGTTTTAATTAACGGAATAAAGCTTTTAATTTGTTTTGAAATAATTAAGAGGAGAAAACAAAAGAATGAATTAAAATAATTTATGGTGTTTATGAGGTGAATTTTAAAGGTGGTTGTGCTATAATAAAACTTGGAATTAGAATACTTTTGATGGCGTGATTTTACTCTAAATATTTGAAGTTGAATGCAATTGACCATGGATTTTTAGAGGAATAGCGCCCTAGTCATCTGACTAGTCATTGTAAACGACACAAACAAAGGAGAATTACAATGTCAATACCAGGTTCAGATGCTAATTTAAATCCACTGAAAAGTCCGATAACTGACCCCTACTACGATTCGACAATTCAACCTTCTACAAATACATCCGTTACAGTTTCTTCTTCGACTCAGACTCTCATCGATAGTTTATCGTCATCTTCAGCGGATGCCGCTACCCAATCCAGCAACTTAGTTCTAGTTGGTCCTTCTGGAAGTCCTTTACTGCCTACACCTTCAACTCACGTTAATTATGGAGACTTTCTTCAGCTCATTCAAAGTGTTACAGATACATTAAAGCAAACGAACTATCAAAATCAGGCTCAAGATTATTTGATGGATAAGGATATGTATTTGGAAAATGCTCTAGCCGCACAGTATTTAATCCAGCTCTACGCCACTCTTGTGGCTTTCTCCAGTCAGATTCAATCGCTTGTTGGTCAAGAAAACGATGCAGTGGCAAGTCTTAATGCGGCACGAGCTCAGTTAAATAACACAATTCAATCTGGAAGAACCGAAGACGTTGCTCAAATCAATGCGATGAATGCGGCAACGACTGCTTATTTAAATGGAGGGTCGCTTCAAGATTATAATACAGCTGTTGCAACTTATAATAATTATATCACTACGCGAAACGTGGAATTGAGTGCAGCTCAAACCACTTATAATTCTGCCGTAGATACATATAATGCGCAGGTTTCCCAAAATAACGCACAACTAGCTCAATTGAATGTGGAAGCAGCTAAGCTGGGAATTACACTCACGCTTTCTAATCAAAGTACTGTTGGTTATGCGTATCCAACACTTCCAGGAGTCGTCACAAATCCTCCAAGCTATGTTGATACGCCAACAGATGGCCTTCCTATGCTTCCTTCAATTACGAATACTGATAACCAATCGAGTATTTTAACGACCTATTATCAACCTGTCGTGGCCGCTTTGCTTCCTCTGATTCAGAATAGTGTGGCTCAAATGAATTTGAATAATGCCTATCTGGATTTGCAATATTATTATTTGGCGGGAAGAGCACCTAATTTACCCAATGCCTATATTCAACAAGCTGTGCAAAGTGCCACAGGAAATAGCAGCACAGCAGTTTCGGCGGGATCCTCTCTGGCAACTTTAGGTAGCCTAGCGCAATCGAACTCCTCTATTGGAAGAGTGTTGTCGGATGGGCTGTATAAATTAACAACTTTGCAGGATAGTCAACCCTTAAGTCCTAGACTTTACGACGAACTCGTATTGAACACGGTACAACTACTTGGACAGGTGAGTGCTTATGCAAGTCTTCCAGCAACTAGTTCTCTCGCACAGCAAGCTGGATTAATTCCGCCAGAAAGCCCAGCGGTGGGATTATCTGTGGGATATGGGGTATTGAAGGGGGTTGTCGGTTCCATTTCTGGTGAATCCTATAAAACGGCTCTTGGGGGATTGATTTCCGCGAATGCAAGTGAAGCTGGTCTCTCCGAACAGGGAATTGCCCAAGCTCAGCGTGTTTTAACAGCAACGACTAACCTTGCTATTTTGCAAATCGCGCTTGTTCAAGCTGCCGTAGCGTTGCAATCACCAGGCCTTGTCTCACAATTCTTGTCAAATCTGGAAAACTTACCAAACAATTCGGTGCTTTTAGCCTCAAGCTCAAATGGATCTCAAACGAATGATGTGCTGCAGAATGCGGTTTCTCGCTCCCTATTGAGCTCGGCTTTAGCGGCTGAAGCTGCTAAGCAAGGATTGGAGGTGAATGCGCAAGCAATTAACAACGCATTGGCTAATGCTCAAAATCAACTCAATGCCAATGTGAATAATCCCAATACCTTACAAAATGCTTTATCACAGGAATTTCAGCAGGCGGGACTTTCTAGCGCACAAGCCAATGCTTTAGCTGCCCTAACAGTTGCTGAACTCGGCGGTTCGGCAAATCTACCATTTTTAAATGGTGTTTTTAGCGGCGTGATTGATTCGGCAAACTTGCCTATCAGCACTTTGGCCGCGAATGTTGGAGTGGGGAATGTCAGCTCAGGAATTATCGAGCAGGCTATTCAAAGCTCTTTAGCCAAAGCCAGTAGCCCAGATAGCTTTCAGTTGGCTTTAAATACGGCTTTAACCCAGGCGGGTTTAACAAGTGATACCGCCGCAAGTGTTTCTCGCAATCTGACAGTTGCTCTAGCTCAATCTGCTTTTACTCAAGCTTTGGGATCCAATTTAGTCAACCTAAACTTATTGCAAGCTTCGGTAGCGCAAAGTTTGCAGAACCAAAATGCATCAACGACAACAGATAATGCCGCAACTCAAGCGAATGCAGCTGTTACTGCGACTGTTGGTCACGGTCCGCGAGCGGGAAGTGTGGCGGACCTCAAAAATATTTTGGCACAAGAATTGATTAATCAAGGAATTGCAGAAGAGCAGGCTAAAGCTATCGCTCAATCTGCGATTGTGGATTACGCAAATCCTGAAGCAAATCCTTTGGAATCAGGCAGTTTAACAAGGACACTTCAACCTCAAGAACTCGCTCAACAAGTCTTCTCTCGCGTTTTTGGCTTAGCTTCCGATTTGGGACCTTCCTCAGCTCAAAAACTGGCCTCAAATTACACACTTGCTCTACTTGGATTATCGACTCAAGGTGAATTAACAGATCGAGAACAGGCACAGCCTGCGGCATCTGTATTAAGTTTATTTAAACAGCAGTTGCAAGAACTTTCCAGTGCCGGACAGTTGGAAATTTTTAAACAGTGGGTTTCTCAAATGAGAGATTTAACCAATCCAAACCTGGAATTGGCACAATTCTTGAGTCAGATAAAAGAGCCAGCGACTGTTTTGTTGTCCACTGCAATTCCTTCTACTGGCATGCAGCAACTGAAACGACCTATCGACTCCCTACAAGTTTAACTACTTGGTCTCCTGGCATTTATGTGGATGCCAGGAGAGGGTTTTGGATTGAAAATTAAATAAAAATTTGATAGAATAATAATAGGGAAATGGGAATATAAAGATTACATGATGCTTATTATCGAAGTGTTATCTTTAGGGGACGCGGAAAAATTGTTCTGTCTTTCAAGGCAGAGGGAAGAAGGAGAAATGCTATGAGTTCTATCAGTTTGGTCCCAGTAACGATTGATGGAGTAACCTATCAAGCTAATGTGGAGTATACTGCTTCACAAGTAGGCCAGGCTTATCAGCAGTATTTGCAAACATTCGTTGACGTTTTTAATATGTCCGCTTCATCGGCCACAACGAACATTACTCAAACGACTGCGGATCAAATGAGTGCTGCAATTCAACAGCTACTTAATTTGGCTAAGAATGGACTGCAGGTACAGGTGGATCCAAGTCTGCCACCCAAAACATATTACATGACAGTGGAAATGGCGAATAACGTGGATTTGCTTGTGCAATCTCTAAAAGCGACTGGTGCTGCTGACCCAACTTCAGCGCTTACGGTAGAGCAAGCTCAGCAATGGAAATCTCTTTCCGCTGCATCGCCTGTGATCTCAACGATTTTGACAGCCGCGATTTCTGCTTCTGGAGAAGCCAACCGAAGTTTGCAATCCCTTGTTGAATTGATCTACGTTAAAACAGGTAACCAAGTTTTAGGGGATAGTATGGCTTCCCTTGAAAATGCTTTGCAAATAACGAAAGATTCGCTCAACATTTTGAATGACTTGCAAACGATGCATAACCGCATTACCACTTATTCAAAATCTGCGTTCTCTTCAACATTTAACCTGCACCGTCCTGCGGTCGGTAGTGACCCCAGCTTATTCCGAAATCAATATCCAAGTGCTGCGAGTGCTTACTTTGGAAAACCAATTGACCCTGTTTTAAACCCAGATTTAGCAAGTACAAATGCTGCAGGATCGACTGTTCCTGGGGTGGATTTCCAAGCAGCTCTGACTCAGTTGATCACTTTAAGAAACCGCTTACAAGATGAGATTAACCAATTGATTCCTGTGACAAGTGCAACCAGTGCGACAGTGGGTGATACCCTTTTGGGAAAATTACAAGCTGTGCTGAAAGACCTTAATACTTATTTTGCTGTCAGCGGAGTTCCTGTCACAGCTTCCACAAATACCGCAGCTGCTTTTAAGGCATTTAAAACTTGGATGTTGGATAACTTGGATCAGCATAGCAACGCGAATGCGGGTAAAGCGGGTTTAATTCAACAAAACTTGACTTTTGCGATTACTGCGGGTGAGTCCACTAACGATAGCCAAAAAGAGCAAGTTAGACGCTATCTATACGTATTTGAAGAGTATTATAAATCTGCTTCAGCAATTTTACAGGCCCTAACCCAAATCATTACAAAAATGGCTCAAAATATTGCTAAGTAATAATTGTTTATTAAAAATTTTATTAGTTTGTATAATATAATTAAGGTGTTTTTGAGATAACGTAATTTGGAACTTCTTTTTAACTCTTACAGAATTTGTTAGGTTCTCAAAAACGTGAAAGGAGGGTAAGCATATGACAACTTCAGGTCAAGACCTAGGTTTTACTTCACCTAATGATCCGGGTTTTAACGGGTTGACATTTCTTGAAAACCTACAAAATATTCTGTTTAAATCAGTTCCACCAACGAATACGTCTCAACCTGCCTATCAAGGGATGAATGCGGAGTCAACAGCCGCCGGAAAAACCTTAGATAGCTTTTTTGCACAGTATTCGAGCGGGAATCACTTGCCCACAACTTGGGCCGATTTCATTAATGCCTTCCGCACATATAATGGCGGAACGAATCCAGGCACAACTTCGGGAGATGCTTTCACTGGATTTTATAACGAATATGCGAGCTATATTGGATATTCAACCGGGGATTGGAGTAGCTTATCTTCGGTCACTCAAGCAAATATTCAAACACAATTCCAGAATGCATTCACCAACTTTATCAATAAATATACCTATCAAACAGATGGAACTGTTGGAAGTGCACTGAACTTCATGACTCAGTGGCATAACTATTTAACAGGAACTGCTGCACTTAATACAGCTTCCTCGGGTACAGCGGATTTAGCGACTTACGAACAAATTTATAAGGCGTTTTTCCCAAATGGGGATTTTGCCTCAAGATTGCAAAGCTTCTATCAAGACGTATTGAAATTTACAGGGACAGATGCGAATGGAACAAATGGGTATTTTATTCCTAGCCAGCAACTTTATAACTGGTTTCAACAGATTCAACAAGAATATAGTCGTAGTACAAGTGGAGCTTCAGGTCCATTAACTCCATCGGTGGAAACTTCTTCCTCTAAAAAAGTGCTCATTTTGGACCGGATTTTTGCCCTACTCATTGAAATGATCGACACATTACAAAAAGTGGCCTCATCTCAAGCGGACCGCCTGAGCTTTTTAACTCAGTGGCAAAAAGCCTATACAGATTCGATGAACCAGGTACCTACCTTTATTCAAGGGGGTGGGGTTTCTGCTGTTAACCAAAGTACAACTTCTGGTCGTAATGCTCGGGATGACTTAAACAACCTGAACTCAAACTTGACTGAAACCATGCGTTCTAACCGATCTGTCATTAGTGATGATTCCAAGTCTTTGCAAACAAACGTTAACCAAAGTAACGATGCCGTGACGCAACAGAGTGACTTAACAACCTCTTTAATTCAGGAATTTAGCACAATTTTAGCTGCCATTTACCGTTAAGGAGTAAGGTTATAAAAAATACTTTAGACAAAATTAAGAGGCATAAGTTTTTAATTCAGCAAGACAAGGTGGACTCAATAAATAACATAAGTATTTTGCAAGAATTATCGATGAATAAGGAGAGCCCCTTATGAAAGGTGAACAAAGTCAAATCAAAAAGGCAACTGCGAAAGTGGGAGCTGAATTAAAGCAAGAAAAAGTGAAAGAAGTGAAAGCGGCAACAGAAAATGTTGTAAAGAAAGGGCTTGCTCCGAAAGACCTCATGGGCATGAGTGATGCAATGGTTGAAGGGGTATATGGGCAAGCTTATCGTCTTTACAATACAGGAAAATATAAAGAGGCATCCCATTTATTTCGTCTACTCATCATGCTAAATGCAACCGAATCAAAATATTCGATGGGATTGGCGGCCTGTTATCACATGTTGAAAGCCTATGAGAGTGCCGTGCAAGTCTATGCAATTTGTGCATTATTGGATCCCGAAAATCCCATTCCTCACTACCACTCTTCCGACTGTTATATCCAAATGGGGGATAAAGTGTCAGCGATGATCGCATTGAAAATGGCGCAAGAGAGAGCTGGCAATAAACCTCAGTATGCAACACTGAAAGATCGCACAGCATTGACAATTAAAAGCCTGCAAAAAGAAATTGAGAAAATCAACAAGCAAATTGCTGAAGAAAATCAACCGATTTCATAGACGCTATCATTATTTTTCTAAGGCCTCATATTGAAACCCTTTAGGAGAATCTTATGAATGAATTTAATATTTCATCACAGGGTCAGCAAACAAATTGGAATGTGGCTACGAATGAAACAGAGGGAGCAAAAGCAACAGTAAATGTTAACCAAGGAGCAGTCATTCAAGACTCGCTTAATCAAGCGGAAGGAACTCAAACGGCTAAAACTTACTTGCAGCTGCCTGGTGCACCTGCACTAGAAACTCCTTCCGGCGAGACTGTCCCATTCAAGCAAATGACCATGAGTGATGCGACAAAACTGATGTCGACCACTACTCAAACTCCAGAGGAAGCGCTTAATAACTTTATTAAGGGAGGCCTTGCTGAGGCTGTTCTCAGCGGAGCTCTTTCTGATACAGAAGCAGGACAAGCGCTTGCTCAATACATTAATCCCAAGGCGAATCCTAAGGCAGGAACCGATCCTAAAGTGCAGGCGACGCTTAAGCAAGTTGTGGCCCAAGCGAATCAAGAAGCACAGCAATTGACCAAGCAAACACCGGACCAAGCCTCAGCCAAGGCGGCTTTAACTCAGCAGGTTCAAGATCAAAGCAATACAACTTTTGACAGTGCTTTTAAGGCTGCTGTAAAGCAAGCCGTATCGCAAATGGGATTGCCCAAAGAACAAGCCGATCAACTGATTGCAAAAACCATCTTTGCCCATGAGCACCCAGAAGCCGTGACACGCTCGCCAGACGACTTGGCAAGTCAGATCGAAAAGCAAGTGGGTGAACAAGTCAAACAAGAAATGGGATTACCTGATGATTGGCAATTTACCCCTGAAACCTCCAATCTGGACGATAAGCTAGCCACCGATTATAACTCTGCCTATGATGCGGCCATCTCGGGGGATTTTTCAAAAATCCAATCCAATCCCGATTTAGTCAAAACTTTAAAAAACATGTCTCCCCAGCAACTCGCTCAGTTGAAGTATGCGCACTACAATCCTGGAACAGCGAGCCAAACAGGAAATTTACGCGATGTCAACGCGCAATTGGAAAGCATGATTTTAGGAAGCTTGATTAATGAATATGGTTTCCCTCCAGGATGGAAGCCTGCGGTAGACAATTCAGCTCAAAATGCGACTATTAAAGGGGCTTATCGGGCTGCTTTTGCACAACAAGTGAGCAATTACGCAAAAAGCCAAACACCTCCATTGACACAAGATCAAATCGATCAAATCATGGAAGCCTTTGACAATCCAGAGGTCGCTTCTCCCCAAATGAAAGCCTTGATTGGACAATTGCAACAATCGGCCATTAGCTCCATTCGAGATGCTTATGGATTGCCTTCTGACTGGACTGCTCCTGTCGGTGAGACAGAAAATGCCATGTTAGATCCGTTTTCTGCCCAAGTGGGGACAAATGCGATCAACTTAGGCAAGGAAATGATTAGCCAAGCGACGACTTTGGCATTAAATCTGCCAAATGTTCCCATGAAAGCTGAAATTTTGGACTTCATGAAAGCGATCAGTGACGCTTTGACTAAGTTACAAGAACAAATTTATCTAATTCAAAACCAGGATGCAAGTAAAGCGAAGGAATTGGGTAAAGCGGAGCTTGATAAGCAATTAAACAAGCTTGCCGAACAGAAAAAACAGATGGAAGACCAAAGAAAATCAGGTAAGCCAGGTCTGGGGATTTTTAATTCCATCATGAAAATTTTAGGCCCTATTTCGACAGTCTTTTCTGTTGTGATTGCTGTTTTGACATTAGGCGCGGGTGCAGGTTTGATCGGTGTAGCTGTAGCTGCCGCTGCTATCGCTTATACAGTTGCTGACCAAGCTTTAACAGCAAGTGGAAAACAAGGGGTCATGGGTTATGCGATGCAAGCTTTGACAGCCGCAATTAAAGCTGCAATTCCAGGGCCGCCAGCATTGCAAATGGCCATGGATATGATCATTAAAACGGTTGCGATTGTCGCGCTGACGGCTTTAGTGATGACAGCCAACCCCATGGTGGGAATGACTGTAGGATTGCAAGCCATTGG
The DNA here is from genome assembly GCF_000875975.1 of Parachlamydia acanthamoebae. NCBI lineage: Bacteria > Pseudomonadati > Chlamydiota > Chlamydiia > Parachlamydiales > Parachlamydiaceae > Parachlamydia > Parachlamydia acanthamoebae. Next base: position 113,224 of record NZ_BAWW01000066.1, on the reverse strand, counting down.
TCAAGCGACGATGCAAAGTAATGTCATCCAAAACCTTGTGAAGTTGATGGGTGGCGATGAGATGGCGCAACAAATTACAGCCATGGTGTTAGTCACTGTCGCAACAGTGGTCGCTTCCTTAGCCTTTATGGTTGTCACATTCTTCTTGCAAGCTGAACTGATTCCTGGACAAATCGCAGAAACTGTTGCGCAAGTTGCAAAAACTCTTGTTGAGACCCTGACAAAAATGGCTTCACTAGCAGAAAAAGTCTCTGATGCGATTCTCAAAATTGCTAGAATGCAACTATTGGATATTGCACAAATTGCCAACCAACTTCTGTCTAATGGATTGGATGCCGCGCATAGCGCGATCGAAATTCGATCTCAATTACAACAGGCAGCTCAGGTGTTAGCAAAAGCAGAACTTGAAGCAGATATGCAAGTGTTGAATGCCATGATTAAGCTTTTACGCAAAATTATCGATAACTTAACAGCTGGAATGCCCGCTGAAGCAGAAGCAATATCAGAAATCGGAACTCTTAAAACACATATTTGGCAGAGCCAAAGTCAAATTACGACAAATATAGCAAATGCAGGAGCAGCCTAAGCGCTGCTCTGAATTTAGAGAGGGAGGAAGAAGGATGGCAACAGCAGCCGATAAGATCATTAAAAAAGAACTAGACAAACTAGGTTCGGAAATCACCAAAGAACAACGAAAATCGTACGAGGATGTGCTTAATAAAATTTTTAAGGATGGGCAATCTCCTCAGCAAGCCATGGGCCTTAGCGATGAGACTTTGGAAGCATTCTATGGCTATGCTTACAACCTTTACGGATCAGGTAATTACTTAGACGCCCAACGCATCTTCCAATTTTTGATCAATCTGGATGCCAGTCGCAGTAAATATGCACTCGGACTTGCAGCGTCGATGCATATGCAAAAAAATTATCAGGCAGCCATTGAAGCCTACATGCTAGCCGCTTTTTATGATCAAGAAAATCCTGTGCCCTTCTTCCATATTGCAGACTGTTACATTAAATTAGACAACCCCTATGGGGCTTTACTCGCTTTGGACGACGCTATCAGACTCGGATTTTATCCTAGATATACCCTGCTTCGTTCAAAAGCCATCTTAATGCGAAAAAAAATCCGAGATGATTTGGGACTACCAGATACTCCACCACCTATCAAAGAGTACTTAATTTTGCAAGGATGTGATGTAGAGGGGTTAGATATTGAGAAGTTATTCCTCCCCGGTAGTGAGGGAGAGGAGGAAAAATTTGAAGAAGCCGTAAAGAAAGCCGAAGGTACATCCCAAGAGAGAGAGAAAGCACAAATGATCGTACAAGAAAGTTCTGAATCAGGAGATGTGGATTTAGAGCCTGGAAGACAATGGGATCCACCTAAACTGGAATTATAATAGATCTTTCTCATGAGGAATGTCACATGAAAGACCGAAAGCTTCCTCATTAAACGGAGAAAACTTATGAGCATTTCAGGATCAGGTGTTGGAGGGACTCCCGGAGGACCCCAACAACCTACCATATTTGAACTACAACAAAGAGGAATAGAAGACACCCAAAAAGCGCAATTGGCTATTGTAAAAGATACGGTAGAGGTCCCCTTAACCCAGTTAGGGGGTGGATCGGATGAAGTTTACGAAAGATATAAATCCTCTTCCTCTCAGCCCGTTTTAGCACCTTTAGTCCAATTTCGTATGGCATCTTCTAGCGATAAATCGGAGTCTTTGGATACAACAGAGATCCTCCAAAACTTAATTTCGCGACTCCCTGAAGCCATCATTTCAGGATTGGCAATCAACCAAGCCCGTCTTCCTCTAGAACAAAATTTGAGCCTAGTTGCCCTCGATAATGTGCTCACTTCTGTGGCGCTGACATTAGCGTTTATTGAAAGTGCTGCGCAGCTTCCAGCAACAGGCTCATTAGAAGCAGATCGTTTGGAAATTGCGCAGACAGCTCCTTACCAAGCAGTTTTGGCGGCGCTTGCACTGAATGATAACCTGTCTTCCTCTCTCAATACCGTTTTAAGTGCGGTTGGTCCTAACGATCCCAATTTTGACACCGTACAAAATGCTTTGGCTGAAATCGAAACCTTTAGCTCTGCCTTAACCATTCTATCACAGCAACAGACTGTTTATGCAGGAGACCTCGTGCAGATTTCAGCAGGTTTGCAAGACATTAAAGACAGCTTGCAACGGGATTTGCGTGATAATTCGTATCAGATTTTAGGGGATTCCATCAATGCTCTAAGTACCGTCGTGATGGCTTATTCACTAGGAGAAGTGTCGCCAACCAATTTACTTTCGTTAGCCATCCTTCAGAACGGAATTTCAGGAGATAATGGGGTCTATAGCAACAATTTTGCGTCTTTAATCGATAATACCGCCAGTGGATTGCAAACGATCCTGAATTTAGATAATACCTCTCAGATTAATTCTCTCGAGCTTCTGCTTAGTACAGTCGCTTTGGCCTCCATTTTGGGAGGCACAGCATTAGGAAACGGCATCGGACAATTTCCAGACCAAGCAGTCGGTGATGTCAATGAGGCCAGCCGTTTCTCCACAGATTTGGCCGTCGGCTTAATTGCGGGTTCAGGGGTAATTGAAACAGTGGTTGGCGATTTAATTTCAGCTACAGGCATTAATCAAAATGCCGTCGCCCCTTTGACATCCGCTTTTACATTATGGTCCCTTATACTGGGGACACAAGCTGCAGCAACAATGGGTCAATCGAGAGCAAGCGAGTTGCTTGAAACGTTGCAACCTCAGTTGCTTACCCATTTAAATACCCTTGATCAGTACATCACCAGTCAGCAGGAAAATGGAGCGCTTCCACGAGGTGTAGGTCAAGGAGCATTAGTCTATCTTAGCCAGGCCAATATCGCTTTGCAGAATCAGGATTATGATGAATTTTCGAGCAGTTTAGGTTCTCTCATGCAATTGGCAGGGCAAACAGAGGATAACGTGAAGAAAGACATGTCTTCCATCACAGAATTTGGCTCTTTAGCTGGCTCAGCACTAGCAGGCGAATTAGATGACCAGCTAGCAAATTTTACAGGATTCAGCCAAGCGTAGATGGAAGATAAAATTTAAAATAGGGAAAGGTTTTTAAAGAGGAGCTAACATATGAATATTAATAGTACTCCACCTGATGTCACAACTCAAGGATACAATTTCGATCCCAGCATTTTTGCTAAATTTGAGAAAGCCATGTCACAGGCTGAGGACTCTTCAGAAGGAGGGGCACCACCACTAACTGGAGAACAGATCAAGAAACACGTGGTGGATTCAAAAGGGAAAGCCGTCACTCCAGTTGGAATTAGCGATTCCCAGAGTAATCAAGCAGTATCAGCTACAGCAAGCTCAGCTTCACCCGGAGTTGCATTAGATGCTCAAGGGAATAAAGTTGCTGTTGTATCCACAGTAATGCAGGACGTTATTGAAGAAGCATCAACCGCGATGGACAAATTTAGTTCTGCCTATGTCTCAGGAACCAATCAAAGCCTCATATTGAATAACCCTGCCGATACTCCTACATTAGTGGCTCCTACAGGAACGGGAGCTCTTCCTACGGGATCAAAAGGTCACGGGAACCCATTTTTGACAGCTTCATTTGTTGTGGCTTTAATCGAGGTAATGGCCGAGCTGATTAAAGTTCAGTCTCAACAAAGGCTTGTTGAAACAAAATTGGATATCATGTCCAACCAATGGACGATCGACCTTGCTAAGCGTATGGCTAGTGACATTATGCAATCAGCGAAAACAGAAGCGATGATGCACTACATGTTGGCAGCAAGTGCTGGCGTACAGCTCGGTATGGCCGTTGCGAATGGCGCTATGGGTGCGCTAGCGATGAAGAAATCGATTGGTGATTATAATAAGCAAACTAAGGCTCTGCAAACAAAGTTTGATGAATTGAATGCGCCCGCTAAGTCAAGGGCTCCTGGCAGTGATGCAAAAGTAGGAACTGAAGACCAGCTTATGAAAGCAAAATTTAAACTTGATAAGCATAGAGCTAATAAATGGTCTAATATATCTACTTCATTCAGAATGAGAATGTTCCCTATGGATACTGCCAAAGATATTACAGACTCAACATCTAAAATGTATGAAAATATTGTTCAAGGGATAATGAAAGTGAAAAAAGCGGAATATGACGCAGACATCAAATTGGCTGAAGGATATCAAGAAATTGCCCGAAAAATCGGAGCTGACGCAAGCGCTTCTTTAAAAGACATTGAAGACAAAGTAAAAAGTATAGCAGAAGCGGTTCAGCAGATGATTACCAAACTTTACAGCGCATTTAATTATCGTATTCACTAAAAACAAGTTTATGTACAAGTGCTCAGGCACTTGTACATTTCCGTGAGGGGGAATCCATATGTTAGAAAATCACATGAAGCAATTAGCCGGCGAGTTAGAGTTTGAAAATTCCATGACGTCAGAAACTCCTGGAATGTATGTATTCCCTTTGGACGAAGATATAAAAATTTATATTTCTGCTATTCCCCAGGGCATTTATTTTGAGTGTGCGGTTGCTCCATGTCCAACTACGAAACAAGAAGAATTATTCACTCAGCTTCTTCTTGCAAATTTGTTTGGGCAAGGAACACGAGGGGCAATTCTGGGATTAAGTGAAGACAATAAGTCAATCAAATTAACACAAATTTTGGAAAATAAAGAAGATTACCAATTGTTTAAAAATAATTTGGAAGATTTCGTTAATTCAGTCGATTTTTGGTCAGAAGAAACTTTGACTTATAGTAAATAAATTAATCAAAAATTCCTAATTTAAGCTAAGAAAGAAGCCCTCATCATAAGTCAATGTGTTTTCTAGGCGAAAATGAATATCCGACTTATTACTAGTGATTTATATTCGTTTTTTTATTCTGCGAATCCCTCCCTTGTTGAAAGTTTATTCTTCATTTTTCCGAAACCAATCTCCTTTTGCAGAAAAAGATATAAGGTTGTAAAATATTAGAAATTATTTAATGTTTTGCTCTAACTTTATAAGGAGATTATTTATGCAATGCCCCATTACAAGAGACCTGCCAAATGGCCAATATGATTTTTATATAGCTCACATTGGATTAAAAGAAGGGATGAAAAGCGGTCATCAAAAATTAAAGATAGTTTTAGTGTCGAATCGCGCTTTTCACGACATGGAAATACAGAGTAGTAAAATGACCCTTCCGGATAGAGCGTTCGTTCCCTCTCTTCATACGGAAATAAAGTATTCTACATCATTTACCAGATTTACTTCAGGAATGGCGAAAATACGGAATTTTCTTTCAACGTCTTATGCTAAGCTTGAGATTAGTAATGACGTAACTTCTTTGACAATTAGCCCACTCTATATCAATCAATTTAGAGAGAATCTTCCTGTAAAGGTTATTTGCTACAATGATCAAGATGATTTTGAAGACAAAAAAAATAAAGTACATTTAGGTGCAATGCAAATTTATGCCTTTGCGGAAGAGGAATTTAAATATGAGTATATTCAGGCTGCGCATAGATCTCAAAAATTTCTTAGCTTCACTATATTTAAACAAACAGAAAAAAAATCGACTGGCTTCTTTGGAAGACTGAAAAACGCTTGCCAGGTAGTTGATGAAGATTACGTATCTTACAAACAAGGTATTCCATATGATATTGAAAGCGAAACAGTTAAAAAAAGTTTTGAGTATCAAAGAAGATTTCTTGGAAATTCTATAGCATCTTCTAAAAAAAATGATACCGATACCTCATTTGCTTCTGCTTCCGCTCCGCCTTATTGGAGTTCAGATGAAGAATTTCACTCGGCCTCACCTTATTCAGGTTCTCCCGAATCCCCTCCCGCTTCAATGTTATCTAACCATAGAGGTTTTGCTATAAATCAGCTGGATTCTGTAAAAAAATCGGGTAGAATTGTTAAAAAACCTATAGAAAATTATAATAAAATGGTAGATGAAATTGATCGGATATTGAAAAATAGAGGTCTGCATAGAGAGAGTAATTCAGAAGGGACTCGAAAATTTACTCTTTCTATGCATTTTAAGCATCCTTCGGATGATTCTGAAGCAATCTTGCTTACAACTTGGACGACAGAAAGTTTGAATGGCCATCCTCCAAGGATCCTCTATGGATTGCCTATGAATATAGAAATTGGTTTTGGCGATGGAACTTCGGAAAGTTTTGAATATATTTTACAAACTGCAGTAGCAGTTCCTTTAAAAGCTCCTACATGGGGAGGAAGTTTTACAAAAATGGCAGTTCCTCGAACTTTTGAAGAAGCAAGAAAATATGCAGAGTACGAAGCTTATTTGGACGCTCTCGCTGTAAAGAAACTATTCAAAGCTGCATTGCAGGAAAGTTCCCTGGAAGCAAAAAGAAAATTTACCTCAATTTATTCTAATGGAGATTTTTGGACAAATATAGTCCCTCACATTGACTATGAGAGCAGTAATTTTATAAGAAGGTGGGAAGCTCATTTTAACTTTCTCAAAAATCGCAACGTTGAAAGGATTGGAATCGGCGATCAAGAAAAAGATCGAGAGCCTTATGTAATTGATTTGAGAAAAAAAATATATAGATTTTGTGAAGGGAGATTTCAGAAAATAAAAGAAGATTCACAATCACAAAAAAATAAAAATAAAAGAAAAGAAAAGATTTTCACAAAAATAGACAAAATCAAAGCACTTAAATTTGTAATAGACCAACCCGTATTTGCATCGTGACAGTGTAAATAAAATAAAGAGGGAAAGTTTGTAGTAGCTTTCTCTTTTTTTTGTATGATTTTTATTTAAAAATTAATTGTTTTTAATGGATATCATATTTACTAAATATTATAATTAAGAGAGGGTATTACAAGTATTTTTATTTTAAGTTTGAGGAGATCTTTTATGATGGTGCCGCCTGGATCCGGTAGTTTAGAACCCCATATTCCACCTCAAATAAGCCAAGTGCCTATGGGGTCAAGGGATTCTCTTCCCACCATTGATAGCGAACCTTTAATAGGTGATGCAACAACTCATAGCCCTCCTTCTATAACGACTATTTCCGATCTTATGAAAAAGATCGATCGTGTTTTAGCAGCCCATGGATTAAGTCGAGATCAAGCATCTTCAGCCTCTCAATTCAAAATTTCGATGCATTTTGAAAGACCAACTGATGATCCTGATGGTGTTTTAATAAAAACCTGGGAAATGCAAATTAAAGATAAGGAAAAAAAATATTCTGAATCAGCCTATTGTGTTCCTATGAAAGTCGAAATTTCTTTCACTGATGGGAAACCATCAGAAACCTTTGATTATTCCTTTAGAACAGATATCAGTGTGCCTACTGCTCCTCCCAGACCTGCCCTAAGAAATGGGAAAGAAATAAAAGGGCTTTTGGCTTCAACAACTACGGACGCCCGTCGAAGGGCCATGTATATGGCATACATGGACGCGCTGAGTTTTCGCCATTTAGTTAAAGCTAGTGTAAATAGTCAAGATCCTCAATATGTTTTGGCTAGACAGAAAGTCGATACATTTATTAGAACGAAAAATCTGTTATTTTCTCCAATGGTTCACCTTGAAGAATCAAGGCAGTGGGAAGAAACCCATAAGGCCCTTAAAACAAGAAAAATTGAAACAATGGGTATTGGTGTAAAGGAAGGTGACAGCGAGCAGTTTTATATTGATTTTCGAAAAAAGATCCCAAAAACAGCAAATATTGGAGAAAGAACCTTTAAAAATGCGGCAGAAAAGTATTCAAATGTTCGTTTGCGGCTTGATTCAGAAGATCCTGCTGTAAAAATTCCCGAAACAATTGCAAAACTGGTGCCCCCAACGGATCCAAAGCTCATTCCAGCTTTTGAACAAACATTAAAAAATGCGGGAATTAGTCCCCGTAACTTATTGGATTATTGGCCTGATCATATTGAATCTGATTATGAGAAATTTAGGGAAAAAAGCAAACTTTTTATGTCCTTTTCATCTGGTGAATCAAAGCTTGGGAAAATTAAAAATTTGGTGGGAAATTTTTTACCTGCAAGAGGAACTGCAAGACTTCGAAAATTAAAATCTGAAATTGAAAAATATGAAAAAGATATTGATAGCGGTAGTCTTTCTCCTTCTTCTAAAAAAATACCGAGATCGCGATTAGGCCAATTGAAAAAAACGAGGGATCACCTAATTTTAGAGCAGCAGGATCAAGCTAAAAATAAAAATGACGATGAAATTAATCAATTTCGCTTGGATATCCTTAATTCTAAAAGACCTGCAGATAGTCAAGTATCCTTAGATGAGTTCAAAGCATTACCTATGTCAGCTGTCTCTCTCATTGATAAAGAGTGGGAAGCCACTTTACCGACTTTAGATGGCTCAACACGTAAACGATGGGAGGATATTCTTGAAAGTAAGAGCGATGAATTGAAGAACGCTAAAAAAGAATTTAATGAATTGAAACAGCTGCTTTTAGATAATTATCGAGAGTTTAAATCGGAACATAATGAATTAAAAAGATTAAGTACCGAAATCTCAGCTCGACTAAATTGGTTATCAAAAAATATTCCAGCGAATACTTGGGAAACCTATCCGGATGCTGATAAGGTTAGTAAAAATCTTTCGAAGATATTCAAATTGACTAGTAATGCGCCTAGTCGATTTAAAAAAATTCAAAAAATATTCACTCCTAACGATATTAAAATAACAAATATTGAAAATGCTTGATTTTTGTGGGATAAGAAAGTTCGATATCTTTTAAAACTCCATAGATGAATTCAATGAGTTAGATCTCTTCTAAAAGAGATCTAACTCCCATTGAGCAGTTCCCGCTGAGCATTTTTTCCAAGCAGATTAAATTTTGATTTCGTAAACTTTGGGTAAATTTTTTACTAACTCAGAGACTAAGATATCATGACCTCATTCAGAAAATATCTAGGCGCACCAGGCCTACTCTCTATCATTCACAAGCAATTTTTAAAAATACCCGATCCTCGCGAATTTACCAAAAATGTAGCGATATCGATCACAGATCATCTCATGTCAGGTATTGCAGTTTTCGGCTTGAAATGTCCTTCCTTGCTCGATTACGACAGAAAGCGGATTGTGCATCCTGACAAAAAGAATGTAATACCTTTATGTCCAGAAGCTATCCTCAACCGGAGATATGATCAAAAGTTGTGTATGAGGTGAAAAAAAGAGAGCGCATCCTTAAAATGTTTTTTACTACAAAAACTAAATGGGAGTGCGCTCATGGAAGATTTTCGCTTTTCTTCAGAAAAAATGCCATCAACAAATGAACAAAATGATCCTCTCGAAGAAATTCTTCGCAAAGGAGCTCAAAAATTGTTACAGCAAGCTATTGAATTTGAAGTACAAGAATATCTGGAACTTTACAAACAATCGAAAGAATCTACCCATCAATCTCCAGCAGTAAGAAATGGTTACTTACCAGAAAAAAACATTCGCGATTTTGCCACCTTATTTGAGAAGGACACAAAGTATAGATGCGGTTATTTCTGCTTTGTATCTTAAAGGAATATCCACCCTGGATTTTCCGAGAGCTCTGGAGGCAATTTTGGGAGAAAATGCTAAAGGACTATCACCCACAAATATCGTTAGATTGAAAGATTCATGGACAACAGAATATCAAATTGGCTCAAAAGTGATTTATCCGCAAAAAAGTATGTTTATATATGTGCGGATGGGATTTATTTTAACATTCGTTTAGAAGAAGATCGACCCTGTGTTCTGGTTCTGATAGGTGCTTTAGAGAATGGAAATAAAGAACTTATCATGATCCATGATGGGCACCGAGAAAGCAAGCTGTCTTGGAAAGAAGTTTTGCAAAATTTAAAACATTGAGGTCTCAAAGAAGGACCAAAGCTTGCGATTGGAGATGGAGCGCTTGGCTTTTGGGCGGCTTTAAATGAAGAGTTTCCAGCAACAAAGCAGCAAAGGTGTTGGGTGCATAAAACGGCTAATATTTTAGATAAAATGCCAAAAAGTGTTCAAAAGTATGCCAAAGAGATCATTCACGAAATTTATATGGCTCCAAGAAAAACGGATGGACTAAAAGCTTTTGAGAAGTTTCTTGGGAAATATGAGTGGCAACATATAAGAACAACGAATCCAATCGAATCAACATTTGCAACTATTAGGCACCGCACACGACAAACCAAAGGCTGTGGGTCCAGAACAGTTACACTTGCCATGGTTTACAAGCTTTCAATGGAAGCGCAAAAGCGATGGCGAAAATTAAGAGGTCATGAGTTGATTAACAAACTGATTTTGGGTGTGCAGTTTAAAGATGGGGAAGAAGTCTTTAACATGAAATACACAGCTTAATTTTTAACAAGTTGGATGCGCTATTAGATGCTCAAAACACAACATTTGACAATATCTCGCCTTTCACGCATAAAATATTGCCTGTAATGTTGAATTGAATACTGCAGCTATTTCTCTTAAATAACTATCAGGGTGCTCTTCGATATATTTCCGAAGTTTTTCGTTATCAATTTTACTAGGTTTAGACCCATTCATTTTGGGTGCTAAATCTTGCTGCTCTAGAAAGCCAATTTGCTAAAGTCGGAACAGTAACGCCAAAAATCTTGCTTGCTTCCAAGCGAGTCCCATCATTTGCAATGTAATTTAAAGCTCTTTTTCTTAAATCAAGTGAATAGACCATTTATGCATTTATACACATAAACACACACACAAATTTAAAATGTCATACATGCGGCGACAGATGCTCTAGGGAATCCGACTAGTTTTGCTTTAACATCTGGACACGCCCTAGTTAAAAAAACTCGTTCCATTCAGGTTTAAAATATTCGACAACCCCTTTTACTCCCGCTTGAGCAATTTTATTCAAATTTTTATAGCATTCACTATCAAATTGGTTTCGCCTGATCCAGATGGAAGCTATAGATTCTCCACATGAATTTAAAACCACAGGATTTTCCTCATTTTTTTTTGCTATTTGTATTAAAGCGTTTAAAGCTCTATTGTCATCAAATTCAAATAAATCCATTGCGGCATCATCTCTTTCGGCGACAGAAACAGTATCATCAAGCAATAATTTTATTAGTGAATTAAGGCGCTCATTCATAAATCAATCTCATCTATAAATATTTTCTAAAGGGATATGGGTTCCAATATCTCTTGCCCCCATATTTGATGTAAATGGATTAATATAATTTCCCCGACTAAGTCGAGCATCAAATCTTGGGAGATTGCTACCTGACTGCAATCCCTCTCGAAAGCTAGATATGGGTTTAATTTTTAATTTCCATTCAAACGCCCCCTTTATAGTTTCTCCCCAAATTTCCGGCCCGCCCTGTGAATTAGTAACTTTTTGCCATCCTTTGCTTTTAGCCCACCCGCGCAAAATTCTGATATTATCTTTTCCTATTTTAGATAAATTCGAAGCTGCTTGATGAAATTGATTCAAATGCAATTCTTCTACAGCTCCTAGAGTGTTAAGACCATTCATAGACTTTGTTAATGAAGTTCCAACTTCCATCATTGTTGCTGGCATCTTAAATACTTTATTTAAAAATCTAATTCCTTTATACGCGCCATAAACCCCAGTTGCTAAAGACCATATCTCCAATCCTAATTTGGTATTGTCACGATAAAATTGGTATGTTTCATCAAGAGGATCGATGCCGAAAGCCTCCATGATTTTGTCATCAATAATTTTCTTATGTCTAGTCTGAGATGCACCTATGGTATTTATTACATCTCGTCTTTCCTCTAAATCTAATCCATCTGATCCGATATAGCTTAGAGATGTGTGTACACACCATGAATAGTTTCGACGGCAAAGTCAACAGTTCCATGAACCACGCCTTTTAATCTACGATCGAATTCAGCATCTCTTGCGCGCCTGCTTTCTTCATCATAAATGCCATCTATGTCTATAAGGCCAAATAAATCAATACTAGTTGAAGGACTGTTATTTACATATGCATATAGATTAGGTCCGGCTTCATAACCAAGGGGATCAGCAGTGATCCAACGAGCTATTTGAGGATCATAGTAACGTCTGCCAAAATAAATCAGGCCCGTTTCTGGATCAGTTCGTTTGGAACAAAAACGCCAAGATGTTATCGGTTTTTTAACATCCCCAAATGGATCAAAAATGGTTTCTTCTCCGAAAGCTGTGTAGCGATAGATATCGACAGGTTCACCTTTAGAGTTTAAAAGAACTTGAACATGCACTGTGAAGTTAGTTAAAGGAACATACACTTTTCCTTGAATTTCAAAAGCAACCGCAGCACCGATTTCAGCACCACGTCCATGGCCAAGCGGTCTAAATTCCATTAAGTGTTGCTCTGCATCACAAACTCCTACTTCATTATCTCCTTGATAGAGGAAATACTGCGTATCTTGTGTCACCCAATTGTCTGTTAATGGATCCCAAAGCGATTTAACTTTAGAAAGGCGCCGACTTAGATCGTCATAGGTGTAGTTAAAACGTATATTGCCGATGGTAACAGAAAGCAATCTATCCCAGGCATCATACGTGTATTTTTGATCATGGCGCTCGGATAGATTCCCATTGGGGTCATAGGCATAAGCACTCAGTTTGTCTCCTAAAAGCTGATTAAGTGAATTGAAGTCAAAACGTTGATCATCTTTTACAAAGCGATTAAAGAGTGAATCGTGTTGATAAGAGTGATTCGCTGAACTCTTTTCTGAATTGAGCTGATAGAGATCATCATAAGCATATTGACAAGGCAAACGACCAATTGGATCGGTGTAAGTTTGTGTAAGAAGATTCCCAACAGCATCATATGTAACTCCTGTTTCACTGAAATGTGGAGAGTGGATCGACTTGTGCCGATGAAGCAAATCATAAGTATACGTTGTTTGACCAATGTTGAAAGGCAGATCTTTTTGGATCAGATTACCTGCTTGGTCATAGCGGTAAGTTTGGGAATAAAGCTGTTCTCAATCGAAAGCGCATCTTCTGATTATTTGATTTCAACCTTCGAAGCTCCGCATGAAATTAAATTATATGTTCAAGCCATTCAGAGAATCACGTAGATGAAGGTCAAGCGGCCATATCGTGTGTGGGTTACAACGTGTAGATTTAACAGAAATAAGCGGATTAACTTATGAGGGGAACACCTCTGCTTATTCCCTAAATCCACAGATAGATAAAGCAGTCGATCTGATCCAAAAAGATCTGCTTTCTGATTTAGGAACACTTGCTTCAGTTCAAAAACACAAATTTGACAATATCTTGGGATAGATTACCTGCCGTTGTCATCAGTCATACATGCTTCAATTACATTGCAACGATCTAAGTCCGTGTCTTTCTAAGTGAAATCAATTGGAATCAGTTGATAAATGATTGGATTACACAAGATAACCAGCATGTATTTGTTCAAGAACTAAAAATAGGAGGCAGCTTCTGCTCTCTGTAAATGCTAGTTTTAATATTAAAGTACTAAGATTTTAAAGGGGATTTCTCAAGGGAATTGAAGTAAAGAATGTAGTGCTAAACCAGCTAAAAACGTCATGTAAATGACATTTTTATGCTCTTAAGAATTTCTGGGCTTAGTATTTAAGCTGGATGCGTTCTCAGCAAGTTTTTTAATAAGTTCTATTTATTATTTGACTTTTGTTGGGTTTTTCTTTTTAATGCCAGTGTCATTAATAAAATTTAAACTAGGAATGTCTTTTTATGAATAATTCTATAGATTCTTTGCATACATCTGTCAACGAATATGTGAAATTGACTAAATTTTTGAGTATTCAAAGTCTTTTTGGGCAAGGCATTGCCAATTATGAAAGTAAATTAAAATATTGTGCTGAACAAATTTTTAGACGCATTGAAGAAGTTAGGCAAGAAAAGAAAAAATACTCCGAATTAAGTGCTTTTTTAGAGAAAATAGTCTCTTCTCCTTCTCAAATAAATGAAAAATATAAAAAAGAACTTATTTTAATCTTCATTAGGGCTATTTCTCCTGACAGTTTCATCCAGAAGGCTTCAAAGTCGGATGATTTATTGAAATTTTTTATAACTATTCACAATGAAAGATCGGATGAAATCCTATCTAAAAATAATTTGGATGGAAATATAAATGCTTGTGAATCTTCATCTGATCTTAAATCACAGCCTCCACGACGGCTGTTACCTCTTCCTTCAAGGTCTCCGTCCGAAGAATCAAAAAGAATTTATTTCATCAAAAAATTGATTGATGAAGATAACAAAGATACTCAATTATTTTCCCTGCGAACCAAGCCGCTTCATTTTACAGGTATAGTTCAGTCTAAATTTCCTTCTCTTCTCCAGCTGTGTTCAAAAATGATTACAAAAATCATCAAAAAAGATTGCATTGTCTGCCAAGATGCTACTCATTCTATTATTTCGGCTATTAAAAGCATGGTTAGTCACAACGGTATTTCAAAGCCTTTTAAATCTGAAGAGGCTGATTCTTCAAATAAAAAATTGGAAGTAGGCATTAATAAATTTGTAGAACTGGCGGAAGAAATTAAAAATTTTAGTGGGGATCGACTATTGGAATTAGGAAAAGGGGACTATTTGAGAGCGGTGTTAGAATCCTTAGAAAGAATTTTTTCTAGAGTGTTGACTCCCCGAGTTAAGAGAATAAGTTCACCACATGTGATAGTTGTGGGAGAAAGTGGCGTTGGAAAGAGCACGTTCATCGGGTATTTACTCAAAGCGAAAATTATTTTTAAAAGCGAGGATGGTAAAGCGATGTATGAATCCGAGCAGACAGATCAATTTCCTGAAATCGGGCATCAAAATTCGAAGACCAAAGGAATTGCTGTTTTTGGCAGTTATATTGATACTGGGGGGCTTTTTGACACAGAAGGTCCTTCAGCTGAAATCTGCAACAGTATGGCTGTTTATCTTGCGAGTCAATTATATCCTCTAAACCGGTTAGTATATATGTTTGATTCTGCTGTTTTTAATAATAGAGCTCGTGGATTTTTTGATTTAATTGACCGATTGCGAAGGATTTTGCGTGATGCAACAAGTTTTGAAGCTCTATCCTCAATATTATTTGTGATAAATGATCCAGCATACACTTACCAAAAAAGTAAAAAAAAAATTATTGTGGATATTAAGCATGAAATTAAAATATTGAAAAAAAGATTAATTAAAAGTGGATTTTCCTATTCACAACTTAAGGAATTTAATAAGGATGATGCAGCGCAAGAAGATCAGAAAAGATTTATAGAAGATAATCCAGAAGTACCTGAGATTTATGAAAAAATAACCATTTTAAAAATGATTTTAACGATAGATAATATCGAAGTGCTTGATCTGAAAAGTGACATATCAAGACAAAGAGTTGAAAAAAAATTAATCGCAATTTCATTTCCACCTTTACCTCTCAATATGGAAAATTATGTTATGGGAGGATTTCAAAAATTTAAAGTCATTTTAAGGGATACTGCGAACTACTTCAATTCTCTTTTTGTAAGACGCGAACAACTCACATTTCAAATCAAACAAAATTGTTTAGATTTATCCAAGCTTGAAAGACTTATACATTGTAATGTCATGATTAAGGATTCCAACAGTAAATCTTGTGTGCAAGATAATATTCTCGAAATACGGGACATTATGAATGAACATAAGAAAGAATCAAATGAATGGATGGACAGATTAAAAGAAACAAGAGAATATCTTGCTATACTGAAACACCAGCGAGAGGAAGTCGTAAAAGACGAAACCCTTATTTTCTGGAAAAACGCCAGCTATAGGGATATATATCCTCCTATTTTTCTATATTGGTTAACACCAACGCGTGAGTTTAAGCAAGAAGCTTGCGAATTTGTTCAAGACATCAAATATTGCCATCCTAATAATGATGAAAGCTTAGGGAAGTTTATAGAGAAAAAAAAAGATGGGGCAATTCAAATTATCTACAAGCCTTGTGGATCTTTTCCTAAGAAAATTTATCAAAAAGATCCTAGCCAATATGCACAGATCGAATTTTTTATTAAAAAAAAGGATCATCCCCTTACTTTAAATCGATTATTGAGAATCGATTGGCTCATAAATCAATTTAATTTTTCGGAAAAATACTGTGAGAGAAGGATCAAACATCTTCAGGACATCAATCTAAAGTATCAAGCATGCGAAGACCAAAGGCTTAAATCTAAGGAAAATATCGAAAGCTGTGTTAGAAAAATAACTGATATAAAAACGAATAATTGTGGATTACAAAATGAGCTAAAAATGATAAGCTCAAAGCTATCTTTACATCGAGAATGGTTATGTTTAGTCGGAAAAATCATAAAAGCAATGAAGCTGAATGAAAAAGAGAATCAAGATGAGAATAAAATATTTAATGAGTTTCTGAATTATGTCCTGAAAGATAGAGGTATTCAAGATATTCGTTATGAAGAGCTTATGCATGGAGTGCACTCAAACATTGAAACACTTAAAACAAAAGTTTTTCGAGGCCTTTTTGATGCTTTTAAAACTTATCTTTAGTCTCTTTCTCAATGAAATAGGGGAAGTATGTTCTTCCCCTTAATAAAGTGTAGCCTATTTTGAATTGGTACTTAGGTCGGTTCAAAGTCTTTTGAAAAATTTATAAAATCTTCATAGATTTTTCTTTCTGAATCATTTGTTGATTCACTATGAATTTCCAATTTTACGATCAGCTGAACAATTAATCTCCGGTAATCGCTAAACTTACTCATTTTTAATTGAAGCATTTCAAGATCTTTCCCCACCTCATTATATTGAGATTTTAAATCAAGTAGCTTTTCACTTAAGGATTCTTGCTCATTTCGGCAGTCATTTTTATTGCGAAAGTTATTCAACTGTTCCTCTACATCTCTTTTGCTAGCTTTTTTAGTATCTAGGGAGGATTCGATTCTCTTGAGTTCGGCCTGCGTAGCGGGATGATGTTTTTTCATGATATATAGCTGGACCTCAACTGTACGCGCTTTTGCGCGCCAACCTTGTTTAAAAGTAACTTGGTATTTTCCCTTGCTATTGTTCTCTTCTTTTTCATTGCAAAAATGGCCATTGTTATAATCTCCTCTAGGTGGATTTAGCTTAACATGATCAATTGGAACGACCATGTCTCCAATAGGAGAAATTTGCTCAAAGCGGTGTTTTATTGGAAGAAAATGCCAAAGAGAGCGTTCGGAAATGATTTTATCTTTAGCAAGATCTTTCCAGATTTCGGTTTCTTTTGAATTGAGTTCTTTACTGTGGTTTTCTAAATCTTCGATTTCTTTATTTATTTCTATTAATTGTTTTTCAAGAGATTGAATTTTTATTTTAGTGTAAGTATTAGGTTCATTTTTTAAAGATTCTTGCAAGTTGGTTATTTCTTCTTGGATTTGTAGAAGGTCTTTGCCTTTTTTTATTTGATTTTCAAATAAAGAGTTGAAGTATGCTGTTGTTGCCAGTATAAATGATTGAAAAATTTGATTTCCATCCTCGACAAGATTTTTCATGCAGAAGGATAAGGGAGGAGTATCATTTATGCTATTTTTTTTATTTTGTATTTCACTTCTACTGGTTCCTGAAAAAATATCAGAGACGATAATGTTATCTAGTTTCTTCACCTTTTCTAATAAAGTGATTCTCTCTTGCAATTCGCCAACTCTTGGATTTATTTTTTTTCTTTCTTTCTCCTGCTCTTCAGGTGAAATTTCAGTAAACCAAGCAGCCCAACTTTTTGGGGTGAATCTCCAAACCTGCATGTGCCTAGGAATATCCTTGTCAAGGAGATCTTGTTTTTCGGCTTCTAATTGTTCGATTGTTTGGTCTATGAGATGAATGATGTCATCTTTGGTTTTTCTTTCATCTTTTTTACTTGCTAATTTATCATTTACGACAAATAGAATGGATGATAATACCTGTTCACTGTTAGATCCAAGGACTATTCTTGTCAAGCGGTCAATCATTTCTAAAAAAATACGAGATCTTTTGTTAAAAGCTTGGGAATTTAAAACGACTATCAATTTTTTAGGTTCGTATGATCGAGTAGCTATATGAATAGCTACGCTATTCATAATATCCTCAGAAGTTCCTTCTGTATCGAAGCAACCAGCTGTATCGATGTAGTTTCCAAAAACCTCTATCCCTTTTGTTTTAGAACCCCCATGTCCAATTTTTGGATAAATGCCGGAAGATCTTGGATCATAAATAGCCACTTTTTTGCCACTTTTGTTTTTTTGATAGATGATCCTTGCATTAGTTAAATAGCCGATAAGAGCACTTTTGCCAGAACTGGATTCCCCCATTACTAGTGTATAAGCGCGTCCATCTACTTTTTCAAATCCTCTAGCGAACATTTTTGAAAAGACTCTATCTAGTGAATTTAAGAGATCTTCCAATTTAACAGACCCCAATTGACCTTGGAGTGTATTTTTATGATAGAGATCAATTTCTTTGGCAAGTTCATTAAAATCTTTTTTACGAAGTGAGGATGTGTTTTGAGAGGTGAGTAAGGGAGGGCGAAGTGCTTGACTTGGGTATGGAGCTAGACAAGCTTCGTCAATAAAAAAGTCTCGCGTTATGATATGATCAATTTTTTCCAAGTAGTCTTTTTCAATAGTCTCTAAGACTTGGCCAATTTCTTCTACATTCTTTGGTAAATGAAATTTACTTGAAGGAATAGAATAATCACCAAAGCCTTTAGCCGTCATTTTAATTCCTTCAATACTTTTTCCCTGCAATTTTTCACTTAGTATTTTTCCCTTAAATCCACCACCAATTGTGAAACCTTTAAAGGCTACGTTTGATTTAGCTTTTGTTCCTGCGTGCAAATTTTTATGCGAAGAATGAAGGTGAGACTGAATATCAATTTCAAAAAAAATTTTATATCCCGTATATATCCATACCGCTCTCACATATTGATCTCCTCTTTGTTCTCGACCATGGAGATCTCTCCTTTGTTTCGGGGTTTGATTTAGCTGGCATTTATGGTAGTTGATATGGCTCGCCACAAAAACGATTTTATTTTCTTCTTCTTTAGATTTTCTTGAAGTGCCATACAGGGCATGATTTTCTACAGTCACCACGGGACATTCTAAATCAAATTTTACTTCAAACTTTTTTTTCAGTTCATCTGTCGCATTTTGATACGAGGTTCCGACCGCTTCTTCATGGCGATTTTCAGCCTTTAAAATATCGACTAACTCCGCAGAAAATTTGACAAAAGCTCTTTCTAAAAGGCCAGCTTCGGAATTATCGGCAGCAATATATCCTTTTCCTAAGAAGTTTAGAGCAAATTCTCGGATACGCTTAGCTTTAATTTCTGCTAATCCCATCTTTTGGGTTACATCGGCAGATGCATTCTCCGTTGATATGGATGAAGACGTGTTGATTGATGAACCATTTACATGCATATGAAGACCTCCACAAAAAATGTTTTAAAGGATTTTATAAGCAAAGATGGGGAAAAAGGGAAGGGAAATTAAATTTTTTCATTATCATATAAAATAAGTCTGACTTCTTAGTGCATATAATCCTAGAGGATCATTACTTTACACAGGTGATGATATTTCATGTTGCACTTACAAAAAATATTAGGGTCTATTTTATATTATAATTGTGAGTAAGAGCCCTATTTGATCTGATGCTAGTAGAGCTTTAAACGCTTTGATATCGGTTGCAAAAAATGACGAAGAATGTCCCGAATCACGTTTTTAAGCAATTCGGTGCATTTTGTCAAAAAAACTGCTACTTAGCTGCCTCTTAAATTATAAGTAGAAACCGTGTTTGCATAAATCCCATGAACAAGATCGAGAATTTGATCAAATTCAATAGGGGCTTTTGGTAATTGAACATCATGAGCAAATATTTTGGTTACGAGGTTTTTTAGATGTCTTATTCGAAAAGACCATTTTTCTTTCAGTTCTTTTGTTTGTTCAATGTATTTTTCTGCCTCTTCGCCAGTCTTGCCCTCATCAGGATAGCTCTTTAGTAGATCATTTAGAAAATCAAAAGAAAAAGGTTTTTCGTTATAGCTTTCTTGTCTATCAGTCACGTTTATTTGATCAATAAGGTTAAAGAAGGCTTTACAATTATCAAATGTTACCTCATTTCTTAAGTCCAGATATTCGTAGATCATTTTAGAGAACAATTCATGGACCATTTCATACAGAAAATGAGCTCTTATCCGAATGGGATTCTCTTTTGGATATTTATAATAGCCCAGAATGAGCGCTTTTTTTAAACGAAATAGCTTAAGTTTAATATCAATACCTGTGTGGGCGTAGATAGCTTTATAAATGTCTCTCTTTCTTTTTGCAGTATTATTTTCAGTGATTAAAGTTTTTCCAAATTCCGTTTCCTCTTTTTTTTGAGCTTTTGAAAGGACTTCTAAGAGTTGATTTAACGTGATATGATTTTTGAAAATACCTTTGATTTTATCTTCTAGGACATAATCATAGTGAACTTCCTCGTTCAATTGCTCAATCTGAAGCATAGCGGGGCTTCTTCTGGCATCTTCTAGGATTATTTTGATATCTCTTCTATCAGGGAAAGAAGAAAAATTTCCTTTAAGTCCTCCTAGAATCAATAAACCTATGAGCGCACTTGTGCAATGTTCTTCGGTGGTTTCTTGCCAATCTAGTTGTTTCAAGATGGCAAATTTTTCGATGATTTCATCCGTTGCTAATCCATGGAGAGTGATTTTATGCTCGGCTATACGGCCTATATCTCTTAAGTCGTCAAAATGGTTACGGCACTTTGATCTTTGTTGGTCCACAACAGGCCGAAAACTCATGTACTGCCGGGCTACTTTTAATGCGACATGCGAAGTTGAATTATCTTTCCAAATATAGATGTCAACAGATCTCATCGCCAAATGATAGTAGGGGATTTCTTCTTGCTCAGGATTGATTGTCGTTGCAGAAAGCGTGTTGAGCAGGACTTTTTTTAAACTTTTCGGCAGTTTATTTTTTTCACAATAACGAATACATTTTTCCAAATCTTTTTCTTTTTTAAGTACCTGCTGAAGTTGAGAGAGCGCCTTTTTCGTTTCTTTTACTTTAGTATGATCCTTTTTAAAGCAGTTGAAAGCAAATTCAAGTATACATTTCAAGCTTGTTTGGCGATCTCTAGGCGCATACTTGATCATTATTTTTTTTAGTTTGCTTGATAGTGAAAAGGCTTGTTTTGTTGACTCTAAATAAAGAATGGCTGAATGACAGATTTCAATAAGTTTTTGTTCGTTAGTCTTATTTGGAATGGAATATTTTTTTAGGTATTTTAGAATGTAGAGAGTTGCAGGAGTGTTTTGATGGATACCCATTTCATAATAGGCTAAATTTGTATGTAATCTTTCAGGAAGCATTCAAGATCCCCTTTTGCAAATCTTTCTCGATTTACTTTTATTTTGATTCGTTTTGGTAAGTCAAAAAATAGACAAAGACTTTTGCTCTTTGTAAACGCTAACTTTTAACATCACGGCATTAAAATTTGAAAGAAGATTTTATAAGATGTTGATGTAAAAGATCTTTGGCTATTTTTGCAGTTGAACACGTTCAAATATTATGTGAATGCTTTTTTTCATGCTGATCAAAGTCTCTTTTAGATGCTGAAAATTCAATTTTCGATGAGTTTTACGAGGGGATTTCTTACATATTAGCAGAGTTTGGGTTGTTGAGAATGCATTTGAAATTTTGCAAAACAATCAAACCTTTTTCCTGTATTTTGAAAAATGGCCCCAATTTTGAGTTGCAGCCATTAAAATGTGCTGCAATTCTAGGGCTGTTGTGTAACATGTAGCTTTTGAATGACAACGACTGGGCCTAGAGAATCCGTTGAGGTTTGTTGTTGATACTCTTTAAGCCTTCAGAATGTGTGGTCTTATAAGTTAAAAGTATGTTCTAAGGGAAAAGCGTGGTACAGAACACGAGAATTTGCAGTAGATTGCTAGACTGTTGCTCCCAAACTTGAAAGTAAGCGCTCAATTTTTTTATAGTTATGCTGCTTTGCTAAATCTAGGGCTGTATTGCCATGTGAGTCTTTCGCATTCATATCAGCTCCATATTTTGCGAGGAGCTTAATTATTTTAATCTTGGGAATGGAGCTGGAAACAGCCCTATGTAAGGCCGTGCCTGTGTTAGACTGATGGTTAATTGTGGAAGACGCTCCTGCTTTCAGTAACAGACGAGTTATTTCTGATGAGAACGAAAGGGTCAAAGGGGTATCTCCCTGAGCATTGACTCTATTTACATCAACATTTTTTCTGATAAGAAACTTAACAACATTTGTAATTCCATACATTACAGCTAAGTCCAACGCGGTAAGACCTTGCAGGCTCTCGATGTGAATATTCGCCCCATGTTGTATGAGGAATTTAATCATTTTAAGATCGCCCATGGGAGCTGCTCGGTGTAAGGCACTGCCTCTATCAGACACATGGTTAATTGTAGCAGTTGCTCCAGCTTCTAATAACAGGCGAGTTATTTCTAGTGAGTTTGAATAGATTAAAGGAGTTACTCCTCGAGTATTTACTCGATTTACATCAGCATTTTGGCTGATAAGAAATTTAACAATCTCCGTATTTTTATTTATTACAGCCAAGTCTAAAGCTGTAAGATCTTGCAGATTCTCTATGTTAATATTTGCCCCGCTTTGTATGAGGAGCTTAACTATCTCAAGTTCCCCCTCTCGAGTTGCTCTATGCAAAGCATTGCCGACCTCTGGTTGAAGGCTAAGCAGATCAATGGTTGCTATTGCCCCTGATTCCAGTAACAAAAGAGTGATTTCGGGTGATTTAGAATGTATTAATGGGGTATTTCCTCGGATATTGACTGTGTTTACATCTGCTTGTTTACTAATAAGATACGCAACTATTTCTTTATGTCCTCGAACTACAGCTATATAAAGTGCCGTACACCCATCCTGACGCCTAGCGTTAACTGTAGCTCCATGTTCCACTAAAGATTTAACGATTTCTAGCGATCCTTCACTCGCAGCTATGTGTAAAGCAGTTCCTTCTTTAGACTCATTGTCAATAGTGGCTGTTGCCCCAGCTTCGAGTAATAAATGAGTCATTTCTGAAGAGTTTGACAAGATCAATGGTGTAATGCCAGCCGCATTTGCTATATTTACGTCAGCTCCTTCATCGATTAAGAATTGGATGAATTCTAGCTTGTTATCAAAGAATATTGCAGTACTTAATGCTGTATTACCATATTTGTCTGTTGCATTAATGGCCAAATCGATTCCATATCTTAGAAGAAGTTTAACGATTTCTTTTTCCCCATGCTTCACAGCCAATGCGAGCGCTTTATTCCCAATTTTTTTGAGGCTATCACTAGGTTCCGATAATGGCCAATTGCCATTAACATTAAAAATTTTTCGGAATTTTTGAAAAGCTGATGTATAAAAAAACTTATTTGCAAGAATTGGAAGAATATATTTGGATTGTAGTGTTTTAAGATTTTGCAAAGTTTTGATTGGATCTATGGAATCACCGCCATTCTTAGCTTTTTTATAAACAATACATTCTGGGGGTAACAATTTCTTGATCCTCCAGACTTGGTTAATTTCTTTGAATAGATCTTTTAAATATTTGGATCCTTCGGAATAGGGTCCTTCATATCCAAATTTTCGAGCAAGCCTATCCATTGAAGCTGTCGCATGTTCATTTCCGTTGTGATTTAATCTTGCAAAAGCTGATAGATCAGAAAGACTTAGATGGTCCGTTATTCCCTGAATTAATTCATTTGGAAGGGGGAAAACTGGAGGCGGAGGGATAAAATTTTTAATTCTTTCATGAATTGCGTTAACTTTTTTTCCTCTACTAAAAATTTTCCTCACAAACCAGTTTAATTTTGATTGTTTTTGTGTGTATCCGTGATGAATTTCAGTTGATTTCGCTTTAAGGATTTTCCACAATTTTATTTTAGATAAACTTGAATAGTTATCCTGATGGTCGTCGGAGTAATTTAAATTATTCTTTATGATTTTTTCTATTTTATTCAGTGTGGATATCGCTGAATGATGCTTTTTCTGTTTGGAAGAATGTTCGACTATATAAAAAGTATTATTCTTAATAATAACATCAAAATATTTATTGCTGACATTCATGGGAGATTACTTTTTTAGTTAATTAAAAACTAATTATATAGTATCCAACAAAAAAAGTAAATAAAACAGACTCAGAAGATCCAGAGCTATTTTCATCGATAGAAATATCAAGGTTGGTTTAATTTGCCTTGCAAACCACAATATCTATGAAAGAGAGATGTCCAAGATTTGTCCGAATATATTCCATTCAGCTCAAAAGTAATTTCTTGCCAATAAAAAGCATTTTGAGTTTTATGTCCGCTATATACGACTAGAAAGGAATTTGATTATGCAATGCCCATCAGAGTGTTTATCAAGAACCCATTCGTTTATACATGAGGGAATAAATGACCTCTATACTTATATCAGACCGACACAGAATTCGACGGGTGAAATAGAATTAAAAATAGTCATTTTTAGTTCTAGAGCCTTTCAAGAGATGCTGCATATCCAAGCAACTAGACATTTTACAGCTGGCCATTATTATGGGGGAAGATGTTCCCTTCAAGCTGCAAGTATGTATAAACATTCTGTACCAGGAGTGAAAAAAATACAGGAAATTCTAACAACACATTATGCGCATCTTCGGGTAAAAAATGGTTTTCCAGAAGCTTTAATTCTAAGTCCAACTGATGCTGAGATGGTTGTTCAATATCGTGTTATTCATGTTGTTTGCTATAGAGACAGGAAAAGTTTTGAAAAAGAGAATGAGATAAAATTAGGCCAAATACCCATTTATGCTTTTGCCAAAGAGGAATATACGCGAAGATACATTGAGGCCGCGCATAGAATACAGGCAAGAGGATTTTCTTATGCTATCTTTAAGCAGACCATTCATCCCAGCTCCTTTTTAGATAAAATTAAAAAATTTTTAGAGGCAGACTTGGGAGATTACACGCAATACAAACCTAATGAAAGATATGATATCGAAAAAGGCTTACCTTCAACAGAAATTGAATGGAAAAGGATGTTGATAGGGTATTCAGAATCCGTTCATACAAAAATTGCTTCAGATCTTTCCTTGTCTTCTGAACCTGAAGCCGAGCTTCGATAAAGAAGCTCTTCAAGTCAAGTGCCCCCATTATTTAGATTACATTTTGGAAATTTGGTTCTCTCATGAAATTGTGAGCAGGTATTGCCTGTTCATCTATGATGAAATCGATTTGGGAGATCATCTCGAGTAAAAAGGTCGTTGAAAAGCATGTAAGAGAGTTAATAATTGATGATGAAAAAAGGGCATATTGAATAAGTCTTTTCTTTTTTTTAGCATTTTTATACGCTCAGCATATAACAGAACGAGAAAAATAAATTTGAAAACGTTAACGGTTATTCGTCACGTTGCTCATGAAAGATTAGGGTATTGGGAATCTATTTTTATGAGTAATGGATACAAAATTTCCTATAAAAGTGCCGGTGTAGATGACTTAAGACAATTAGACTTAAAATCAATTGATCTACTTTGCATTCTTGGCGGGCCTTTAAATGCTTATCAGGATAAAGAACATCCTTTCCTTTTAGATGAAGTGACATTGCTTAAACAACGCTTTGATTTAGGTCTTCCAACACTCGGAATTTGTTTGGGAAGCCAGTTAATGGCAAGAGCTCTTGGAGAACGTGTGTACCCTGCTGATACGTTAGAAATTGGCTGGTCGCCATTAATTCTTTCCGAAAAAGGAAAACAGTCATGCGTCAAATATTTAGGGGGGCTCTATACCTCAATGTTCCACTGGCATCATGATACGTTTGATCTACCATCAGGAGCTGAACTTTTAGCTTCGACGGAACTTTGTAAGAACCAAATTTTTGCCATTGGTCATTCCATTCTTGCCTTTCAGTGTCACCCAGAAGTCACTAGATGGTGTTTAGAGAAATGGATGCAGCAAGGAGTTCTTATGCTACAAGGCCAGTCTTTGAAGAAATTCCAGCAAGATACAGTCCAATTTTCTTATGATTTGAAAAACCAATCTCAAAAATGCATTTGTGATTGGTTAAATTCTCTATAACAAGGAATTCAAGATGAATACAGTCAAATGTACGCGGAAAATTCATTTTTGCGCAGGTCACCGTGTGATGAATCATGAAAATAAGTGCGCAACAGCTCATGGTCATAATTATTATGTGCATCTCACAGCGGAAGCTCCACAATTGGATTCACTTGGACGTGTCATCGACTTTTCGGTTTTAAAAGAAAAGGTCGGTGGATGGATCGACGAACATTGGGACCACACATTTTTAGTTTGTGAACATGACAAAGAGCTCATCCAAGCTTTGCGTTCCTTACCAAGAAAAAAAGAGCCGTTTATTTGTCCTTTTAATCCGACAGCCGAAGAAATCGCTATTTATTTATTACGTGAAGTTTCACCTAAGGTGCTTGCGGGTAGCAATGTGATGATTACCAAGGTTGTTGTTCATGAGACTGACAATTGCTATGCGGAGGTTAGTTTATAGAACGTTGTGTTTTGACCATGCATTAACCTTCGTAATGGATCTGAGAGAGATTCTTTCAGATTTTGTTTGCAGAATTTTGAGTCTTAGCTGAAAATTATCGAGGTAAAACTTTAATGGTTGCAAATTGGAATCGAGTGATTGGGGATATTTCTCCCGAAGATTTTCATCAAAATGGAGCGTTCTTTGCCTTCATTCAGCATTTAAAAAGCATGAACTTTGATGAGCTTATTGCTTTAGAACTTCATCAAGTGGGGCATTTTCTTAAGATTTGGGAACAGCAATTGAATGAAGAAAATACCTGTAGTCATATTTATGGGGACTTGCTGCCCATCGATTTAGGAGAATTATTTCTTCAAACTCCTAAACTTAGTGGGGTTCTTTACTTGTCCCATAATCATGTGATTTCCGAAGCTTTTTTTCAGGAAAATCCGCAAAATTTACAACACTTAACAGATCGAGTCATTCATCCGATCATTCAAAAACAGCTGCCTGAGTGGAAAGACTTAACCTTTTCTTTTCCACGTCGGTATAGGTTTTCTGGCTTTTATAACAGTTGGGGATTTATCCGTGTTGAAAGAAAAGATGTGCAAGGCAATGGCTGCGGTATCATTTTGAGCATCACAACTCTTGATGCAGAAGTGATGACCATGATGAAAAAGCAGCATTTTGAACACTTGGGAGATTTATATAATCAGGCGTGGGATGGAGCTATTCATGATTATGTTCATCATATTGCGCTTTATACGAATCCTTCATTTGGAATAGGCAAAGTTTCTCCCATGTCTTTAGTGAATGAACATAGTGTGATTGATAAATGGGGGGCAGATATGTTGGATACCTTTAACTATGAATATTGGGCTCATCGTACTCATCGCCTTATTACAGGAAATATGATGGGAGAAGGGGACAAACAACAGCTGATTTCTAAGGCAAAGAAATATTTCACCGAGGTTTATGCATTTCTTCAAATTTTGCTTAAAGAAAATTCCCCC
Source organism: Parachlamydia acanthamoebae (assembly GCF_000875975.1). NCBI lineage: Bacteria > Pseudomonadati > Chlamydiota > Chlamydiia > Parachlamydiales > Parachlamydiaceae > Parachlamydia > Parachlamydia acanthamoebae. Next base: position 85,776 of record NZ_BAWW01000066.1, on the reverse strand, counting down.
TCATATGTACAGCGCGTCAGCAATTATCTTGTGAATATCTATTTATGGCCTCTTCACATTATCATCCATCCTTTTGACTTAAAATTTGAAGAATTGACCGAAGAAATCAATCGGCTACAAGTCGATTATGATACCAATATTCCTGAAGAAATTGATAAAATGCTGCAAATTATAAAGCAACAGGCTATTCCTCCTAACGAACCCAGAAGCGTTGCATTAAATGAAACGATTAAGAAGCTTCAATTACGTGAAAAAATGCAAACGTCTCGAGATTCGATTACATGGTATGATGTGATGCGATTAAATACAGATAGCCTTGTTCAACGAGGGATGTATGAAGGCTGGTTTCACAATCATGATATCTTCTATCAAAATCAACCGATTTCACCTAATAAGGCAGCCTTGCATATGCTCACAGCTTTGAAGCAAACATTTTCGTCATTTGAGAAAAAAAGTCACTCTATTCAGTCATATTGTTTAAAGGGAATTGTTCCATGATAGATTTCGCCGACGTTATTGGCATGCTAGGGGTTGGATGTGTGCTTGGAGCTTATTTTCTTTTACAAGCATCCCTTGTCAAAGTGACAGATTCTTACTATTCGGCCATTAATGCTGTAGGAGCACTTCTGATTCTTTATTCACTTTTTTTTCACTGGAATACTTCATCTGTTGTTATAGAAATTTTTTGGTTTGGGATTAGCATTTACGGGGAAATATTAAGATGGATTCGCAAAAAGGTATAAAGGATTTAGCTCAGAACGATCTCAGTGAGAGGGCTGTTGTTTTCCAACCTCTTTCCAAAGATCAAATCAATCATCTTATTTTAGAGCTTGGGCCCAATTGGTCGATTGATACAACTTTCACTCACATTGAAAGACAGCTTTCTTTTTCTAATTATATGGAGGGTGTTGATTTAGTGAATTGGTTAGCTCGACAGGCTGAAGAACATAACCACCATCCTGATATCTATTTAGGATATAAAAAGATGACTCTGCTCTTAACGACGCACAATATCTCTGCTCTAAGTTTAGCTGATTTTATATTGGCAGCAAAAATTGAAAAGTACCTCTCAGAGCATTTTAATTAATTTTTAGGGGAAAGCTACACCCTAAACTTTTATTCAATTTTTTTGAATAATCAGTGTGTGATCAATGGCATTATAAATTTCCGAAAGTTCTTCAATCCCGTTTAATAAAGGGGTTGCAATTTCTAAGATCTCCTCGTCAGAAAGGGCGGAATTTGAAGCAGTCCTGTATAATTTTTTATAGCTATGGTGCACAAAATCAAAGGTTGTTTGGTAATGGGCTTGTTGTTCATAGAGCTTTGGATATGTTTTTTTATAAGTTCTCCTTCCTTCCAAAGAATTTAATGCCCAGTTTATATAAATCAATTTATTTTTAAAGTTCCTGAGTAAATCCCGAATGGATCTTTTGCCAATATCTTGGATTTTTTGTTCAATCAGACGCTTTTCTTCAATCCTCCCTTTTTTAAATGCAATGATCTCTTCTTCAAATTTAATTTCTTCAAGCAGAGAGGCCTTTTTTATAGGATCAAGAAAATTGTTTGGAAGGATGACTTCGTTGCCAACCAAAGAATTCCATAAATTCACGCCGATAGCACCCAGTGCTCCGCTGACGTCGAAGACATTGCTGTCTTTTACCGTGCAAGCAGGAGGCATTTCTCTTTTTTTTGTATCTATAGTTTTCTTTAGAGCATGTACCTGATTTCTTATCGTATCGGCACTTTGGATGATGGAAAAGATTTTATCGCTCTCATTTTCAGGAAAAAGGTTTCTTAGACCACCTAGAACTAGTAAAGTTGCCGACATGCTTGAGCAATTCCTGGCGGTGAATTTATTGCAATGCGTACTATCACAAGCTCCCGCTTTCCATTCTAAGTTCGCTAAAACTTTATACGCTTCATCAATAGCTGCTGCATCCAAGCTATATAAAACAAACTTGTGATCTGGTGGACGCCCTTCTTCTCGGAGGTCTTCGAAATAGCTATGGCGCTGGCTTGACACGCCTTTTTTGATACTATATTTTTGCGATTCTCCCCTAGCCGGCCAAAAACTAGCATAGGTTGTGGGTGTTTTAATGGCAACATGCCCTACACTGCCTATTTGTAGGCCATAGTTATGTGGATTCCAAATGAAAACAGCCACCGGTGTTATTTTTGAGGGAATAATGGGCTGTATGTCTTGGCGCTGTGAGATACTTTCAAAGTACATGGAGTTTTTCTGAACTTTATTTAGAGTTGCTATCCGTACCGCCTTTAAAATGTTAGCGAGGGTTTTTGCACTCTTGCTGGATTCTATTACTTTGCATTTTTCACTCAATTTAATGGGGGCGGATTGATCTCGAGAGGACTGAATATTTGCGATGAGTTTTTTGATTTCAGAAACTTTTCTAGATTCACTTATCGTTTTAGGATGCTTGTCATAAATCGTGATGACCTTTTCAAGCATTGCATGAAAGGTTAAAGTGGGTGATGTTTCATCACTGATATCAATCGCGTTTTTCAAGATGTTTCGTAATGTGTGTGCTTTTTGTAATCCATCTAAATAGGCAACGCAGCATTTACATAAATCGATGAGTTTTTTGCTGGAACCTGATTGCAAATCTGAGTGTGCATTTTTTATGCATTCTACCTGCTTTTTAACTTTTTCTAAGACTTGCTTAGAAGCTATTTTTTCGCTACCTGAATGAATTCCCAAGCTATAATGATTTAATTTTCGATCCAAATGTTCAAGATAAAGCATTTACAGCCCTTAGTTTAAATTTGAATGATATAGAACCATACTTCGAAGAATATAGTCAATTTTTATATTGACATTAAGAAGATTCTAATCCTATTTTTTCTGCTGTTTAGCAACTTTTTTGGCAAAGCATATTTTTTTGGCATGGCTTTTTTAATGAGTTACAATCTAAAAAAATTGTTGAGAAAATCAAATCGATTGAACAGTCTATTTACGCTAAAGGTTTATGCTGGATGGAAGATGAAAAAAAATATTGATGTAGAAAATTTAAACCATTTTTACCAATCCTATAAAAAAAAGAAGGGATTTTTAACTCCGTAAAAGATTTTTTTATTCGTGAAAAAATAAAGAAACAGGCGCTGAATAATATTTCATTTTCAATAGCTGAAGGTGAAGTCATAGGGCTATTAGGGCCAAATGGTGCGGGTAAAACCACATTACTAAAAATTTTGTCCGGATTAATTCATCCATCTTCGGGAACCGTTTCAGTGTTGTCGAAAATACCCTATCAAAAAGATAGAAATTATCTTTTGCAAATAGGGGTTGTAATGGGTCAGAAGAGCCAACTTCTATGGGATATTCCAGCTATAGATACGCTCAACATCATTTCTGAAATCTATCAGATTCGAAAAGAAGAATTTAAAAAACGTTTAAAACAGTTTATAGAGATGTTGTCCATCCATGAATTGTTAGACACTCCCGTCCGACATTTATCATTAGGGGAGCGAATGAAATTTGAACTCATTGCTTCTCTTATTCATCAACCCAAAGTACTTTTTTTAGATGAACCTACGATTGGTTTAGATTTGGTTAGTCAACGCGTTATAAGAGATTTTTTGCATTGGATCAATCAGGCATTTAAGACAACGATTATTATAACCAGTCACTATATGAAGGATATAGAGGTTCTTGCTCAAAGGGTTATGGTCATCAAGAAGGGTTCTATTTGCTATGATGGCTCCATCCAATCTTTAAAAAATCATTGTTGTCGGCATTCTCATAAGATCTATTTTTCAACTGAAAATAACGACAGTTTTCAACTTTCACAACCAATCGAAAGGGTTTCTGCGCAACAATTTTCACTCTCCTGCTCTCCTGAGGACCTGCAAAAAAATCTCTCTGAAATTATTGAGAAGGTGCCGATAACTCAGCTGAAAACAGAAGAAATGTCTTTTGAAGAGGCTATTTTTACACTTTTTAATGAAAAGGATTGATCATGTCCTTTCAAGCCTATTTTTTAATATTTAAAGCCCACTTATCAAAAGATATGTCCTACCGGTTTAATTTTTTGTTTGCGTATGTTCTACGTATTACGCAGCTTTTACTTTCTCTCACCGTCTGGTCGATCATTTTTGAGAATAAGAGCGAAATTAATGGATATAATTGGACTGACATAGCTTCTTATTTTGCCTTAATTTCAGTGACATCTCTGTTGTTTTATCCAAACCATATGTTTGAAATGCAGCCGCTTATTCGTAAAGGGATTCTAAGTTCATTTTTAGTGAAGCCCATTAACTTTGAAATACATGTTTTGGCCAAGTATTTATCTTCTAAAATACCGCCTTTGATCATTATGTCTCTTTTTGTAGCTGTAGTGTTTAATTTTTTAGATATACCAATCGATATTTATATTAATTTTTTTACGTCGAGTGTTTTGGTCAGCTGCTTGCTACTGACATTTTGCTTTGGATTATGTGTTAGCCAATTTGCTTTTTGGTTAGTTGAAATGTGGCCTTTGAAACGTCTGTTTCAAGGATGTATGCTATTATTCGGCGGCGTTATTGCTCCTTTAGACCTTCTGCCACCTAATTTGGCTTTAGTCGCTTCCTATACGCCGTTTCCCTATTTTGGATATTTTAGCGTAAAGATGCTTCAGGGTGGGTTTACAAATGATGAACTAGTTCGTCATGTGTGTATAATTTTGGTCTGGACTTTGATGTTATTTTTGTCTTTTAAGATTTTGTGGAAAAAAGGATTAAAAAAATATGAAGCCGTCAATTCATAAAAGTTTGTTTCGCAGTCTTAGAATCTGGAAGCTATATTTTATCATTAGCTTTAAGTATTTTGCTGCGTATAAACTTTCATCTATTTTGACGATTTTGTTTTCGCTGATTTTTTTGGTTGGGGAGATTCTTTCAGTCGATGTTTATTACAACTTTGAAGATGTTATTAATACCTGGGATAAAAATTCTTTTTACATTCTTCTCGGGACTTTCAATTTAATGGTATGTTTGTATACATTTCTTTTTGAAATCGCTCACGACGAATTTGTCCTTAAAATCAAGTATGGGGATCTTGACTTTGATTTAGTCAAACCTATGGATTCACAAATGTTGTCCTCTATTCAAAGAGTCGATTATCCGAGCTTATTCAATCTTCCCATTCCGATTTGGCTTGTTTACCTTGGAGTGCAGGGATTAAGCCTGAATGTGACCATCATAGTATTTACGATGTATATTGCAATGATATTGGTCGGGGTATTTTTGATTTACCTGACACACCAATGTGCTGTTGCATGTGCATTTTGGTTTACAGATTCAAGTAATATAACAACTCTGTCCAGTCAAATGGTTCAATTGGGGTCAAGGCCAATGCAGGTATATCCTAAAGCCATTCAATTTGGATTTAGTTATGTCATTCCATTTCTTTTATGTACAAATTTATCGGTCGACATTTTGAAGCAAGAGTTTCAAATGAAAAATTTGATGATCTTGCTTTTCGGGACGTGCATATTTTTTTTCCTGGTCAGGGTTCAATGGAATCTGGGCTTAAAAAGATATGCAAGCGCAAGTTCATGAACAAAATAAGGATTCAAGGAAAACTTAATGTTTAGGGATTATTCGTCTGAAAGCGCACCTGATTTTCCAAAAGAGCTTGGCAAAGAGATTGGCTGTTTTGATGATGCCGACCTTTATTTTTACTCCGATTTTTTCCTGTGAAAATGTTTTTTTTGCTTCACGTTGATATTGCATAAATTCATCAGGGATCGAGCCTGTTTCTGGATGTTCTTTCTCAAAAAATTTGGCAACTGCCTGCGCGCACAATCCTGCTTCTTTCAAGCCTTTATTAAATCCTCTTCCCAGGATCATTCCAGAATTCGCATCTCCAACTAAAAGAAATATTTTCCCATTGTGGTTTTTTACACTTTCTTTACTTCGGTAGGTGGCGAGTTCAATTGTTGAAACTTTTGCATCTGTGTAATCTGAATGGGTTTTCAAATTTTTTAAAAAGTTTCTGTAAACGCGATACACTTTTTTATCTGTCTTTGATTTTTCTTGAATTTCTTCTAAAGACCATGGATGACGGAATGTGCCTTTTGTATTCTCTGTTCCACTTGGTTTAAGTGCCTCGTATGTCTTTTTATCGACAACAACGTTTAAAGTGACTGGCTTTTGAGTTCCTTTATTGGCTTTACTCATCAATTCGAAATCAACAAAACCGCCTAGGGGCATTGCAGAGGCATCGAAAAAATTTCGTGGTTTAGCATCTCCTACAGTTTGATACTTGAGTTGGACGACGTATTGGCGAGTCTTTTTTTCTGCTAATTTGTTTCCCATGACTTTTTTTCTGACGACACTATGGGCCCCATCGGCTCCGATGACAACTTTTGCATTTCGTAGGATTTGGAGTATTTTTTGATCGCTTTCAGGGGACGAAGTGTCATCTAAGAGTCTTTGAAGATGATTTTCTGTCAGTTCATAAGCTTCTTTTCTTTTAACTTTGATTCCCTGTCCTTTGGCGATTTCTTTTAAATCAGCTTCTATCTTGTCTGTGGGGACAAAATGTTTTTTCCACTCTTTAAATTTAGCTTTTAATTGCTGGATATCTACTTGGGAGCTGTTTTCTTTGTTTCTGGAACGGTGGAGGATATGAGAAATTTTTGCGATTGAATCGTTATAGATTTTAAGGCCATGTGTGCGTGTCGCTGTGGGACGTTTATCCAATACACATATCTTCAATTTCTTATTCATTGCCTTTAGAGCACATGCTGTTGAGATTCCTATGGGGCCGGCACCAATAATCACGACATCATAATCAACTTTCATATGTATGACCTTTATTAAAAAACAAAAACAATAATAAAAATTATAGTTTTAAAATGGCTAAAAGTCAATGAAATTTAAAGTTTGATTAATTTCCTAAATGATATTCTTTAATTGATAGTTTTTTCAGTTCTTCTATTCTTTTTAACCATTTATTTTTTAAATGTTTGGTGTTTTTATCAAATTTATAACTTTCAATGATTGCATTTAAATATTCCCAGTAACCCATATGATTGAAATTTTCATGTTGTGCTAATAGCTTAAAAAATGTTGTGTGTTGATCAACTCTTTCTAAGATTAACGTTTTGTCTTTTAAGCATGTTTGTAAAAAGACTTCATGCAATTCTTTCACCATCTCGACCAGCGCATGTCGTTTTATGCGATGGGCATCATTGACAGGTAATCTATAGGTGTCGAGAACGAGGTCTCTTTTTAAAACATATAAGGGCAATTTTACATCGATTTTTAGATTTTCATAGATCGCATTGTTAATGGCGTTTTTTGCTAATGAGATGGGATCAATAAGATTCTCATATTGATCCTGCTCGATTTCAGAGGCTCTTTTAAGTGGATCTGAAAAATGGTTAGGGAGAACCTTGCCTGTGAATATGTACTTGATTTTGATGTCTATCATCTTTTTTTGCGCAGCTTCTAATATTTTTTGAATCTCACTAGCATCAGGCAGGGGCGAAAAGACGTTGTCAAAAATATTTCTAAATCCTCCTAAAATAAGGAGTGCGGCAATCGCGCTTGAACAATTTTTTTCAGTTGCCTCTTTCCAATTCAACTGTTTCAGAATGTTAAATCCTTGAAGGATTAAATCGGTGTTTAAACTGTATAAGGTGATTTTTTGATCTGCTGTCCGGTTTAGGTCTTTTAAATCATTAAAATACAAATGGCAATTGCTTGGATTGTCAGATCGGACGCGATGTTTTGACAAAAAGCTGATATACTGTCTTGATGTTTTTAGAGCAATGTGGCCAATATTGCCTTTAGCTTTCCAAATATAGACTGTAATGGGGCTGAGCATGGATATTCTAAGAGAATTTAAACGTTCTCTTTGCTTTTGAGTGGATTGGCAGGCTAGGAGGGTATTCGTTAAAACCGCTTTTAAAGTTGGGGGTGTTTTTTCTCTAGCGGATAGATCCGCACATATTTTTTTCAGGTCCTCCACTTTGTTTTCATCCGATCCGATCATTTGAATGTCTTGCAATAGACGGGTCACGATTTTTTTTGTGCTAAGCTTTGTAAACGGAGTTGCGCTGTACCATTCTAACATGAACTTTAGGGCTACATGAAATTGCAGATTCTCCAGCTTGACACAATGCTTAATCTTGCGCTGTAACCGATTTTTTAAGCTGTAGGATGTTTTGGTTGATTCAAAAAAAATGATCGCATATTTACACACATCAACTAAATCCTGGTTGGGATGTCTACGTCCCATGTAGCTTACAGGTGGATGGCACTCCAGTTGAATTCTCTCAATAATGGCGTTGGTGGCGGGATGAGCTTCTTCATGTTCGCTCTTCACATAATACCAGAGTTGCGTGGCTAAGGTTGTTGGTAACATGACAAACTCCTTTTTTGAAAAGATTTTGTCGATTTAATTTTTTATGTACAAGTTCTAAAAACTGACGAGAGAGCCTTCTTTCTCTAGCTAAATCAAAATCCATTGTTTAATGAATAAATTTAGGCAGAATATTAAATGGTTGTTAGCTTGAAATTTGAGTATAAACAGCACATCTTTTCCTTGTAATATAGCCATTTAAAAAGGGGCTTATGCTATAATTAGTTTCGTGTGAACAAATATATTTTTTAATGGCCCCTATGAAGATTGGCACGAAAATTGTATCTTTTTATTAAGAAATGATACATGCTTCTATGGTCTAATGTGATTTAAAACGGACTTAAAGGGTACTAAACCTATGTCGGCAAAGTTGATTGCAGAAGATGGATTGCTTAAAGGGCTAGCCCTTTCCCTGAATATGGGTGATCAATGGGTGATTGGGCGTGACCCAGATGAGTGCCAGCTTTTGGTGGAAGATCCAGAGGCTTCGCGTAAGCATGCTATTTGCCGCAAAACTCCAGAAGGCATTACCCTGGAGAATCTTAGCACCACAAATCCCGTACAAGTTAATAATCAAGAAATTAAGGCTCCTTATCTTTTGCATGAGGGAGACAGCATTAAAATTGGAAGTGGCACTTTTCGCTTTCACGTTGGAACGGATGCTGATACTCCGGAGTCTAATTCGGTTGATGTTCCAGATGTGACTCAACACGTTAAAGAGCTCAAAGAAGATTTGTTAGATGAAGAGCCGGAAGAAGAGGACGCCGCCGAGCCCGTATCATCTGAGCATCAGGAACCAAGTGAACCTCCTATTTCGCAAGAGGCTAAGCCCGATCAAAGTGCTGTAACTCCTCAGTCAGCTCAAGATCTTGTCGCTGAAGATGGCGCACCTCTAGAATCGCAGCCAGAACAAGTTGAACAGCCTGACGAATTACCTGCTGCAGCACACTCAGAATCATCAGAGGAACAGGCAGCAACGCCAAAAGAGGAATCACCAGAGCAATCGGATCAGGAGCCACAGGCTGAGCAAAAAGTAGAAGAGCCTGAAGCTGCCGAAAGCGAGCATCAAGAAGAACCGGTTGCATCAGCTGAAAAAGAAGAGACAAAACCATTAGAATCTTCAGAAAAAGAAGAACATAAAGAAGAACCAGTAGAAACACCTATGAGTATTCCAAGCGAAGTAGTAACCCCAAGTCATGAAGAAAAAAGTTTGCCTGAGCAGTCTGTAGATGATGAGCCTGAAACTTTTACAGCAGAAGATACCCTTTTTGATGAAGATGAAGGGGGCTCGCTTGCCGAGATTAATTTTGGTTTGGAAGAATCTGGCCGCTGGATGCTCAAAGTCATTGGAGGTCCTAACAACGGGGCAGAATTCTCTCTTCAACCTTCCAGTAGTTATGTAATTGGAACAGATCCTAATGCATGCGATGTTGTCTTTCATGATACAAGTGTTTCTCGAACGCATGCTAAAATTACGATTGATGATCAAGATAATCTTTTTATAGAAGATCTTAAAAGTCGCAATGGAACGCTCGTTGATGGAGAGCCTCTTAAAGAAAGAAGACCTCTTGAGACAAATGTGGTTGTTACGATGGGAACAACGTCGTTCATCATTTTTGACAGAGAAGGGGAAATGCATACCATTATCTCTCCTTTGCTGCCTTCTATAGTGAAAGTTCTGCAAAGAGAAGAAGAAAAGCCCGCACCTCAACCAGATGTCGTTTCTGAAGAATCTACTGTTGCTGAAGTTCCTCCTGCTCCAGAGCTAAAAAAATCAGATAAATCCGCACATGCTTTAAGCGCTTTTATTTTAATTGCCATTATTACAGGTCTTTTTGCATTGGTTGGCATGGGAATTGCAACTCTATTTCAAAGTAAGCCTGTTGAAAGGCAAGAAGTCGCAGATTCCGATAAAAAGATTGAGGAAGCATTATCCATGTTCCCAAGTGTCAAGCATTCCTATAATACGTCAACTGGCAGATTGCTTCTTGTTGGACATGTTTTGACAGGGGTTGATCGGAACCAACTTTTATATAATCTACAGGGGTTGCCCTTCATTAAAAGTTTAGATGATTCTGGCATTGTAATTGATGAATATGTATGGAAAGAAATTAACCAGGTGTTAACACGCAATCCTCTTTGGAAAGGTGTGACTGTACATGCACCGACAGCTGGTCACTTTGTTTTATCGGGTTATTTGGAAACGCGTAAGCAAGCCGAGCAATTGTCGGATTACCTGAGCTCTAACTTTCCCTATTTGGACCTCTTAGAGAAAAAAGTGATTGTGGAAGAGGATGTGGTTTCAAATGTGACATTCCAATTGCAAAGCCATGGAATGCGAGATGTTAAAGTAGCGATGCATGAAGGGCAGCTCACTTTGACTGGGAATGTGGATCCTAAAAATTTGAAGAATTACGATGTGTTAGTCGATGGTTTTATGAAAATTCCTGGAATTCGGTCCGTGCAAAACTTGGTTGCAGAAAGAGCCCCTGCGAGTGCGATTGAAAACATCACAAGCCAATACCGAGTAAGTGGGTTTTCTAGCCAAGGCAATACCATCAGTGTGGTTATTAATGGCCGTATTCTCCAAACGAACGACGTTTTGGATGGAATGACCATTAAAGAGATTAGATCGCATATGATTATTCTTGAAAAAGATGGGAAAAAATACCGAATTGATTTCTAGGGCTAATGAGAGAAAGGGTTGTTGTAAACGAAAAACTTTAACTCCCTTGCAAAATTAACCCTTTTATGCTACAATAATAATAGAAAGTTGTGTAGTTTTACTACTTGCATCCTATCAAGTTGAGGTTTTCATGTTTGGACTTGAAAAACAAAAAAAAGATCAAAAGCCCGAAGAATTCATGTTCGAAATCGAAAAAGATCTAGCGGATCCTGTGAAAATGCGGGCATTAAAACAAAAAATTGAACTCCGTATTCAAAAAATCAAAGAGATTTTGAGAGGAGGAGAGAATAAAGAAGAGTTTGATCAATATGGCGCTCTTCTTCATGGATATACATCCATGCTAAAAGTGATCTCGCGAAGTAAAACAAAAAAATAAGTGTAAGTGTTCAATAGGGGAGTCCATTGAGATCAATTTTTGTCGTTTATTAAATAACGCCTAAATGATTAAATGGATACCCTATTGAACACTTACAATAAAAGATTTAAGGATGAAGCGATTCAGAAACGGGGAGGCCGAAAGGTCGACTTAAGGAAATGGAATTTCCAGTATGAATCACTGGCAAACTTATTCTCCAGTAGTAATTAATTAATCTAGGAGGATACTATGACAAGCCCAGATCGTTTTGGCGGAACCGGCTCAGTTAACATTCAGTCAGGGTTTAGTGTAAAAAGGCTATTTGAAGTTGTTAACGATGCGACTGTTAGCGCGAAAGCCAAACTGCTTGAAATTAAAAATAGACGTAGCGCGATTAGTATCGGCGATATGTTCGAAATGCAAATGTTAATGAACCACTTATCTCAACTATCAGAGATGTCTACAGCGGTTATCAGTGCAGCGAACTCAGCGATTACTAGAATGGCTCAAGGTATTAAAGGTTAATCGGCGTAGACGACTACGGTTTATGACGAAGCAGCGATCGTTAGCTGAAAAGCTATATGGTCGCTGCTTAAAACTGGTTAATGGATGGAATTGACTCAACCATGCAAAAGAGGATGCCCAGCGGATGGATACGGATAAGAAGAAGCTTTATAACTTTCTAGATGACTTCCCTTTGCTAATCGAGGCTGGTTTTCTAGCTGTTAAGCAATTGGACGAAATCAGCGCAACACGCATTTTCCATGCTGCAGAAGCGATGAGCCCCGGGCATACAGCCCCCCAGATTGGGCTAGGCTATATTGCATTGAATAAACTAGAAGTAAAAGAAGCCACTCGCATTTTTGAAACTGTGATTCAACAAGAACCTGAAAATCATTTAGCGCAAACTTTTTTAGGGATTTGTTTTCTACTGACAAAGCCAAAGAGAAAAAAAGGCGAAAAGATGATTCGCGAAGCTGTTGATAAAACAAATGACGCAACGATTAAAAATTTAGGTGAAATTTCTCTCGAATGGGCAGAAAAAGACCTTAATAAGAAAAAATCTCCTTTCTTCCCTGATCGAGAGGCGGAAAAAGAAGAGTCTAGTTCATCATAACCTGGATGAATAGTGAGTCGGAATTTCCAGCCGAATTTCAAAAAATAACCAGGCGTGCATGATCGTTAACTCTCTCATTAATAAGGAAGTTAAATCATGGCTATAGAAAAAATAGAAAAAGTATCAAAAATAAGCAAAGCTCTCCAAGCGCAAGAGCCTATCGAAAAAATCCCCGATAAGGATCGTTTCGATGCTTTAATGCAGCAACAAACTGCAGTAGAGTCGACTCAAACGCAAGAAACGGCCAATGCGAGCCGTGAACAACATTCATTAATTGATGCTGTTGGAGATGCCAGCCGTGCCAATGTAAATGTAAATAAATATCCATCTGCGGATCAATTGGTGGCGCAAACACAGACTGTTGTAAAACAAATTGATTCTATTCGAAATACTCTCGCGACTTCCGATCTTGAGCTCAACGGTTCTGTTCGCAATCTCTTGCGCAACAAGCTGTCTCATGTTGATGATAACTTGAAGGTGGCTTTGCAAAAAGCGGGTGTCGAGTATACTCCGCCAGAAGTCGCACCTGTAAAAACAAATCCGATTGAACACTTTTTGGGATTGCTAACCCATTCTCAATTTCAATTGGAGCACCTGGCCAATGATGTGCAGATTATGCATGCTAACCGTGCGGAAATTAATCCCGCTAACATGCTACTTATCCAGATCAAGGTAGGGTTCATCCAACAAGAGATGGAGTTTTTTACGAGCGTTCTGACTAAATCACTCGATTCAACAAAAACGATTATGAACGTTCAAATTTAAGCTGGCCGTCGAGAGCTTATAATGCATAACCTAAAGCAAGGAGCGAAGGCTCTTTTTTGCCATGAGTTTGTATTTTTAGCTGGGCTCTTTTCAGGGAAGGGAAGTCACAATGTCTTTAGATGATGAATTCGATAAATTAATTGGTGAATTGGATGACGTACAGCTAACAACTGTTAACGGAAGAATCACAGAAACAGTTGGGATGTTGATTAAGGCCATCGTTCCTCAAGTCAAAATTGGGGAAGTCTGTCTTGTGAAAAGAGAAGGGGAACCCCTTTTAACAGAAGTTGTGGGTTTTACCCGAGAAGAAGTTTTTCTTTCCCCTTTAGGAGAGATGACAGGCATTGGGCCCTCTTCTGAAGTGATTCCGACTCGCCTCCCTCTCCACATTAAAGTTGGTCCGCAATTACTTGGACGTGTTTTAAATGGTTTAGGTGAGCCGCTTGATGTGGCCACAAAAGGACCTCTAGAATTAAATGAAGTTTATCCTGTTATTCAAGCTCCCCCCGATCCTTTGAAAAGAAAGCGTATTGTAGAGCCTATTTCTGTAGGAATTCGGGCAATAGATGGTGTGTTAACCACAGGTTTAGGGCAGCGCGTCGGCATTTTTGCGGCAGCCGGTGGAGGTAAGTCTACCACGCTTGGGATGATCGCGCGTAATGCGATGGCAGATGTTAACGTGATTAGCCTGATTGGTGAACGGGGGCGTGAGCTTCGTGACTTTATTGAAAAAGACTTAGGACCTGAAGGTCTTAAACGTTCTGTTTTGGTGGTGTCAACTTCTGACCAAGCCTCTCAGCTGCGTTTAAATGCGGCTTATGTAGGCACTGCGATTGCCGAATATTTTCGCGATCAAGGAAAATCCGTCATTTTGATGATGGACTCCGTGACACGTTTTGCGCGAGCCCTGCGTGAAGTGGGGCTGGCAGCTGGGGAACCTCCTGCGCGTGCTGGTTACACACCCTCTGTCTTCTCTACTTTGCCAAAGCTCTTGGAAAGAACAGGAAATTCAGATGTTGGATCCATTACTGCATTTTACACCATTCTGGTAGCAGGGGATGACATGAATGAACCTGTGGCCGACGAAGTTCGCTCTATTCTCGATGGACATATCATTCTCTCTAGTGAGCTTGCGCGCCAGTACCATTATCCTGCGATTGACGTTCTTTCTTCTGCTAGCCGGGTCATGCCTTCGATTGTGCCTAAAGAGCATTTACAGCTAGTCGGAAAATTGAAAGAAGTTTTGGCAAACTATAAAAAGAACGAACTTTTGATTAAAATTGGGGAATATAAACGGGGCGCCGATAAGGCAGGGGACTTTGCCATTGATCACATTGATAAGGTGAATAAATTCCTTAAGCAAGGGGTTGATGAAAAATGTTCCTACCAAGAAACCATGCAACTATTGCGCAGCATGTTTAAATAAGCGATGAGGTTGCAAATTTATGGCTAAAGTGGTCTATCCTTTACAGCAAGTTTTGCAAGTCAAGCAGAGGCGTGTTGAAGATGCTGAGAGGGTTGTTGCTGATAAAAAATTGGCCCTTGAGAGAGAGAAGGAAACGTTAGCCAAACGGGAAGCCGAACGAGATAAGGTCCTTGAGCATTTGAAAGCTAAGATGGATCAAATGCGTTATGAAATGGATCATGGGACCACGAGTCCTAAGATTTTACAAATGAAGGTGTACATTAAAATTGTACAAGAGCGTTTGAAGGTTGAAGAAAAAAAAGTTGCGGATCAAAAAGAACAGGTCACTGTCGCTGAAAAAAATCTTGAAATTGCCAAAGAAGAGCTGAAACGCAAGCGTCAAGAGGTGGATAAACTGATGACGCATCGCAAAGACTGGTTGCAAGAGCTGAAGAAAGAAGAAGAGATTATCGAAGGTCGTGAACAGGACGAACTGGGATCGGTGATGTATATGATCCACCAAAGAAAATAATATTTTGTTAATAATGGAGTGTCAGTATGGGTCCAAATTTATCTGTAACTAGCGATGATGCAGATCGATATCGCAGTGAAGGCCCTGATCGTAAATTACTCAAAGATACTTTCAAAGTTGTTCACAAGGATGACGCTAAGGAAGATTCTCAAAAGAAACGCAAGAATGTCGCGGATAAAGGGAAATTCACGAAAGCGCTCGATGCTGCAAACTTAAAGGCAGAGCAAGAAGAAGAAGCTCAAAGTAAACCTTTATCCCCTTCCCTTTTTGATTTGGCGAGAGGTCGTAAGGGAGCAGGAGACAAGGGTATTGAAGATAAGGGCGCAAAAGAACAAGCTGTGCAAAATCAAGGCGAAGAAGAATTTGAGCAGTCTCGCAGTCAGATCGCTCAAAGACCCTACTTTGTCCCACATGCTGAGAAGAAACCTGAAGTCAAAATGGAGGATGTCTCCATTAATCAGAATGACACAGAAGATTTTGGAGCGGGCGTTGATTCGAAGAAAAAGAACGGTCAAAACCCTGTTCAGGAATTGCCTAATCAACCGTTAGTCAATCCGATGGTTGTCAAAACTGAGCTGGTTTCGATCTATACCCCCACACCCCCTATTGTTCAGCCTGTGAATATGATTGATCGGATCAAAGAAATAGTTGACCAAATAGGGCAAATCGATCTATACAGCATAAAAGAAGGTGGCAAAACGGAAACTGCCATCACATTGAACGGCATTAATAAAATGTTCGATGGAGCGAGAGTTGTTGTCTCAAGCTATGATACAGCAAGAAATGAATTTAATATTACTTTTGAAAACCTCACGCAACAAGCGAAAAATTTGCTGGATCTCCCTAAAAACCAAGAAGCTTTAATGCAGACTTTGGCACAAAGAGGGGAATGGATTGTGCACCAAGTGACAACGACTACAATTATGGAAAACCGTCCATATCTCGATGATACTCAACTTGCTAAAGATGATCATCAGCGGGATGAAGATGAATCACAAGGACAGGGCAGGCAGAAAAGACAAAAAGGATAATAAGGATCTATTTGAATTAATTGCCATTTCGTTATAATCCTTCGCACCAGACGTTCAATTGAATGCAAATGAGAACCCATTTCAAAAAAGATTTTCATAATGACTGCTACTGTTCCCTATTCATGGCTAAAAAACCTGTCTCCTGAATTTGTTCGAAAGGATGAGGTCCCTTTATTTGGCTACCCTCCGGCTTTTCCTTGGGAAGCGTTTGCGCAGCAATTTGCAGAAACATTTCAATTAAAAGAGGCGGCTTTTATCCCCTCTTTGCCAGAATGGAAAAATGAAAAAAATCTCTTTTCTGATTTTGGTGAACCATACGTTATTCGAGAATTTAGAATTTCCTCGATTGAAGGTCCCGTTTGGTGGGTCATGTCCCAACAAGATCTTCTTTTTTTAATGGGATTTTTATTGAAAAATCAAACGCATCCCGAATTTGAGGCGGATCATGATTTTTTAAATGCATTTGTTCAGTTTTTGAGCCTTGAATTGATTCACGCTTTTAAAAGTGTGGAGTTCGATCATTCTCTCTCCATTCAAATTAAAGATCCTGCTTCTCAGCCAGAAGGCAATTCCCTATGTGTAGATGTGACAGCGAAAGTGTCTCCAGAGCATTCTGTTAAAGGTCGGCTCATTTTATCTGATCAGTTTTACAAAGAGTGGAAAGCGCATTATGCACAAGCCAATGAAAATGCGATGTATCAGACACCTAATGCGGATTATTTGGAAGTGGTGGTGCATCTAGAAGCGGGTAAAACGACTCTAAAAGCCGGGGAATGGAAAAAATTAGCTTTAGGCGATTTGCTTATCTTGGATTCCTGCTCTTTGAAGCCTGGCGAAGACGCCGGCAGGGTCCTTTTAACTATTAATGGAAAACCCTTTTTCCGAGGAAAATTAAAACAAGGGAACCTAAAAATTCTAGAGTATCCCCTTTATCACGAGGTAACTGAACCCATGGCAAAAAATCATTCAGAATACGATGAAGATGAAGAGTATGATGAGCATGAAGAATCTGAATTCGAGGAAACGGAAGAAGATGAAACTGACTATGAAGATGAAGACGAGGATGAAGATTACACAGATGATGAAGACGAAGAATATACAGAAGATGAATCTGCTTTAGACCATGATGAAGAGACAGAAATTGAAGATCATGAGCACGAAGAGCATGAGCATGAAGAATCTGAAGTGGAAGAATCAACAGAGCATGAGGCTGAAGAAGAAAGTCATGTAGAGGCTGAAAAAGCTTCCACTGCAAGTAAGCAAACTGCACCTTCAATTGACGATATTCCTTTAGTAATAACGGCAGAGGTAGGGCGCATACAAATGACAGTCAAAAAATTGGTCGAGCTTCAGCCTGGAAATCTTTTAGAGTTAAATGTTCACCCTGAAGATGGAATAGACCTTGTTGTAAATGGCAAGCGCGTGGCACGCGGAGAATTGCTTTCCATTGGCGATGCTTTAGGGGTTCGCGTACTAGAAATTGGTTGATTGGTTGAATGTCTTCAAAGTAATGTCTAAGATTTCCTTTAAAGTGTTTAAACTTCCTTAAGCTTCCATTTTATTTTGATGATGAGTGACGATTTTCACAAAAGTATCACAAGCCCAGGGCTGCTCCCTCCCCAGCAGCCAGATGCGCATGTGGAAGTTCCTAAAAAAGTCGGTCCTTACAAAATTGAATGTCTTTTGCAAAAGGGAGGAATGAGCATCCTCTATTTAGGCACCCACCCAGAAACAAAAGAACCACTGGTTATCAAAGTTTTAGCTCCTAAATTCTTAGGCCATCCCGAAGCCATTCGAAGTTTTCAGCATGAAGCTGAGGTGATCGCTCTCACAGACGATCCAAATATTGTGAAAATTTATGGGCATGGTAGTTGGGAGGGAGGGCTCTACATCGCGATGGAGTTTGTGCAAGGGATTTCTTTACGGCAATACATCCTTCAAAATCCCATTTCTCTAAAAAAAGCCATTGAGCTCGTGATCGATATTGCTTATACGCTTTGTCACTTACATACACGCGGAATCATCCACCGCGACATCAAACCAGAAAACATTTTAGTTGAGGATTCAGGTCAAATTAAGCTTATCGATTTTGGGATTGCTCAAAAATTAACAGATAAGAAAACACTCCAGGTGGTAGCGCAACACCGTTTGGTGGGGACCCCTATTTATATGAGCCCCGAGCAAAAGGAGAACCCAGAATCTGTTTCATTTCCGTCGGATATCTATTCTTTGGCAATTATTGCCTATGAACTTGTTCTGGGAAAATTAAGCTATGGACAAATTCACCTGTCCTTGATGCCAAGGTCTTTGCAAAAAATTTTGAGTAAGGCATTACAAATCAAACCAGAAGATCGTTATCAGGATATGGTTGATTTTATCGCGGATTTATCCGCTTATTTACATTCCCCTAACTTTCAAAAAGAGCAAAAAAGCGGGGATCGCCTGAGCGAGTTATCAGAAAGTCTTAAGCATGCTCAAACATTACTATTTCCCGATAAGGCCCCTTTCTGGTCCCGTGTAGATGTAGGAATTGCCAATTACAAGGGAATGCGTGTATTTGGGGTTTTCTATGATCTCTTTGACGTCCCGGGAGGAGGGTATGCCGTTTTAATGGGAGAGTCTTCCGAAAAAACGGAGGCGAGTGTTCTTTATACGGCAACACTGCGCGGGATGGGAAGAGCTTTAGCAAGAACTTGTAAGTCCCCACAAGATTTTGTCACGCGATTAAATGATATTCTCATTCATGAAACCACTCGTCAGATTTTTAATTTAAACTATTTGGTTTTATTGCCAGATGAAAACCAGTTTCACTATATCTCCTGCGGGTACGGGCATTTATGGTCTCTATCTCCTTCTGATCCTATTCCAGTAAAAATCCCTTCAGAAAATTTACCACTCGGAATAGATCCCAATGCTGAATTTACGCATGTTTCTCACAATTGGGAAGTGGGGGATTCTATTGTTTTAGATAGCTTGACTCCCGTTTCTCCTTCACATGAAGTTCAGGCCCCTCTTTCTGAGGATGCCATTAAACGCGCCATTTTTGAAAATCGAGATTTAACTCCTCAAAAGCAAACCGAGCATCTTCTCCGCATTGCAAAAAGTTCATCTCCCGAAGCCATCCTCAATTGGCCCATCTCTTTTATCAGCATTTTACGCAAACAATAGAAGTTAACGTCCAAAAAAGAACTATTTAGTCATTTTTCCTGCGCTCTTTTCCGAAAAATGTTGCGTCCAAGAGGTAAATTATGCCAATCTTATAGAGCTAATAGGCATAAGCTCGAATCTTTTGATTCAAGCGAGTCGGTAAAATAGACGTTCTTCAATCTGAGTCGATTTTCAGTGGAAAATAATTGGATTGTTTGGAATAACTACCTTTTTACAAAAGATGGCCGACCTTACTTTCGACAACAGATACAGCAAGATAATGCAAGAATTATGAAAAATAAATTACGTCAGGTCATTTTTAATAGTGCTTTTATTCTTGCGATTCTTTCGCTAGGGCAAAATGTTTTGGATGGCCGCGAAGCTGATCTCCAAAGAAACCGCCAATCCATGAAGAAAGAAAGGGTAGTTAAAGTCAAATCCAATTTGGCTGCGAGAGAGCTTGAAGACTTAGAAGAGATGGGATGGGAAATCGAACCTGAACAATTTCTTCCTGTCGCTCAGCAAAAAGATCCTCAAATTGCCTTAGAAGCCTCAATTTCATCTCATGAAGAAACGCCTTTGGTTAGAGTCCCATCCCAAGAAGACCTGTCAGAGCATGTCATCGTTGAATTAGAGCCTCCTGCAACTGAAATTGGGGAAGACCTGGCATACGTTGATCCAGAATCTGAAGAAGAGCTTATTGCGCAAGCCGAACCTCCTCAACCCCCGTCAAGGCTTATTTCGATCAATTTTAATAATGTGCATGTTGTTGAATATATCCGTTTTGTCAGCCGCATATCAGGTAAGAATTTCATTTTTGATGAAGCCGATTTGGACTTCAACATCACTGTTATCGCTGAAGAATTAACAACCATCGACAATGTTTTGGCTGCACTTTTTCAAGAACTACGCGTACACGAATTAAATATTCTGGAAGAAGGCAATAATATCCTCATTCATAAAAATCCCAATGTAAGTAGCATCTCTATCGTTGGTGCAGGGGACGTTATTCCGGGGAATTTTGAGCTTGTCACACAAGTCTTTTATCTGAATTCCATAGATCCTGCTAAAGCAGCAGCTGTTGTGCGTCCATTAACGTCAGCAAAAGCAATTGTTGAGATTTTAGAGAACAGCAATAATCTTATCATAACGGATTTAGTTAGCAATGTACGATTAATTGCAAAACTACTCAAATCATTAGATGCTCCTGCTGGTGGAGTCGTTTTAGGGCAATATGTCATCAAAAATAGCTCTCTAGACACCTTGATGGATCTTATCCAACAAATCATGCTTCCGATTGCTCAAGATCTGCCCATTACTTTTGTGCCGCAGCCTACTGCAAATAGTATTTTCATTGTAGCATCCCCTTATCTAGTCGAAAAATCCATTTCCATGTTGCAGCGCTTGGATCAAAACCAGGGGACAACACGTATTTATGAAATGAAAGACTTGAATGTGCAGGGGAGAGCGACAAGCACTGCAGAAGGGGCCGCTGTTCCCGGAATTGCTGCCGAAAATCAAGCAATGGGACGATGGGATTTAGATGCGCAAGGAAATTGGGTATTTAAACCGAATGTTCCTGCAGGAACTGAAGCTGCTCCAAAGGGAACTTGGTACAAAGATAAAAATGGAAATTGGTTTTTTGTTCCGGAAGGCACGACACCTCCTGCATCCGCTACACAAGAATCTTTAGATCGTGTCCCAAAAGGGCGTTGGGAAAAAGATCCCAATGGAAATTGGGTCTTCCGATTAGGTACGGGAGAATCGATTTCAGCCGAGCCTATTTTGCGCAATGTGGTGCAAACGCCAAACCTTCCCTTAGGCGATATTGAACGAACGAAGTTCTTTATCCATAAACTCCAATATCGAAAAGGGGCAGATATTCAACAAGCGCTTTCACTCATTGGAGCAAGCTTAAATCGTCTTGGACAAAGTAATGATGATTTAGTCGCGACAATTAATACGGTTCAATGGCTGGAGTCTTCTAATTCTCTCATTTTTACAGGAACAGTTGAATCCATTAGAAAGCTAGAAGAATTGATCGCCGAGCTCGATACTCCATTGCGCCAAGTTTTCATCGAAATGCTTATTTTGGATATATCTTTAGATGATTCCTTACAATATGGTGTCAACTGGGGAACGCGTTTTGGTGGTGGAAATGTGGCGGGTTCACAGGCCTTTTTATCCGATGCTTCCACATTACCGGCAGCCTTAGATACTACTGGGATTGTTAATAACAGAGGGATTACGACTGGGCAGACATTGCTTCCGAACGCCAGTGGTCTAGCTCGACTTCCTGGTTATAATTTAGGCGTACTTGGGCAGAATGTGTCATTGGGAAATTTGACCTTTGATTCCATTGGAGCCCTTGTTAAAGCGATTCATGATAAAACGAACACGAATATTATCATGAACCCGAAAATCTTGACCGAAGACAATGTCACTGCTGAGATTTTCGTCGGTTTTAACACGCCATTCCAAACACAGTCTATCTCCAACATTGGGGGGACGCCAATTGCGAATAACTTTGAATTCCGTAATGTCGGAACAACATTCAAAGTGACTCCATTCTTGGGGAATAACGACATCGTGACTTTGGAAATTCGTGAGGAAGTCAGTAGTGTTGCCTCAACAACGACTTCGGACGTATTAAATACTGCATTGCCCGGTCCAACGACACGTTTAAGTCGCACGACCACGCGAGTGCATGTCCCAGACAAGTATTTCCTTGTATTGAGCGGAATGATGCAAGATGAGGACACTAGACGAAGGGTGAATGTGCCTTGTTTAGGAGGCCTTCCTATTATTGGAGCTGCCTTTAGCGACAAAACGGTTTCCGATGCAAAGCGCAATATCATGATTTTCATTCGTCCCGAAATCATTGATACAGAAGAAGAAGTTCAAAATGTGACAAAGCACCAACAGGATGTCTTCCGCTACAAAAACGAATCGAAAAGAAGCTGGAAATATGAAGTGGATGAAGCATTGGATTTCTTCAATATTAAATCGACTGAGAAATATGAAGCGTGTGAGGCTTGTGAAACTTTTGATGGAGATTGTCGGTAAGAATGGAATGCTCCGTTGTTAAGTTTTTTTCCCGGAAAGATCTGTTTAGGCGAATCTTTCTGGGAATCGGGATCTTTTTATTGATTGGGTGCCAACCCATTAATACGCAACTTGACCCCATTGTGCAATATTCTCCACCCAAGAATTATATCCAGCATTTGCCCTCGCCTTTTCCTGATTTTACGGAAGATGAGCTAAGGCAATCTTGGGGGAAAGAGCTCTTGATAGGACAAACTTTTGCACGTGAAATCGATCTCTATCGTGCCATTACGTCTTTTAAAAGAGCGTTAATTTTACTTCCAGATTCGAAATTTGAAAGACGTTTACAGATCGAATATGAGATTGTTCTCTGCTACTACTTTGGACAGAAATATGTTGAAGCAATTGAAGCGTTTGAGGATAGTCGTTTGTTTCAAGTAACAGCAGAATTTCCTGCTTTTAATGAGCTCGTATTAGTGCTTTATGAGTGCTACGAAAAATTAGGGCAACCCGAAAAAGCATGTGCGATTTTGGAAACATTGCAGCAATGTAATCCGCAAAAGGCTCAGACGGTTCAATTGTCGACGGCACTTGCGCATGCCGATTTTGAGAGGATCGCGGTTTATAGCAAAGGATTGCAAAGCCAACAGGCGGTTGATCAATTTTTGACGGATTTTCGTCTATGCTCAAAATCTGTTAAAAAAGCGCAACTTTTGAATGCAGCTCTTCCTGGAGCGGGCTATTGGTATGTTGGGCAAAAAAAATCTGCTTTGACTTCTTTTTTGATTAATACGCTTTTTATAGCTGCGGCTTATCAGTTTTTTGACCATGGCAATATCGCGGCAGGTCTCATCACAACGAGTTTTGAGATGGGATGGTATTTTGGAGGGATTAATGGGGCTGGTATAGAGGCAAACCAGTATAATCATTATCTATATCAAACAGGCGTAGAAAGAATGATGGTAAACGAAGGCCTATTTCCTGTTCTTTTATTTCAAGCATCGTTTTAAGAGTATTTATGAAAATGTTTTTTTGGCTTTTACGTTTAATTGTAATAATTCCGATTTTTTTTGGCGGACATCTCTTTGGAGCGCAAGATTTTGATCAGAAATCACGAGAGCGAAATGCGCACAAAAGTCGTCGGGCTTTGAAAAAAAATAAGCCACATCCTCAAAAGAAACCGAAACAAAATTCTGCGAACCAAGAAATGCAGGATTTAGAAGCGATGGGATGGGAAATACAGCCAAGTCATTTTTTACCAGCCAGTGAAGAAGAGCCTGCCAAAACCATAGAGATCGCAGAATCCGAAGCCCCAAGTTCAACCTCTTCAAGTGAATTGCATGAGGGCATATTAACTCGTCAGCAAACGCAATCTCATTTGGCAGATGATCTCATTGCTCAAGAAGTTGCTCCAGCATCTCCTGCAGGACAAACATTAGAAGGGGAACCCCCGGCGACAGAAGGAGAGCAACCTACAGATAGCACGAATATTTTAAATCCTGATGAAGAAAATCCTGCTCCCCAAGAAGAAGTGCACGCCCCTATAGATACTTCTAAGAGCGTTTTGATCAATTTTAATAACATTCAAATGTTGGAATACATCCGATTTGTAAGCCGGATTTCGGGTAAGAACTTCGTATTTGATGAAGCAGATCTTGATTTCAACGTCACCGTGGTGTCTGAAGAGCCTGCGACGGTGGATAATATTTTAGCCGCACTCATTCAAGATTTACGCTCTCGCGATTTGACGATTTTGGAAGAGGGAAATAATATCATCATCCATAAAAATCCAAATGTCTCGAGCATTTCTAACGTGGGATCAGGAAATGTGATTCCCAGCGATTCTGAAATCGTTACGCAAGTTTTTCATTTAAATACGCTAGATCCTGCGAAGGCCGCTGCTGTTATTCGTCCTCTCACTTCCACGATGGCTTTTGTAGAGGTTCTAGAAAAGAGCAATAATGTGATTGTCACAGATCTTGTTAATAATGTCCGACAAATCGCACAGTTGCTCAAATCTATTGATGCCCCCTCTGGTGGACTGGTTGTGGGACAATATGTTGTTAAGCATAGCGCCATTGATGCGATGGTCGATCTAGCGCAGCAGTTAATGCTACCGATTGCCCAAGATCAACAATTTCTTTTGGTTCCTCATGCAACCGCCAATAGCATTTTTATCGTATCTTCTCCTTTTCTCGTTGAAAAAGCCATTTCTGTTTTACAGCGGCTTGATCAACGGCAAGGGATGACACGCATTTATGAAATGCACGAGCTAAATTTACAAGGTCGAGCTGCGGGTGCTGCAGAAGGGATGACACCCCCAGGAATTGCACCAGAGCAACAAGGACTTGGTAAATGGGATTTAGATGCACAAGGAAATTGGATTTTTAAACCTACCGGAGTGCAGGGCGGAGAAGGGATTCCTCAAGGGAAATGGTATAAAGATGCCAATGGAAATTGGTATTTTGTTCCAGAAGGAACCACTTCACCATTTGCACCAGAAGATGCCTTAGATCGAGTCCCTGAAGGACAGTGGGAAAAAGATGAGAATGGCAATTGGGTTTTCAGATTAGGCAGTGGAGAATCCATTTCTGCGGAGCCGATTTTGAGAAATTTAAAACCAACTCCTGATCTTCCTCTAGGACACATCGAAAGAACTAAATTTTTTATCCATAAGTTGCAATATCGAAAAGGGGCCGATATTCAGCAAGCCCTTTCCCAAATTGCAACAAGTTTACAGCAGTTAGGGACGGGTAATGAAGACCTGATCTCGACGATTGATACAGTTCAATGGCTAGATGCCTCCAACTCCTTGATCTTTACAGGCACCACGAGCTCAATCAGAAAAGTTGAGGAGTTGATTGCGGAAATCGACACGCCCTTGCGCCAAGTGTTTATCGAAATGCTCATCCTGGATTCATCGCTTGATGACTCGTTAAACTATGGGGTGAACTGGGGAACGCGATTTGGGGGAGGAGACACTGCTGGATCTCAAGCCTTTTTGTCATCAGCTTCCACTTTACCCGGTGCTTTAGATACGACAGGTATTGCCAATACTAATGGGATCAGCACAGGACAAATTTTAACTCCGAATGCCAATACTTTGGCGAGAACCCCTGGTTATAATTTAGGGATCGTCGGGCAAACTGTTTCGGTAGGAAATCTCACATTCCAATCGTTTGGAGCTCTTGTAAAAGCGATACACGATAAAACGAGCACAAACATTGTGATGAATCCAAAGATTCTGGCTGAGGACAATGTTACAGCAGAGATCTTTGTGGGAGAGAACACCCAGTACCAAACACAGTCGATTTCAAATGACCAAGGAAGCGTCATTACTACAAATTTCGAGTATCGAAATATTGGGACCACCTTAAAAATCACCCCTTTCTTGGGTAACAATGACATTGTAACTCTTGAGATTCGGCAAGAAGTCAGTAGCGTCGCTTCCACAACTAATGCGCAAGCATTGAACAACATTACACCAGGTCCGACGACACGTTTAAGCCGAACAACCACGCGCGTGCATGTTCCCGATAAATACTTTTTGGTAATTAGTGGAATGGTTCAGGATCAGGAGACGCGCAGACGTGTAAGCGTTCCGTGCTTAGGCGGACTTCCCGTCATTGGTGCGGCATTCTCTGATAAAAACGTGACCGATGAAAAACGTAACCTGATGATTTTTATTCGCCCTGAGATTATCGATACGGAAGAAGAAGTCCAAAACTTAACTAAACACCAACAAGATCTATTCAGATACAAATGTGAAACGAAGAGAAGTTGGAAATATGAAGTGGATGAAGCACTTGATTTCTTCAATCTACGCTCTACGAATAAATATGAAGCCTGTGAAGCATGTGAAGGTCTAGATGTGGGTTGTGATTAATGACTAGACTATTTGCCCTTCTTCTTGGCTTGGTCATTTCATCCTTTCTTCATGCGAACCCATGGGGAAAGGATGCCGATTTAGCCCGTAAACAAATTATCCGACCTCCCAGCGTAGCGTGCAAAACCCCCTTATTGGGTTATGTGGGAGAAAAGGTAATTCAGTTTCACCAAGAAGTGATTTCCCCTGCAGATGGTCCGCGCAGCAATTTTATTCCGAGTAGTTCACAGTATATGCAACAGGCTATGCGCAAATATGGTTTTTTCCAAGGTTTTGCGATGGGGTGTGATCGTCTTATGCGTGAGAATGATGACGAGTGGGTTTACCCAACAACTAAAAATTCTGCTGGTAACGTTATGAAATGGGATCCTGTTCCATAAAAAACTCTCCTTATTTTTAAGACAAAGCTTAATTTAAAATTCAATATGGGTGCAAGAGAGGGGGGGGCCTGGAATTCTTTTGACGCAAACAAATTGACTAAACGAGACTTTCAAAAGTCGCGATTGTTTAGTGACGTTTTATAACTCTTCAAAGTTGCTCGGAAAATCCATCTATTAGCAAGCGTTTGAGTTCTTGGCGCGCTTCATCGAGTTGCTTGTGTGTGTAATTTGCACCCAAAAGCAAGTAACTATGTTGTTTCATCGCTGTCATCACACATGTTCCAGGAAGCAATATTTCTTGTAAAAAATCTTCCTTAGGCATTGCAAGGGCGATGGTTCCTTGGTGCAAAAAACCATGTTTGGTTCTTCTTTGAGCTCCCCCTCCCACTTTTCTTCCTTCTAACATCACATCATATTTCGTCGGCTTGGCCATGCAAAAATTTTTGCTGGAGGCATCTAAGGGGAGTGGTTCTTCTGGAAGAAGCTGTGGCAGCGCTTGATTTCCCATAAAAGCTCTTAAAGCTTGCATGACAACTTGATTTACAAAAGCGTAATTTTCTAGTGTATTCACGGAATAAGCGGAATGGGATGCCGGAATTAAGGCGGAAAATGCAAGGTCAGAAACATGAAAAACAATGCCTCCACCCGTAGGGCGTTTGGCGAGATTGAGATTTAGGCGATTGACAGCTTGCTCGTTTAAAAAATCAAATGGTTGGATAAAATGCCCAAAGGTTGCGCAATCTCCTATCCACTCATAGCTATGAAAAATAGGTTGTTTAATTGACTCCAACTGGCTTAATAGCTCATAATCCCGATGCATATTTGAGGATGCGCTGCAGCATCCTGATTGAACAATTTTCCATGTCATTATACGGCCTTGGTAAAATAAGAAGAGTAGCAGATTAATCAAATTCTAATCTACAAACCAAAAGAGAAAAAATGTCGTCACCACCACCAGTATTCACACCAGGATTGCATCATTCTCCTCCGCCTTCAAGTGAAAGCAAAAAAGCCCAAGAGCATCCCTTTGCGAAAGAAGAGTTTTCTTTGCCCAAAACATCAGAGCAACACAAGAAAACAGCTTCTGAAAAAGCGGAGAATGTCAATATGGCGCAGGAAGAATTGAAATCGAAAGAAGCGCGAGGATTTCAAATTCCGCGGATTTTAAAGAAGATCTGGGATTTTATGAACAAGGCTTCGGATATTATCGTAATGGCTATCGGGGTGCCACTTAAATATGTGGGGTTATGTTTTCTAGTCATCGGAGCCGTTCACTTTGTGGTTATTCTATGTATTTCCATTCCTCAAATCACATTAGCGACGGGAGTGATGGCTGTCATATTTGCTCTTATCAAAAGTGGAGCTTTACCAACAATTATTGCAGGGGCAACGTTGTATAAATTCGGATGTGACTTAATTGAAAATAAATCATTACCTTCCTTGAACTTGATCCCCTGGGTTCTTCCACTTCCTTTTTATCAGTGGTTAAACATGGGAAAAACTCCGAGTCCTATGGACCCGAAGTAGACTTAACGATAAACTGTGGGATGGTACCGTTCACTGAGGCGGTCTCCATATCCATACTCAAGCAGTTTGAGAGTATGAAAAAGAGGATCTTCTCGGTTTGCGATATACACAGGGCTTGACTCTGTGTAAACAATCAGTAAGTAATAGAGATCTTTTCTTTTTGGAGAGTCAAAGTCTAATGGAAGATCGGCTGCAAAAAACACGCCTGAACAAGGTTGTGAAGGAAAGATGCTGACAGAGGATGGGACACTTTCTTCGGCGACCGCGGGCGTTTCGATTGTATGTTTTGTGGGAAGAGCGAGCATAAGTCCTCCCAATGTGCCTTGAATGCAACTGACTTCAGTCAATGTGCGCGTTTGATTTAGAAAATTTCGATAAATCTTGCCTTCTTTCTGAAAAGGGACATGATAGACGGGAAAAAATTGATCAAAACCCAAACGAATGGGTCTTTTTTCGAAAAGTTCCGAAGCAATATGCGCTAATTGGGGTTGTGAAACAGCTTTTCTCAGAATATCTGAGGATCTTGACAAATCTCTACCATTCAAAAAAAGTTTTTCTGAAGAGCATCCACCGACTTTCGCTGCACTCATATTGAGGCGTTGACCAAGTGCGCTTTCCAACTCATTCGCCATGCTGATTGCTTGATTTGATGACAGGAGGTCAGCAAATTCGATGAGATGATTTTTTTGAAAAAAATCACGGTGTTCTTTAGCTGTTGCAAATTTCATAATTTAGCTTAATTTTTAGATAGTTAGATCGAACTATCATCGCTATATTTTTCTTTTTTGGCAACCAAGAAATGCACATCTAAATTTTTTTAAGAAAGTCCTCTAATCGAGACAAGCCTAAGTAAAAAAG
Source organism: Parachlamydia acanthamoebae (assembly GCF_000875975.1). Classification (NCBI taxonomy): domain Bacteria; kingdom Pseudomonadati; phylum Chlamydiota; class Chlamydiia; order Parachlamydiales; family Parachlamydiaceae; genus Parachlamydia; species Parachlamydia acanthamoebae. The sequence goes on along the minus strand of NZ_BAWW01000066.1, from coordinate 56,674 downwards.
TTGAAGAGATATTTAAAAGACTTGCAAGATAACGGCGATCCTCATAAACGTAATGGGAGAGAAATCGATTTCTCGAAAAGGTAAAGGAATGATTGAAAATTCGGAGTTGCTATGCGTAAATGTCAACAGATAACCTTTCTTATAGTTTTATTTTTTTCAAACTTTATTCAAGCACGTGATCATGATTTACGTTCTCTAGATTCGCTGGTTCAGCATTTAGCAGAGATTGCGAACCAACCTAATGGTGCGTCATTGGAACCTATTCCAATTGTGGGAATTGGGGGATGTCCGGGTGTTGGGAAAACGTATTTTACACGTGAACTCGCTGGATTGCTTAGAGAAAAGGGAATACGCCCTTTGATTTTGCCGCTCCATCACTTTAATTTATCCCCAACTGAAAGAAAGGAAATTGGAACAGAGTGGGATGTGCGACATTTTAAAATGGCGGATTTGCATCATGTCTTGTCTATCATCCATAGAGGTGAAAAATGGATTAAAAAACCGACATGTGATCAATTGACAGGAGAGATTGGAGAAGAGATCCTTTCTTTGGATGACGTAGATCTGATTCTTTTTGAAGGGTTGTATGCTTTATGCTCGGAATCGCCAGTCGATTATTTTAAATACTGCGAATTGGGGATATTCTTAGAAGCGCGCGCATCAGATATTTTTGTTTGGAAATGGGAAAGAGAACAAAAGAAAGTACATCCACGTACCCCAGAACAATTTTTAAAGCACATAAATGCTTTATTTGAAGAATATCGCAAGAATATTGAATATTCCAAAAAAAACGCCTCTTTTTTGATTAAAAAAGATAAAACCCATCGCTACCATTTAGAGATCCGAGCTCTGTCAGGAGATAAACATGATTCAAGCCAGTCCTGCATTTGTCAATAGCGAAAGAGTAGAATTAGCAGGATATTTAGTGGAGTATGAATCCGCTCCAAACATTGCTTTAAGGGCTATTTTCGATAGGGCTATCAAGTATCTGGAAATCTATTTAACACGATCGCTTAATCTGTCTTTACGTGAAAATATATGGCATAGTGTTTCGAAAGAGCGGTTAACAACGCTTAATCACATTTTAGCTGAAGCTGTGAATGAAAAAATCTTTTGTCAATTTACAGATAGTGAGATTCATGCAATGCTTATCGAATGCAAGCAAACAGGTGCTGTTTCTTGCATTCGTTTGGCCATGGAAACTAAGCATAAAGAAAATGCAATAATGACAATCTTAGTCGGCAAAGTGAATGCGATGGCCAAAAGTTTGACATGTGATATGGTGGATTGTTTTGAAAAAAGGCTTGCAGTCATCACCCCTCAGTAATGTTTCAACCGTAAAGTCGGTTTAATACCATTTGAAGAAAATTTGGATGATGCAAGAGCTGATTACTCAGCTTTTGGGTTTCGAGATAATCGCGTAAGATTTTAAGAGTCTCAGGGTGCGAAGGATCTGCTCGAAAGCTAGGTAAGGGGATGGCTAGTAATGGATGATAAGGAACAAGTGTTCTTAATGAACCAGATAGCTGCATAGAGATTTCACGGTATTGGTATAAAAGTTCCTCCCAGGAGCTTTTTGGAACGATAATGGATAGTTTTTGGTTGTAGAGAATTTGCTGTTTTTCCTGATCGGTTAATTTTGATGTGGTGTGTGCATCTTGTGCATAAGTCGATAAGGTGAGTTGTATCAGTAAATTCAATTTTATCCTCTGTGAATTTTACTCGCTTTAAAACAAATGGGCTTTCACTAATATGCGGATTATTTTGTTCCCAAAAATCCCATAAAACTTCTAGCTTAGCATTTTTTTTGCAGCAAGCAGGCATATCTATGGAAGGGGATATATAATACCTATCAAAAGAAATGGGCTTATTCCCAAATAATGTATATCCAAAATGATAATCTTGAATGAGTATACGCCAAAACGATTCTTCCTTAGAATTACAGCCGTGATCGGCAAACAAATAGGAGCTATTCATTAACATCCATATGCAGAAGGTTAAAGTTAGCCCTTTTATTTTGTGTTATTCATCGCATTGAAATTGTGCACTTTAAAATTCTTTGAGGCGATAAGCTTCGGGAAAATAAGTAATAATATCTGAGGCTATCATCACGTGTGGGGTATATTCTTCCGCCGCCTGTTCACCAGCAATGCCATGCAAATAAACTCCCAGGCAAGCTGCTTCATGTGGAGGTAATTTTTGAGCGAGAAGGGCGGCGATTAATCCGGTCAGAACATCTCCACTTCCAGCAGTCGCCATGCCCGGCGTTCCGGTTGGGTTAACACAGGTTTGAGTTTCTGGTGAAAAAATAAAGGTGGGTCCACCTTTAAGAAGTAGGGTCACATGGTTTTTCTTTGCATAATTCTCACATGCCTTTAACAACTCAGGAGTACGATTTTCTGATTCAGGAAGTTTGAGTAATCGCAAAAGCTCATGTAGATGAGGAGTTAAAATCGTTGGGCATGAAGGGAGAGGGATATTTTCTTGTGCGATCAATGTGAGGGCATCTGCATCGATGACGCATGGTTTTTCCAGATGGGGGAAAATGTTTTTCAAAAGCTGGATTGTTTCAGCTGTTCTGCCTATTCCCGGGCCGATAAAAGTGGCTGCAGCATAATTCAAGACGTTTAAAATGGTATTTGGATCATCATATTGATAAGGGATTTTGATCAACTCATATGCACTAGCCGCGAGTTCGTTGTGCATGCCATCTGGATAAAGCAAGCGAACGATACCCGCCCCTCCCCTAAGAGCTGCTAGTGAAGCTAGTAATGCCGCTCCCGGCATGCCTGGAGAGCCCGCCAGCCCAACAACTTGCCCCCGCTCATATTTATCGCGATTACGTGTAATTTTGGGGATGAGTGGTGAAATGATATCAGGGGAAAGCATGATCAATTCTTCTGCTGACTTTTCAATATAGGTGCCTGGAAGGCCAAAATCCACATATCGCAGCTTCCCCACATGATTCCAGCCATCCTGCAAAAAGAATCCGGTTTTAGGCAGGCCCAAAAAAATGGTTTCAGTGGCTTGAATGGCTTCTCCAGAGACTTCACCGGTTTCCCCGTTTAAGCCAGAAGGAATGTCGATCGCAATGATGGGAAGTCCGGAAAGATTGGCATGTTTGATGGCAGCTTGGTAGGCAGGATCTTCAATTTTACCATGAAAACCAGTGCCAAAAATTCCATCGACGATCACTCCCGTTTGCAAAAATGGGGGATTTGCCCCGTCAACATGAGCCACTCTGCCGCCTTCCATTAAAAAGCGGTGATAGTTTTGTTTGCAAAGATGGCTGCATTCTTCTAAAGGAGAGAGTTGCAAACCTAGAACTTCATAATCGAGATGCATCAGATGGATACCTGCAACATAAGCATCTCCCGCGTTATTTCCTTTTCCACATAGGAGTGTCACCTGGCGATCTAAGTCATATTTTTCGACAAGTTCATGTACAAAAAGGGCCACTCCACTTCCGGCTTCTTCCATAAAATCAGATTCTGAGGAGCCGTTTCGATAGGCATCTGCTTCGATTTGCATCATTTGTTTAGGCGAAACAACTTTCATGACAATCACCCTTTTTCGTGTAAAACTATTTATTCTGTTTTTACAGGTGTTCTTCTTTAATTGCACGCTCCATTAATGCATTGACGGCAATTTGTGGCTTCATGTCTTTGTAGATAATCTCGTGAATGATTTTTGTGATTGGCATGCTCACATTTAATTTTTCGCTTAATTGCAAAGCAGAAACGCATGTATAGGCCCCTTCAACAACCATTCCAATTTTATCTTGTGCTTCCTTAGGCGTTAAACCTTGTGTCATGAGGTGGCCGAATCTGAAATTTCGGCTAATGAATGAGCTGCATGTTAAAAATAGATCGCCCATGCCAGATAGGCCATTGAGAGTTTCCGCTTTACAGCCTTGAGCCACGGCAAGCTTGCGAATTTCATGTAATCCTCGTGTCATTAATGCCGCCTTGGAGCTATTTCCTAGGCCCAATCCTTCGCAGATTCCGCAAGCGATTGCGATAATGTTTTTTAGGGCGCCTCCAAATGCAACTCCATGAATATCGGCATTTGGGTAGACCCTAAAGGTGGGAGTTGTAAAAATCTGACATACCGTCATCAACAAGTTGGGATCATAGGCTGAGCCAACAACTGATGTGGGAAGATTGCGAATAACTTCCTCTGCAAATCCCGGACCGCTCAAAAAACCAACTTGTGATTTGACCTGAGGGCCTAAGGTTTGAATCGCGACATCGGGCAAAATCAAGCCGCTGCCCTGTTCAATACCCTTCGACGTCATGATCAAGGGGATATTTAAGGGGCCGACTGCTTTTACCTTTTCTAACACAGGACGAAGCCCTGCCGAGGTCACAGATTCAATAAGTAGTTCAGATTGAATTAAAGCGGCTTTAAGGTCTGTTGTAAAATGCAGATTTCCTTTAGCTATATGACCAGGAAGAGAGGGGTGTTCTCTCGTTTGATTCAAGCGATCGGCAAGCGCCTGTTTGGTTGTCCAGCAGGTTAACTCGTAGCCCTTAGCAGCCAAGAGGGAGGCTAAACAAAACCCCCAAGCTCCCATTCCTAAATATCCAATTTTCATGCGTTTACGAAGCCTTTCAATTTTTAAAATTTAATCTCTCTATTTCAGACTTTAATTTAGATCTCGATTTCTGGATAGAGCGGAAATTTTGCCAATATAGCATTTACCCTTTGTTGCGCTTCATCAAGAATTTTTAGATCAATCTCTGCGTTCGCTTTGCTTGGTTGTCCCGTTTTTTCCACAATAGCGGGTTTGGCATTTTTTAGGACTTTTACGATAATATCCGCAATTTCGTTCATTTCATCTGTACCCATACCCAAAGTCGTGACAGCTGGAGTTCCGAGACGAATTCCAGAAGTGTACCACGGGCCATTTTGATCACCTGGGATTGTGTTGCGGTTTACAGTCAGGCCTGCTTTTCGTAAAATAGACTCAGCATGTCGACCTGTTAAACCAAATGAAGAAAGATCGACAATCATTAGGTGATTTTCAGTTCCGCCAGAGACAATGCGGGCACCATCAGATTTTAGTTTTTCAGCGAGCGTGTTTGCATTCTTCACAATTCGCTGAGCATAATCTTGGAAATTTGGGGAATTAGCCTCTTTAAAAGCGATTGCTTTTGCGGCGATTACGTGAGGGAGAGGACCGCCCAAAACTAATGGACATCCTTTATTGATCGTATCGGCAAATTCTGCTTTACACAATACGAATCCTCCTCTTGGGCCTCTTAAGGTTTTGTGAGTGGTCGATGTAACGATGTGCGCGTACGGAACAGGATTATATTCGTCTTGAAAAACTTTTCCAGCGACAAGACCTGAAAAGTGGGCCATGTCTACCATGAAGACAGCTCCTACGGAATCTGCAATTTCACGCATTTTTGCAAAATTGATACGACGAGAATAGGCAGAATAGCCTGCTAACAGAATGTCTGGTTTTTCTTGAAGCGCTTGCTTGGCCAACGTGTGGTAATCCAGTTGTTCTGTTTTTGGATCGACATCATAAAATACAGAGCGCATCATTTTAGAGGAGATGTTATGTCGATAGCCATGCGTTAAATGTCCACCTGAATTTAATGACATGCCCATTAATTTTTGTTGGTTCATTAGTTTGCGCACCTGTTCGTATTCTTCAGGGGTGAGTTCATCAAGTGTTTTTTTGCCTAGTCTTTCAATTTCTTTATTTTGGACTTTTTGAACAAGGATAGACCAAAAAGCAACTAAATTGGCATCTGCTCCAGAATGGGGTTGCACATAAGCGTGTTCGGCTCCAAAAATTTGTTTGAGTTCTTCTTGGGCCATTTCTTCGACTAAGTCCACATTTTCACAGCCTGCATAGAATCGGTGATGGGGGTAGCCTTCAGCGTATTTGTCAGTTAAAAGATTGCCCATAGCTAATTGAACAGTTAGAGAGGAATAGTTTTCTGAGGCAATGAGTTTTAAGTGGGAACGCTGATCGCGCAGTTCTTGCTCAATGGCATGGGCAATAGGGGGGGCAAAAGATTCGATTTGATCTAAAGCTGCAAGATAAGCAATGGCCGCAGGCTGAAGATTTTGGGCATGCTTTTGTAAATATTTTTGTATACGGGGCATAGAATATCCTTCATTTCATGAGCTGATTTGCTAAGATAGATTAATGGATATTCGATTTAATTGCAGCTTCCCAGGAAATAAAATCCGCAAGAAGTTTTTTCTTGCGGATTTGCTTAAGAGACAAGAACTAAGAAAATTTAGGCGTATACTGAACAGATCCTTTGTGCTTGAGATGGTGGTTGGCACCTTCTTCATAAATTTGATCATTAATCAGAACTTTAAATTCGCAAGAATGAAAAGGAATATCCGTTTCCCAAACCCATTCATCTGCTTTGACATTTTTGAGTTTAACACCCCTGTCCCACGATAGGTCAGCCCCTTTTCCTCGGATATAAATGTGATTATTAAATCCCACATCATAATGGATGACAACGCGTGTTTTTTCGGTGTGCTTAGGGTGAGCCGTTTGATGCTTTTGTGACAGTGCTTGGCTGGATTGTGAAGCTTGGCTTGCATCAGATTTTTTTTCTGAATTTGTTGGCTGTTTTTTAGTGACCAGCATAAAAAACTCCTTTAAGTAATATTCCTTTTGACTTTCCTCCGTATTGACATCTTTTTTAAGGATAGTCAATCAATTTCTTTAAGTAAGTAGTTAGGGCTCTTCCCTAAATCACTTAAAATAAAAAAGGAAGGATGAAGTACTGAGTTTATTTTATATTTAATTGACTCAATCGTTAAAAATAAAGGAATAACATGCGTATAGAAGCGAATCCCATTAGATATTCGTCAGGATATTTTTAAAATTGTGATAAAAAATGATACAGAAGAGAGCTTGTACGTGAGAATTTTAAAGGTTGTTTAAGAGTAAAGAGGGAATAAAATGCCCTGTTTTCTGGAAAGGCTTCAACCGAAAGGGGATGTTGTAAGGATTTAGGGGGGGCTCTCTAAAAAGTGCATTTCCTTATGAAATGCCCCATGAATGGTGGGGCTAAATTTTTTAGTTGGAAATTTGTTGGGCCTTGCCCCATTCCCCTAAAGTACCAACTAAAGCCTGAGCATTCGTGATATTTTGTTGATACCATAAAGAATTCCAGGTGATGGCCATCTTTTGGTTATCTAAAAGTTTAACATCGTAATCATCTAAAACTGTCTCAGTATTTTGTGTAATCTGTGTTGCGGTAGACCATGTGCTGGTTGAGGAAGAGTAAGTTGTTCCATAGATTTTTCTGACTCCTGCATCTGTAACAGACCATATTAAAACAGCATTGCCACTGCTGTTCATCGCTAATTTAGGATTTTCGCAGTCGTTTCCTGGGATTTCAAATTCAGTCACAGAAGACCATGAGCCACCATTTGGGAGAACTGTGGTTTGAATGTTGTTGTGAGCTTTATGAATAAACCATAATGCGATTAAATTACCGCTCGAATCGGCGTGTAATTTTACGTTTCTGGGTGTGTTTGCGTATGTGAAGCAAGAAAGAATGCAAAAGTTTAGGATCAGTAGCTTAAAGTAGAATCTGTTCATTTTTTCCTGTGTGTCATTAATTGCCAATAGGTCATTTAAGACAGAAAAGCTCTTGCCACGAGGCAAGAGCTCTGTCATGGGGTATATTCTAAGCGATAATCCCTAGTGGGATCTAAGGCTTATGATTCGATTAGCTTAATTAGAGATCGTGGCTGTTCCCGTCCATGTCCCTAAAGTATTGACAAGAGCTTGTGCTGTAATCAGGCCCGTTGTAGTCCAAAACGAATTCCATACGATGACCGCAGTATCAGTATCTGATAGTTTTACACGGAAATCATCTAAAATTGTTTCAGAATTCGTGCTAATTTGTGTGGGTGTTGACCAAGTAGCCAAAGTCGCATCATAAGCTGAGGCGTATAATTTTTTTAGGCCCGAGTCAAAGGTATACCACACCATTACAGCATTGCCGCTACTATTTATTGCAACCCGTGGGTCTTGAAAGTCCAATCCCGTAACCGCAAAGTCTACAGGAGTTGACCAAGAACCGCCTGCAGGCAAGACTGCTGCCTGGATAATGTCATTTGTTGAGCTTGTTGTCCAGTAAGCGATTGAACTGCCGCCCGTATTTGTGGCTAAGCGAATATCTCTAGGCGAGGCAGCATAAGCAAAATTCGAAGTAAGACAAAAGAAAGCAATAAGAAATCCGAGATAATTTTTTTTCATCATTTTTTCCTTTTTGTTTATTGAATTTCAAAAATGGTCATATACCCCATAGCATAATTAAAAGTGGGATTAAATCCTGCTGTTCCAAGCGTAACAGGATTTAGTCCTACGCAAATAAGATAGACAGTTGTTGTGTTTGCGAGATTCACAAAAACCTGGAGCGGTTGAAAACTCAGGTTTTGGTTTTGGTAAAAATGGCTTCCAGGAAGAATATTCGCAATAGCACTAGCTGCGGACGAAATACTCGTCGTTAATGCGAAATCACTCTGTCCACTTATAGATAAGCCGTATGTGAAAATATAATGTCCAGCAGGAAGTGTAAGGGCATTGTTTACGGGCGTTGTATAAACTGCCCCCGAAGAAGCTGCGGAACCAGATATTGTGATGCCGGAACTTGGTGATGTGTATGCGCCCGAAATAAATTGGGCTGTGCAATCTGAAACAGGAGGGGCGGGTGAAGAACCTAGTCCAAAAATACGATATCCCTGCCCAGTTGATCCTGGAGGGCCGCTTATGTAAAGGCTTGCAGCATAAGAAATGCCGCTTGTTCCAGTGCTCCCTGTCGCTCCAGTTGTGCCTGTCGGGCCGGTTGGTCCAATAGGGCCTGTAGCGCCGGTAGCTCCTGTGTCACCAGTTGCTCCAGTTGCTCCCGTGGCTCCTGTCGCACCAGTTAATCCAGTAGGACCTGTAGCTCCAGTTGTTCCTGTCGGGCCGGTTGGCCCAATTGGACCCGTAGCGCCGGTAGCGCCTGTGTCACCAGTTGCGCCTGTTGCTCCCGTGGCTCCGGTTGTGCCTGTCGGGCCGGTTGGTCCAATAGGACCTGTAGCGCCGGTAGCACCTGTGGCACCGGTAGCGCCAGTTGCTCCCGTAGCTCCGGTTGTGCCTGTCGGGCCGGTCGGTCCAATAGGACCTGTAGCGCCGGTAGCTCCTGTGTCACCAGTTGCTCCCGTGGCTCCTGTCGCACCAGTTAACCCAGTAGGACCTGTGGCTCCGGTTGTGCCTGTCGGGCCGGTTGGTCCAATAGGACCTGTAGCGCCGGTAGCTCCTGCGTCACCAGTTGCTCCCGTGGCTCCTGTCGCACCAGTTAATCCAGTAGGGCCTGTAGCTCCGCTTGCGCCAGTAGGCCCCACAGGTCCAGGAGGGCCTCTTTTAGGGGGCTTACAGCCTGCTTCAAGTTGAAATTGCAAGGGGTCGACTATTTCTGTAAAATCGGCGTAGCTGGCGTTGGAAAGAACGAGAAAGAAGATTAGTAAAGCTGAAATTTTCATTTGTTGTCTCTTTAATTAAAGAGAAAACTAACAATAAAAAGGTTTTGGGTCAAAAAAAATTGTCCTGAAAAAGTAAAATTACCCAATGTATGAGGCTTTATCTACTTAGTCTAAGTGGAAAGTGATTGTTTAAAATAAATTTTATCCTAAGCAAAAAGACCTCAAATCTCAAAATTATTTTCCTTAAAACCAATCCGAGAGCCGAAGCTGCTGTAGAGCAAATTCATAGCAATTTATTGTCTTTGAGGCGATTTTATTCAGAGTCAGAATATTTTTGATTGGCATAATGTTAAGAATGGGCGCCTCGGAAATAATGATGAGTATTGTTTTGTAATGAGATTATTTTATGGGAATTTGGATCTGGCTTGCCGCTTCTTGTGTGAGCATGGGGGGGGAATATGTTTCCCATGGTCGATTTGAATAAGCTCATAAATATAGATTCAACCTGGTGGTATGAGATTTTAGAATTCATTCAGATGCGAGGGAGGCAAAGGGAGTTGTTTCTTGAATATATTATAGGCGAGTTTCCTGTTTCAGTTTGTCGAAATATGCGAAAACGGGTCAGCAAAATATATCAAGGAAAAGATTCTCGAGGATTCAATGTGATAAAAAATATTTTATGCATTGAAAGTGATAGTCGTTATTACGAAAGAAGGGTGTTTTGTAAAAATAATGCTTTGTTTCACTCAAGAGTATGACAGAGTGCCTTTATGCTTATGAACTTCGATTATGAATATGAAGATCCGCCGTTTAGAGAGCTGCGACCAAGTTTTAAATTAAAAATTACGTGTTGTATTTTGACCTATGCCACCTATTTTATATAAATAGTTATTTCCCATTTTAAATTTTCCGAAAAATTGTTGATTGATCCCATCCTGCTGTGAAATTCAGCTTTAAATTTTTGATGCATTCTCAAAAGAATGCGGGTGTTTTAAAAAAAGCGTGAATAAAGGGGATTTTGGGTGATAAAATATTTTTAGCTACCCGAGAACTCCAATTTTTTGTATGTTAAGAATAATTTTTTAGGCTCATAATCCTTACGAGATCATTATATTTTATCCAGAATGTTCAATTAAGAATACTTTAGCTTTTTGATTGAAAATTATAAGGAATTAAGGTATAGTCTCTCTATGGATAAAATCCTGTTTATATGATTCTATTATCTTAAATTTTAGGAATCCTCATGGCACATGCTCTTCATCAGATCTTAGATATCCAAGAACTGGATATGCAAATGATCCAACTTATGCGTTTAAAAAAAGAAAGACAAAATGAGTTGGCAAATCTGCAAGCAATTAAAGCAGATCTTCACAAGAAATCTTCAGTTAAAGAAGGCGAAATTATCGAATTGAAAAAAGCAATTCGCTTGGCTGAAGGAGAAATTTCTCTAATTCAAGATAAAATCAAGAAGTTTGAATCGCAGCAGCATTCAATTAAAAAAGTAGAAGAGTTTAATGCTTTGAGTCATGAAATTTCTCAAGCTGAAAGAGAAAAGCAAACTAAAGAGCAGCGATTAAGCGATTTATATGATAAATTGGCTGCGGAAGAAGAATTGATGAAAAGTTTAGCGGAAAGTCTTTCATCCACAGAAGAAAGTTCTAAAGTTTTAGAAGGTGAAATTCGTGAAGGAATTGACCGAATTAATTCTGAAGGAAAAGAGCTAAAAGCTGAAAGAGATCGCCTCGTTGAAAAAGTTGATCCTGAAATTTTCGGTATTTATGAGAGACTCTTGCGCAACAAACGAGATAGAGTTGTTGTTGCAATCGAAAATCGTTGCTGCAGTGGTTGTCATATTATGTTAACTGCGCAGGATGAAAATCTTGTTCGCAAAGGTGAGAGAATTGTCTTCTGCGAACATTGCTCACGTATTCATTATTGGCCAGAAAGCCAGGCTTTGGAAGGAACAGTTGCGGCACCAAAACAAAGACGCCGTCGTTCAGTAAAAGCTTAACATTTATTCTGAGAAGACAAGCAATCGCTTTTACATGAAAGTGTAGAGGAGGAAAGTCTGGACTTTATAGGAGAGGATGCCAGTGAAAGACTGGGGGCCGCAAGGCTACGGAAAGTGCCACAGAAAACAAACCGCTAACAAGCTATGCTTGTTAGATAGGGTGAAATGCCTGCTTTAGGAGCATGGCCTTATCTAGAGAAATTTAGAAAGTGGTAAACCCCATCCAAAGCAAGACGGAAATAAAGCGATACAGTTCTCCGCTGTGCTTTAGAAAAGTCGCTTGAGGGTTTCGGTGACGGCGCCCCTAGAGGAATGATTGCTCGTCTGCTTTGCAGACCGACAGAATCCGGCTTATCGTCTTCTCAGATCTTTTTTCCTAATTCCTGATTACGCTTATAAGTAGCCAAAAATGTTTCCATCAAAGCAGATCGCAGTCCTTTTTCCTCTAGCTTGAAAAGCCCTGCGATGGTTGTCCCTCCTGGCGATGAAACTTTCCATTTAAGCTGACCTGGATGCATTCCGGTTTCTTTCAAAGTTGTAATAGTCCCAGTAAAAGTTTCGATAAGAATATTTAAACCTTCTTCAGCATTTAAACCCATGGCAATTGATGCCTCCGTTCCGGCTTCCATGATGGCAGCAGCAAAAGCCATTCCAGATCCCGCCAGTGCAGAAAGGGCGTCAATTTTGGCTTCATCTACCCAATGTATCCAGCCTAGCAATCCGAAAAGTTCTTCTATGATTTCTTTTGAAAAAGGTGGATGAAATTGTTGATTTGCCAATCCTATAACACCTTGTCCATAATTTAACGCAATGTTAGGCATGACTCGAAGTAATTGGCCATGGGGGAAATAGCGTCTTAGAGTATCAAGTGTAACTCCTGCTAAAACACTAGCTAGAAGTTGGTTAGATGTTAAAGCTTGAGAAAAAGATTCTGTAGCAGAAGTAAGATTTTGGGGCTTGAAAGCCAGAAGGATCAGGTCGTTATCTTTAATCGCTTCGAGAATTGTTGGACAAGCCGCACAATTCGAAGAAAGATCGGCATTGAGCTTTTGGGCAAGCTTTTCAGCCTTTGCAAAAGTACGGTCGAACAAAAAAAGTTGGTGGGATTTAGCCCATTGAGAGGCCATGCCGCTTCCGATAGTCCCACAGCCGATAATTGCAATTTTCATTTTACGATTTCCTTGTATGATAGTTTCCTCGAGCAATCCATTTATAGCTTGTTAACTCTTTCAATGCCATTGGACCCCGTGCATGAATTTTTTGTGTGCTAATGGCGACTTCGGCTCCCAAGCCAAATTGGGCTCCATCGCTAAAGCGAGTCGATGCATTGACATAAACGCATGCTGAATCTACTTTTTTGATAAATTCTTCGGCATGTTTATCATTTTCTGTCAAAATGCCATCACTATGCCCTTGACTATGCTTTTGAATGTGCTGAATTGCTTCCTCCAGATTCTTTACGACGTGCAGACCCAAGGTCAAGCCTAACCATTCAGTATCCCAATCCTGATCTTGAGCCAAGTGGCAGCATGCTGGGAATGCCAAATTTTTTAAAGCCATCTCAGTTTCTTTGCTAACTGGAAAAACCACGCCTTTTTTACCAAGCCTTTCTAAAACCGCCGGAATAAATTCTTGGGCAATGTCTTGATGAATCAAAAGCGTGTCTAAGGCATTGCATGCACTAGGTTTTTGCAATTTCGCATTACAAATAACCTCTAAGGCTTTAGATTGATCGGCTGAAGAGTCGACAAACAAATGGCAGATACCCATGCCACCGGTAATGACTGGAATCATGCTATTTTCTTTGCAATATTGATGGAGACCTACGCCACCCCGGGGAATAATTAAATCGATATATTCATGTGCATGAAGCAGATCTTTAATATAGTGACGCTCTGTTTTATCAATAAATTGGACAGCATTTAGGGGGATAGCAGCTTCCGCAAGGGAATTCTGTATAACCTCAACAAGCTTTAAGTTAGTTCGTAGAGTTTCCGATCCACCACGCAAAATGACACTATTGCCTGTTTTTATCGTAAGGGAGGCAATGTCAATTGTTACGTTAGGTCTAGCTTCATAAATGACACCAATGACACCGATTGGAGTTCTTTGTTTATATAGATGCAACCCATTTGCTAAAACAGTTGAATCAAAAATCTCCCCAACAGGATCTGGAAGTTTAGCGACTTGCTTGACGTCATGGGCTATTCCTTCTAAACGATCTTTAAGACTTAGACGATCTAAAAATGCATCTTGAAGACCTGCATTGAGAGCTGTATCCAAATCCAATTGGTTTGCTTCCAATATAGTTTTTTGATGTTTAAGCAAGTTATCTGCAAGTGTATTTAAGGCCGCATTTTTTTGTTGTGTTGAGATTGTGGCAAGTTGATAGGCTGCTTCTTTGGAAGCTTTTCCGATTTTTTGGATAAAAGCAGGGTCTTTCATGTTAGCTCGACTCTTTTATTATTTAATCATTGTCATATTATCTCGGTGAACGACTTCCGGTCCATAGCTGAATCCTAGTACTTCTTCAATAGATTGTGAGTGAATTTTTTTTATCGTTTCTATTTCTGAAGAAGAATAATTTGTGATTCCTACAGCTAGAGGGTGTGTTTCTGATTCTATAGATATAATATTGCCTCTTTCAAAATTAGAAATCGCTTTTATAATTCCTGCAGGGAGAAGGCTTGCTCCGGCATCCATTAGATGTTTTGCAGCACCGTGGTCTATCACGATTTTACCCTGAGGTTTTTCTGAAAGCAACCAACGTTTGCGGCTTTCTCGGAGTGTTGTAGTCGCCAAAAATCGAGACCCAACAGATTTTCCTGCCACAATATCTAATAAAATATCCGGATGGTTTGAAGATCCAATTATTGTCGAGGTACCACTTTGTGAGGCTAATTGGGCGGCCTCAATTTTTGTAATCATTCCGCCCGTACCTTGGCCTAAAGCATCGGATGGTTTGCCAGCAAGGCGATAAATGTTTGCGTCAATTTTTTCAATGAGGGGAATTAATTGGGCTGTAGGATTTAGGCGAGGATCTGCTGTGAATAAGCCCCCCTGGTCAGTTAACAAAATCAAGTATTCAGCGGCAATAAGATTGGCCACGAGAGCAGATAAGTTGTCATTATCGCCAACTCTAATTTCTTGTGTTGCGACCGTATCGTTTTCATTAATGATAGGGATAACATGGTGTTTCAGCAAAGAATGAAGAGTATCACGACTATTGAGATATCGTTTGCGATTTGAAACATCATCACGGGTTAATAAAACTTGTCCAACAACAATATCGAATAAAGCAAATAGTTCACTCCAGATGTGCATTAAGTGAACTTGTCCTACGGATGCAAGCATCTGTTTTCGAGGGAGCAGGCGGTCTAATTTGGGGTCTTTCATTATTTCTCTACCGGCAGCCATAGCTCCTGAGGAAACAATGACAATTTGCTTTCCTTGTTCGTGAAGTATCGAAATTTGTCGTACGATATCCAACATTTTTTTACGGCAAAGCTTTTTAGTACCTTGGGTCAAGGTGCTGGTTCCAAGCTTAATGACGATGGGGCGACTATGTTTCATACCATTTTCCTGATTAAATCGAATGCATGGACCATACAAGACCGGGGGGATTAACACCTCCCAAGCTTAAATTAATTGTTAATCCACTTGAAACATAGAATAGTCCGACGACATCATTTTGTGAAAGGTTTACATCTCCTGCTAAGACGACCTGTCCTGTTCCTAAAATCACTCTTAAAGTTAGAAGAAGGAGAATATTGACATCTAATACCGGAATGTTTCCCGTAAGTAAAGTTGTTGTTGTCGGAGAGGTTCTTCTGATAGCGAAAGCAGGGTTTACTCCCGCGCCAATTTGAGCGCTAAGAGCCGCAGTTGCGTTGTAGTTGATTGTGACTTTAATCGCATATCTACCGGTTGAAGGAACTGTAAAATTCCCAGTGGTGGCGTTGAATCCTGTCCCTGTGTAATAGGGGTCAGCTGTCGACCAACCTGCGATTTGTGTCGTGGCGGAAGTTAGGCTAAATGATGAAATGGATGCAGAAAACTGTAAAGAGGTTCCAGATGGTCCAGTAGGACCCGTGGCCCCGGTAGCTCCAGTTGCCCCAGTAGCACCTGTTGGTCCTGTCGGACCTGCGTCTCCGGTTGCCCCGGTGGCTCCGGTCGGACCTGCGTCTCCGGTTGCCCCGGTGGCTCCGGTCGGACCGGCTGGCCCTGTAGGACCTGCGCCTCCGGTAGCACCTGTTGCCCCAGTAGCACCTGTTGGTCCTGTCGGACCTGCGTCTCCGGTTGCTCCGATTGGCCCAGTAGGACCCGTGGCTCCAGTAGCTCCAGTGTTACCGGTAGCGCCTGTTGATCCTGTTGGACCTGCATCTCCAGTTGCGCCAGTGACTCCGGTTGGGCCGATTGGCCCAGTAGGACCCGAGGCTCCAGTATCGCCTGTGTTGCCAGTCGCACCTGTGGGTCCTGTTGGACCTGCGCCTCCGGTAGCACCTGTTGCCCCAGTAGCACCTGTTGGTCCTGTCGGACCTGCGCCTCCAGTAGCACCTGTTGGTCCTGTCGGACCTGCGTCTCCGGTTGCTCCGATTGGCCCAGTAGGACCCGTGGCTCCAGTAGCTCCAGTGTCGCCAGTCGCACCTGTGGGTCCTGTTGGTCCTGCTGGACCTGCATCTCCAGTTGCCCCAGTGGCTCCGGTAGCGCCTGTGTCGCCAGTAGCACCTGTTGGTCCTGTTGGACCTGCATCTCCAGTTGTCCCAGTGGCTCCGATTGGCCCAGTAGGACCCGTAGCTCCGGTAGCTCCAGTGTTACCGGTAGCACCTGTTGCCCCAGTAGCACCTGTCGGACCTGCATCTCCAGTTGTCCCAGTGGCTCCGGTTGGGCCGGCTGGCCCTGTAGGACCTGTGGTTCCGGTAGCACCAGTGTCGCCAGTAGCACCTATGGGTCCTGTTGGACCCGCATCTCCGGTTGCCCCAGTAGCTCCAGTAGCTCCAGTATCGCCTGTGTTGCCAGTAGCACCTGTGGGTCCTGTCGGACCTGCATCTCCAGTTGCCCCAGTGGCTCCGGTTGGGCCGATTGGGCCAGTAGGACCCGTGGTTCCGGTAGCGCCTGTGTTACCAGTCGCACCTGTGGGTCCTGTTGGACCTGCATCTCCAGTTGCTCCAGTTGCACCGGTTGGGCCGATTGGCCCTGTAGGACCCGTAGCTCCGGTAGCTCCAGTGTTACCGGTAGCGCCTGTTGGTCCTGCTGGACCTGCATCTCCAGTTGTCCCAGTGGCTCCGGTTGGGCCGGCTGGCCCTGTAGGACCTGTGGTTCCGGTAGCGCCAGTGTCGCCAGTAGCACCTATGGGTCCTGTTGGACCTGCATCTCCGGTTGCCCCAGTAGCTCCAGTATCGCCTGTGTTGCCAGTAGCACCTGTGGGTCCTGTCGGACCTGCGCCTCCGGTTGCTCCAGTTGCACCGGTTGGTCCTGCTGGACCTGCATCTCCAGTTGCCCCAGTGGCTCCGGTTGGGCCGAGTGGCCCAGTAGGACCCGTGGTTCCGGTAGCGCCTGTGTTACCAGTCGCACCTGTCGAGCCGGTTAATCCAGTGGGACCTGTAGCTCCGGTAGCGCCTGTGTTGCCAGTAGCACCTGTGGGTCCTGTCGGACCTGCATCTCCGGTTGCTCCAGTTGCGCCGGTCGGGCCGATTGGCCCAGTAGGACCCGTGGCTCCAGTAGCTCCAGTATCGCCTGTGTTGCCAGTAGCACCTGTGGGTCCTGTCGGACCTGCATCTCCAGTTGCACCGGTTGGCCCAGTAGGACCCGTAGCTCCGGTAGCTCCAGTGTTACCGGTAGCGCCTGTCGCTCCAGTAACACCAGTGTTACCAGTAGCGCCTGTTGGACCTGCATCTCCGGTTGCTCCAGTTGCGCCGGTCGGACCGATTGGCCCAGTAGGACCTGTAGCTCCCATTAATCCTGGTGCTCCAGGATCTCCTTTCGGTCCTGTGGGACCTGTTGGACCGACAGGACCAGGAGGGCCTCTTTTAGGTTGTTTGCATCCGCTGAATAGATCGACAAAATTTTCGGCTAATTCATGCCCATATTCAATCTTTGTGATTTCATCGATTGCGAAAAGTTGTTCATATGACTTTAAAGAAATCAGATGGTTCGTGATTATAACCGCTAGTTCATTAACAAATGCTTTTTCATTAAGATGGGCTAAATAATTTTTAGTTGTAGAGGAGGGAGTGGAAGGAATATTTTCAGCGGAATGTACATGGGCGTTTTCATCGACTTCGTAATAAAGGCAATTGTAAGGCTTCCCTTGATTGAAAAATTCTTTTTTTAAAAGTAAGTTGGAGCCATTTTTATATTGATTAACAACTTGGTTCCCTTCGGAGTCAAATTCTTTGATTAATAGATTAAGTCCATCATTTGAATATATTTTTGTAAGAATCCGACAGTTTGCATTTTTTGACTTTAGAAGCTGTCCGCGTGGATCGACATCCAAAAACGCCATTTTAGCATCACCATCAATGGAATATTCTCTTTCTTCAACAACATTTCCATTTAAATCGTATTTATAAGATGTGTAGGCGAATACGTTATCTTCCCCATCAGATGAGCTTTTGGCTAGCAATAGGCCTACGTTTTGTTCAGTATTTCCCCAAAATTTCCGATCGATTTGATAGGGTGTATTTTTTGAGTCAAATTTGATAATTGCGAGTAATTGTTCACGTTCATCAAACTCGTAACGGTATCGATTTTTATAATGGTCGTATACATCTGTATATTGATCCTCGTACAGGAAGTAGTGACTTTTGGAATTAGCCTGATTAAAATCTGAATGGTGAATGTTGCTGACTTTTCCTAAATGGTTATATTGAATGTCAACGGAATTCAAATCTTCGGATGTCTCCTTCACAAGTAAACAAAGATGATCTTTGATTTGGTATTCATATGTTTTGTCATTTAGGTTTGTTCCAGTAACTTGTATCAATTCACAAATCTCAGTACCATCAGCAAAATGAAATGAACTAAAAAGATATTCGATTGTTTGCTGATCACTTGTTGTAATCGTAACAAACGGTTGTTGTTGATCGAAAACATATTCAAAATGGAGATCAAAAAGATTTTGTTGTGATGAAGAAAGAATTTCAATGGTTTTGAGGTGTCCATTTACATCATACGAAAAGACTGCTCGATTGCCATTTGGGAAGTTTTGTTGAATTAAATGAAAGTATTCAGGGATGTCTACTTTTTGGGCGAGGCAAGGAAGTAGCTCTTCTCCTAGCATGGGATTAGAAGGTTCTACGCATTTCTCATATATTTTTTTTGTCCCATCTCCAAGGTGCAAAATACATCGATTCTCCTCACAATATAAACGACTATTTCGGTGGTTGTATTTACCACTCATTTCCTGTGTCGATGTATTGACAATTCCCATCCCATCCTGAAGCATGTTAATGGCTAAGGGGCCTTTCCCAGTCCCACTAAAGCTTAGTATTCCGCCAGACGGCATTCCTACAAAAGCATATTTTTGTGCAAAAGTACGCTCTTTTAGAGTTTCTGGGGCGTTGCCTTTGATCAGAAAAAATTGAGAAAAAAGTCGCCAGCATCCGGATCCTTGTCCAGTCACATAGTTTCTTGCATTGTAATGTCTTTCTAAACAAAAATTATCTGCGTATGGAATTTCTAAATCGACTACAGATTCGCAATAGTCCCCGTTCACGACATTCACAGAATTCATGATGCAGGCATCTAGATCTGACTCCGTTGACGAAATAAGGTAAATGGGTAAATTTGTATAAGCGTTAAAATTCAAGGCAATGAATATGCAAATCAAACTTGTATAATGTTTAAATGTAAGAAATAAATGCATGTGACATCCATTTGTCTAATTTAAAATATAGATTGGTGGAATGGTAACACGATTAAATTTTTTTATATAGGTATTTTTTGTTTCTAATCACCCTCTGTTTAAAAGTGAAAAAATGACTCTCACCAGAGGGGGATAAATTGAGCGGATGCAAATCCATCTGTAAAAAATTTACAGTTACTGATTTGACTTATAGCGAATTCTGAAAGACATTTTACGAAGATTCGTTTAATCAAATAAAAGTTTTAAATGTCTTATAAGGAATACGATTCTTATGGAATGCGCATCATGATTTTTTATTTGCATTTTTATGGAAATAATCCGCGACGTCTACAGATTTTTTGATGCAGTCATTCACAGAAACGCCAAAAAAAGAAGATCCTAAAACTTGGAAATGCGGGTGTATGTTGGCCGCGATCTGTTGGATCATTTTCACTTTTTCATGATGTCCAACTAAATACTGAGGAATCGCCTGTGGGATTATTTTAACGGCGCACGTATCAGGTGGTTGAAAAATGTCTAAGTGTTTTTCAACGGCTTTACAGGCAAGAGCAATAAATTGTGAAGCATCTAAGGTTGCAAAATGGTGTGGGCAAAAAAGGGCGCCTCCGATCATGACAGTTAAACGCGTTTGGTTGGGAATCGCATTTTGTGTGGGGAATACAGAAGAATCCCAAACAATACCTAAAATCTTTTCTTTTTCTCTAGAAGGAATCAGAAAACCAAATCCTTGCTGTTTCAAAATAGGTTGATGCCAGCCTAGATTAACGACGGCAATTGGAACGTGTGGGATAGACGTTAGCTGCTCGATGAAGGGGGCGTGATCAGTAAGCTTGACTAAAGCATGAGAGGGGAGTGTGGAGAATAAATAATTGGCTTCTAGTGAGCGCTTATCGTTGAGCTGAATTCGAATGGCATCGTGATCGAAATTCAAAGCTGTAACAGTGTGGTTTAATTTAAGCTCAGCAGTAAGGTGTTTCGAAAGCTCTTTTGGTAGAGTCTCAATCCCTTTTCGAAATGAAAAAAGACTCGTTTTTTGCATTTTACTCTGAAAATCGCTTAAGGAATAACTTTTTTTGGGAGAAAGTAAAAATCCTTTTACTAGCGAGCCGTAGGTTTGCTCCATTTCATGAAAAAGGGGAAAACAGGATCGGATGGAAAGTTTTCGAATATCTCCTGCGTAAATGCCGTTGACAAGCGGATCAATGAGCGTTTCAGCGATTTCGGGTGAAAAGCGACGATTAAAAAAAGAAAAAATGCTTTCGTCAGCTACTTTTGTTTTAGGCCTTAGAAATTCTCTTGCGATCGGCCAAATGGTTTTTTTTGTAAGAGGAGAAGTCAAAAATGAAAAAAAACCATTCGGAAGAGGATGTAAAGTTTGATCCTTCCAAAGGTATCTTTTTTTTGCTTCAACATTTTCGGTAATGATGTCATTTTGCAGCTGCAAACTTTCGATAAGTTTGAGCGTTTCCAATCCTGCTCCAGACGGGCGACAACTTCTAGGGCCATATTCAAATAAAAAACCATCTTGATGGTGTGTATGCATATATCCACCAGATCGATTTTCTTTTTCAAGAATCGAAATGTGGATATTTGTGCCCAGTCTTTGTTTTAGCGACCATGCGAGAGTGAGCCCACTAATGCCCGCTCCGAGTATGACGATATGAGGCTTTTTAACGGTCATTTTGGACACAATCCACTAAAGTATGAACCGCTTCCATGGGAGTATCAGGATGAATTCCGTGACCTAAATTAAAGATATAGCCAGGGTCTTGGTGCATATCTTTGAGCATTTGTGAGACATGTTGCCGGATTGTTGGGTTTGGGGCGTACAAGATGTCAGGGTCCAGATTTCCTTGTAGGGCAATCTTGGAAGGAAGCATTTGTCGCACAGCTTTTAAATCGCTATTCCAGTCCAAACTAATGGCAGCAGGTCGGAGTGAGGCAAGTGAGGGTGCAAATACTGAAGAACCTCGGCAAAAGAGAATAATGGGAATGTTGGTCGAAGCAAGTGCATCTACGATTTTTTTGAGATATCCAAGGGAAAATTCTTGAAATTGAAAATGTCCCAAAACGTGCGCCCAAGAATCGAAAATTTGGAGGGCTTTTACACCCGACTCAATTTGGAGTTTCAGATAATCAACGGTTAAATCAGCCAGACGATTCAAAAGTTGATGAAAACTCGCAGGCTCTCGCAGCATCCATTGTTTTGTTTTCTTTAGGGTTTTGCTTGATCCTCCCTCTATGAGGTAGCTGGCTAGTGTAAAAGGTGCGCCGCAAAAACCTATAAGGGGGACTTTTAGATGCGGAAGCATTGTTTTGATTGCTTCGGAAACGTAGCTCAAGGCCTCGGGAATGTGGACGTTAGGAAGATTTTGAATATCCTCTAAAGTATTAAGAGGACGTTCTATGATAGGGCCTTTCGTTTCTTCAAATCGAAGCCCCACTCTGAGGGCTTCTGGAATAACCAGAATGTCAGAAAATAGAATGGCTGCATCCATACCAAATGTTTGAATTGGCATTAATGTGACTTCAGTCGCCAGCTCGGGTTGGTGGCACATGTCTAAGAAAGAATATTTTTCTCGCATGGCTCGATACTGAGGCATATAGCGACCCGCTTGGCGCATGAGCCAAACGGGAGGGCGAGCCTGATTTTTGCAGTTTAGGGCATCAAGAAAAAACGAATGGCTCATGGAGTCCTTCAATTTAGAGGATTTGTTCTAGGATTGCATTAACAGTAAATCCAAATTCAGTTGCTAGCGCACTAGCAGGAGCCGAAGCACCATAACTTTCCATGCTGATTGCAGTGCCTGATCGGCCAATATATTTATGCCATCCTTGCTCTACCCCTGCTTCGATGCTCACCCTTTGACCAAGATCTCCACCAAAAATGGACTCTTTGTATTCTGGGTTTTGTTTTTCATAAAGTTCCCAACAAGGCATAGAAATGACTCGCACGGATTTACCAATTTTTTCTAGTTCTTTGGACACATCTAGCGCTAGGGAAACTTCAGAACCTGTTGCGATAAGTGTAAAGTTAGGAGGAGAAGAGACCTCTTTCTTGATGATGTACGCACCTCTTGCAACACCTTCCGAATAAGGCACATTTGTGGAATCAAGTGTTGGAAGATTTTGTCTTGATAAAATGAGAGCTGTCGGTCCTTTATAATTGAGCGCTGCAATCCATGCCATACGCACTTCATTGGCATCGGCTGGGCGAATCACATGCAATTGTGGCATTGCGCGTAAAGCCGCCAGATGTTCAATCGGTTGGTGTGTTGGACCATCTTCTCCTAAGAAAATCGAATCGTGTGTGAATTGGTAGATAACCTGTTGTCTCATCAAAGAAGCTAAGCGGATGGCATTTCTCATATAATCGGAGAATGTTAAAAATGTTCCGACAAAAGGAATGATCATTCCCGTTTGCGACATCCCCGTTGCCATTGTTGCCATTCCAAATTCGCGGATTCCAAATTTGATGTTGCGTCCTTTAAAGTTGCCTGGTGTGACAATCGGGAATTGCTGAATCATTGTTAAATCGGATACCGACAAGTCCGCTGAACCACCATAGAGGAAGGGAAGAAGATCTGCCAATTTTTCTAAAACAACTTGGGACGCTTTTCGGCCCGCAACAGGACTCTTGATTTCTATAGCTTTCAGTTGCTCTTCCAGATTAACTGGCAGCTTTTTATGAATCATGATTTCCATTTCTTTTAAAAGCTGAGGATTTGTTTTTGCCCATTCTTCAAATTCTTTTTTCCAATCCTCTTCCACTTGAGCTTGTTGCTTTTGTCTTACTTTAAAGAAATCGTAAACAGCTTGTGGAACAAAAAAAGGCTCTTCAGGAATCCCTAAAGCAATTTTTGACGCTTTAACTTCTTCTACACCAAGAGGTGAGCCGTGGGCCTGAGATGTCCCTGCTTTATGTGGAGAGCCTTTCCCGATGATTGTATGGGCAATAATGAGCGTGGGTTTTGTTTGATTTTCTCTGATGTGCGAAATGGTTGTATGTAGTTCATCTAAATCATTGCCATCAATTTCATACACATCCCATCCATAGGATTTATACCGTTCAAACGTATTTTCGGAGCCAGATTCCTGGAGAGGACCATCCAGTGTGACATGGTTTGCATCATAGATGGCGATTAAATTGTCGAGTTGAAGGTGTCCCGCGAATGCCGAAACTTCTGAAGTCACACCTTCCATGACACAGCCATCACCCATCAAAACAAAAACTTTAGGGTTCAGAATTTTTTGCTTAGGCGTATTAAAGCGGGCTTCCAAAAGTTTTAGACCTAAAGCTTGTCCAACGCCATTTCCTAATCCTTGGCCGAGCGGACCCGTTGTTGTTTCAACACCATCTGTATCGAGAGATTCAGGATGACCTGGAGTTTTAGAGTGAAGTTGTCTAAAATTTTTGATGTCTTCGAGGGTGACTTGGTAGCCAGCTAAGTGCAAGCAGGAATAAAGAAGCATAGATCCATGACCGGCGGAAAGGATAAAGCGGTCACGATTCATCCATTTGGAATCTTTGGGGTTTTGTTGAAGGGTGTGTCCCCATAAATAGGCCCCAATTTCTGCGCAACCCATGGGAAGTCCTGGATGTCCAGAATTGGCTTTTTGAACAGCATCCATCGATAATCCGCGGATCGTGTTCGCGATCTTACTTAGAATTTGTTTAAGATTGGGGTCTAAAATCTTTTTCTCCATGGAGGGCTCCAGCTATTGTTAAATGGGATTAATTCCTACACTGTAGCTGCCTTTCTCAAATCCAGCAAGCATGTTTTTATTTTTGAGAGCCTCAGAAAGGCAAAATCGAGCAGTGATATTTATTTTTAATTGTAAAGTATTTGTATATGGGATTGTTAATTAACAATAATGCTTATTTATTGGTATAATATAATAAAATAGGGGTGTTTATGAAAGTGTCATTTGATCAAAATCGTTGCTATTTCGGTTCTTTTACAGCAGAAGATGATAAGGATCCAAACACAGGAAAAAGTGGGGTTCGTTATTATAAATTTCCGGTTAAATTATGGGGCGCGATTCCTGGGTTTCTAAGGTTGATTGGAGTAGTCACAAAAATAACCGATTCTAACTCAAAAATTGTCTATGTCAACCGTAATAGTTTAGTTAACTGGTTAGATCGACACAAAAAAGAGGCTTCGAATCCACAGGAATTTGCTGGATATCTAAAAAAGAACGCATTTCAAAAAGCCATTGAAATGATCTGCAAAAATGTTCAAAAACCATCGACCAATTCTGTTCCTGTAAAAAATCCTAAAGGGAGAGACTTTGGAGCTTCTTCTGTCACAAAAAATCCTGAAGTCCGAAATGAAGAAAAACGAGGAGAAACTCTGCCTCCGGCTGTTGTCTATGTGCAGGATCCTAGTGATGCTCCATTCTTTAATCGCATAGAAGGATTAGGGAAGATTTTTGAAAAGCTGACTGGTTCTAAAGCTGTTGAGTATAGACCCATTCAAGTAACCCAAGAAAAAAATATCATTTTCCCTTTTGTGATAAATGACCGAATTCAGGATTTTTTAAAGTTTGAAAAATTTATTCAAGATCTCAAACATAATAATTCTCATGCAAAGATCATTTTATTAGTGATCAGCCAATCATCAGAGGTCTTCAAGAAGCTGGAGGATTATGGGCAACATGAGAATGTTTTAGGGCTTTATTCTAGTACGCCGGACATGAGTGGTCTAGGGGGGCCAGGGACTGCACGTCTTCACGATACAGATCAAGTTTTAGCTGACCTAACAGCCGCCGTTACAGCTAAGAAATAAATTTAGCTTTTTTTTGTTTTTCTATAAGGCTTTGAATGCCTCGACGCATATTTTCCGCGCCATTGAGGTTGATGTCGATAGTGGGAAAAGAGGAATTCAAAGCTTTTTCAATAATTCTACGTAACCGATCGGGAGCTAACTCCTCTGGAGAAATCACCTGCAGAATGTTTTTAAGTGCAAACTGTTCTGCACGTATCCGTTGCTTGCTGAATTTTGAAGGATAAGGATAGATAATTCCTGGTGTTTTGGTTTCACACAAATCAATAATCGTGCTCCCTCCTAAGCTGATCGAAAGTGCACATTTCTGTAATTCCTCTGTGAAATTTGAAAGAAAAGGAACAATGCGGATATTGCCTCCAATGATCTGTTGAAATTGCCATAAATCTTTTGCCAAGTTTGGGTGGGCCTGGGGTCCAATGACTAGCAAAAATTCATAATCAGGAAAAAAAATCGAAACTTCTGCGGCTGCTCGCAGGAGTTCTCCCCCAATAGATCCTCCTCCCATCGTCACCATAATGCGTTTTAACCGTTCGCCTGTCGATTGTGGTACTGCGTGACCACTGGAAACGTAGCCTGTGTAAACAAGTTTATTCCCTAGCTTTTGAGCTAGCGAGGATGTTTCATGGAGATTGAGAATTTGCGGATCACAATGAATGAAGACTTTGTCATAATAGCGATCAAGGATGGGATAAATCGATTCGATTTGTTTGGAATCCGTGGGGATATAATCTAAGCATGAGCAAATGATTAGGCAATCTGGGTTGATTTTTTTTACACGCGAGATGATATCTAAAACTTCATTCTTAAAATCGTGTTTTCCCATGGGAAAGGATTGAGAAACAAAGAACTGATAAGGAAGTGTTAAAAATGCCTCCAGATAATCACGTCGTTTTTTTAAGATATATTCGTAGGATTCTACCGCACTAGGGATGTGGGAAATAGCAGGAAGAGGAATTTTATGAAAACGAGGGGATGGAAGGGTTTGATGGATCTCTCGACCACCCTGAAGGAAATCGATATCAAAATTTTGCACAAGGCTTTGGCACAGACGTAACCCTCGTACTAGGTGGCCTATTCCCAAAAGATACTGACACCAAAAAAGTCCTCTCATCGGGTATCCTTATTCATTATGAAATGTGGATCACTTTTAAAAGATTGTCATTCACCACAATAATTTTATTCCCATCGCAATACTCTTCTTTGAAAAAGACAAGCACTTGGGCTACCGGCTCTTGTCCCTTAAATGGAGGCAACTGACCCCAGTAATAAAACTGACCTCCAGGGGCTTTGAGCCATTTGGGGACAATCTGTTTCGTTTTTCCCGCATTAAAATTCAAAAAAAACTGCTTGATATAATCATCGTGAGCCTTCTCTAAAACCGGATGATAGACGTAATATCCGCATTGTTTTCTGATCATTTCAATTTTTCTTGGATCTCCATTTGAGGCAATAATAGCATCCCTTAATTCAAGCGAATTAACCTCTCCAAGGTGCCCATGGAACATCGGATGTGGAATCAAAAAAAATGGCGTATGGCGTCCAAAAAACCGTTCATGCGGATCCATAAAATTATTGTAAAGCCCATAACGTTTACCACTTTTCCCGACAACATACCAGTGTACACGGCCTTCAAAAGGAGAATCCCACCAAGCCAACTTCTGTGCATTCCAAAGGATTTTTTTAGGTAAGAGGAAAATCAAAAGAAGCGCAAAGATAACCGCATTCCACGGTTTAAATAAGGCACTTGAAGCCTCGAAAGGAAGAAAATGGAGAATGTTCATAAAGGCAAAATGGATCAAAATCGACTGCCAAAAAAAGATTCCCGACAAGGCAAACACCAGAAAATGAAAAAGGATTGCTTGGAAACACCATATTTGAGCCAATAGGGAGGAAAAGCCGCAGACAACCCATCCACACTCGAAAAAGAGCGTGCCAAATTGAAAAAGACGATCATAAGGAGCGATTTTTTGAATCCATTGTAATCTAGTTTGAACATTCTGTTGACGCATCCATCCCCAAAGATAAGCTGAAATGGCTAGGTAGTGAATCCGATTATCCATGGCCCAGCTATACCAATGTTTGCCCAACTTCATTTTTGCCACACCCGAATAAAAGTAATGGGCGGCAATCACCCATAAAAAGAGAAACATAGGGACTGCCAAGTGTGGAGGGTAGGGGGTGCGCAAGAAAAATTGAATTCCATTAATTAAGGCTGTTGTCGCGATTAAAGAGGCAAACATTTGCAATATTCGTAGAGCCATAAGCTGGTGATGATACCAGGAGCGGTTATAATGGATGGCGAGAAAGATGAATAGCACAATGAATCCAGGGTAAAAATAGACACCACATAAGGCGCCTATTAAAGCTAAGCGGGATGGGATGCTTGGCTTATCCGTGACAAGATCGCGATCTAACGTCGCTGCTTTCCAGGTGATAATGGCGCAGATGAAAACAATAAAAAATCGCACAATTTCTGTGTCATCAAATGTCTGCCAGTTAAAAAACGGCCAAAATATACCGCTCAATCCAGTTAAAAAAAGGGGGGGAACCCATCGATAAAAAAAAATATCGTCGATTTTGCTTAGGTGTTTTTCGGTCTGCGCTCTAAAAAGATCAGATTCTGAATGTAACTTAGTGAGATCGCCTGAAAAGCACAGAATGCCTCTGTTGACTAAAGGAAATAAAACAAAAGAACAAAGAATGAGGACATAATCAATAGGATTCATGTTTGCAGCTCACTGAAGAAGTATGCCGTTACGTTTTCCTCATTCAATTTTTTTAATAACAGATCGAGAAAAGAAAAATCTAAATCATCCATCATGGCATGATGTAAGAGGATTCCATAGGGATGTAAGGAGCTTTTCCTCACTTCGTCAAGAATGAATGTATGAGGAATATATAACTTGCGTTTACTTGAATGTAAGCTTAATGCGACGTCCAGATTTTGAATGCCTACAGCAGGCGTTGTGTGAGAAGCATCGCTTCGAGACAAAATTTTATATCCGACCTTAATCAAAGTAGGTACGAATTTATCCGGAAGGTTATTCCAAGGAGGGGTAAAAGCAGGAAAATAGAGATTTGGAAATAGCTTTTCCAGGATTTCTTTCCCCTCGCCCATTTCTTTTTCAACATCTTCCAGTGAGCGGGTTTCGTCAAATTCACAACGTTTGCCAATGGGGATACGATTGACGTGCGCATAGCCATGTGTGTGGATTTGAAGAATATCTTGTTGATCTGCAAAAGTTTTTGGAAGATAAAGCTCTTCGCAACTGCGTGGAATAGCAGCGACATTTAACTTTGTTTGATGAGAAGCAAAAAGATTGAGCAGCTTTTGAAAGCGCTCTCGATTCCATCCTAAATCATCATCACGAAAAAAGATTTTCATTTTTTATTTAAAAGCTCAAGTAATAGTTTAGCTGAATTTTCTGCACCATTCCCATTGATTTGAATGTCGGGGAACGGTGTCGCAATTCGATCTCGAATGAGTTTGATTAATCTTTCTGGTTTTAAATCTTCAGCGCTTAACACAGTCACAACTCCTTTTTCTGCAAATTTTTGAGCTCGAAAAGGTTGTTCACGCGTTTTGGGTGATACATAAGGATAGACAAGACCAGGTGTACGTGTCTGACACATATCTGCAAGAGTGCTTCCTCCAAGAGTGATCAATAAAGCGCTGCGACTTAAATGCTCGGTAAAATTCGGTAAAAAATGGGAGATTTGGATGTTGGAGGGATGGAGCATTTTTTGCATCACTTGCAAATCATGATGAATCGTTTTGGGAGAATTAGGGCCTAAGACAAAGTTAAATTCATAATCGGGAAAGAAAATCGTGATTTGCGCAACTGCGTGCAAAAGCTCAGAACATACAGCTCCGCCACCCGCAGATATCAGAATTTTTTTGGATTTTTCTTTCGGGATATGCTCTGGAGGTGGTGTTGCAACGTAGCCTGTGTAAAAGATTTGATTTTGGGACTCTCGTACGACACTTGAGGTTTCTTCTAAGCGGACAAAATTAGGATCTGAGTGGACAAACAGATAGTCATAGAAATTATGTAAAATATCACCTGCTTCTTTACAATTTCCTCCTCCATTATAACAGACGTCGTTGACTGAGCTGATGATTAGACAATGGGGATTAGCTTTTTTGAGAATGTCTATAATTTCCAAAATTTCTTCCGTAAAGGCTAATTTTCCCAAGGGGAAGGAATCTGTAAAGAAAAAGGAGTAAGGTTCCTGGGTTTCTTCTAATAGCGAACGAATTAAACGTCTTCTTGCTTCGAAAGTACTAAAAATATTGCGTTTGGAAGCGAGAACCCCAACAATTGGGTCTTGGTCAATATTTGAAATAGCAGGAAGAATGAATTTATTGAAACGAGGGGAATCGAAGGATAGATAAACATCCCTTCCTCCTTGAAAAAAATCGATATCAAAATGCTTTGTAAGCGCTTGACATATGCGTAAGCCTCGGACAAGATGGCCGATCCCCAAGACATATTGACACCAAAAAAGTCCTTTCACCGTCTATACCCCATCGCTATTTTTTGTCTGTCAATTAAACGTCACATTGCGGGTTCAAAATTTTAAAATCAAATTAAAATTTGTCTTTTTGAGGTTTTGCTGAATAGGCATTTTTTTTGTTTTGATTGACTGAGATTTCCAAGAGGTTTCTATCAATTTATTCAAGAGATTAGGTATAGTCAAAAGATGCGAAAAATGGAAAAAGTAGGAAAATAGCGATGCCAGATAATAAGTCTCCCTCCCACTTTAAAGGAAAAGATGCCATTGACCATGTTGTCGAAGCGCAGGCTGAAGGATTAATGGCTTCTGCTGAAATTCACGGGGTAGAAATGCCAGGTCATTTATCCGCGGGAACAGATGCCGCACGAGAAATGGCGCTAGGGCTTTTACTCCTTGGAATTGTGCTATTTAAAAGCGGATTGTATCTGGGCACAACATGGAAATTACTGCTCATTTTTGCTCTATCCTGGGCGATCTGGAAAGCAGGGCGTAGCGCTTGGCTTGGTTGGTCAAGGCTTGAGCGGTTACACCGGGTGCTTAAGCAAGAGAAATGGGAAATTGAACACAATCGAGCACAAGAGAAAGAAGAGCTTAAAGATTTATACGCCGCGAAAGGATTTGATGGTCAGCTATTAGAGGATGCTGTGGATGTCTTGATGGCCGATGGAGATCGTCTCCTACGTGTGATGGTTGAAGAGGAATTGGGTCTATCCCTAGAAAAAACAGAACATCCTTTGATGCAGGGCGTTGGTGCTCTGGTGGGAGCTCTTCTTGGCGCTACGATTTGTTTGCTGACTGAATGGTTAGTCCCCTATTATGGCCTGATAGTTGGAAGCTTTGTTGTTGGTGGTGTGGCTTCAGCTTACGCGGCTTATCAAATTGGCAATCGTTATATCCCCGCTATCGTATGGAATTTAGGCCTTTTCTGCTTAAGCGCTGGTTTTCTCTACTTTTTAATCCCCTATGTTTTAGGTTGATCGATACATGCATCCTTCTATTCCCGCAGAATCTGCACATTTAAAACGTCCTGTTGTGTTTGATGACTTTTTTGATTTTGATGAACAGGAATCCGCCAGCCCTTTTCTGACTCCAGAATCAAGATCTTGGGCAATTAATCTCACATTAAAAGCCTCCATTTGTGCTGCATTTTTGTTGGCCGCTGCTTTTATTTGTTCCTTTTATGCGCATTTACAGCCTATTTCCCATATTTTGCTTGTATCCGTGTATTTTTTAGCGGGTATTCCAGCCTTAATTGAGTCTTTGGAAGATTTGGTTGATCTGGATATTAATATTGATATCTTAATGACACTGGCGGCTTTCTCCTCTATTTTAATCGGAAGTGGGATGGAAGGGGGCTTGCTTTTGGTTTTGTTTGCTTTGTCGGGATCTATGGAAGATGCGGTGACAACGAAAGCCAAAGGGGCCATGAGTAGTTTATATAAGCTTTCTCCTACACTGGCTTGTGTGGTGACACCAAAAGGAACTTTAATTGAAAGATCTGTCAAAGAAATTCTGGTCGGAACACGCATTCTCGTTAAAGCGGGCCAAATTGTTCCGCTAGATGGCAAGGTCATTGATGGGATTTCATCTGTCAATTTAGTGCATTTAACGGGTGAGAATTTTCCTATTACAAAAAAAGTGGGGGATTCGGTGCCGGCTGGAGCGCGTAATCTGGATGGGTTTTTGACTTTGGAAGTGACTCATACAAGCAACGATTCGACCTTGTCTAAAATCATTCAATTAGTGACCCAAGCGCAAGAAGCTCGACCGAGATTGCAGCGCTGGTTTGATGCGGTCAGTCGTCGCTATGCCATTACTATTATCTTAGTCTCCTTTCTTTTTGCCATCAGTTTGCCCTGGCTGTTAAATCTACCCTTTTTGGGAATGGAAGGCTCCATTTATCGGGCGCTGGCCTTTTTAATCGCGGCTTCACCTTGTGCTCTGATTATTGCCATTCCCATCGCTTATTTAAGTGCAATAAGTGCTTGTGCGCGTCGGGGAATTTTGCTTAAGGGAGGCCTTTCGTTAGATGCTTTAGCTTCATGTGCGGCGATTGCTTTTGACAAAACGGGCACATTGACGACAGGGGATTTAACATTTGAAGCAATGGAGCCCGTCGGGCAGACTACCCATGCTTTTGAAGAGGCCCTTAATGTGGCCTATACCTTGGAAATGAATGCCGTCCACCCAATAGCTAAAGCCATTTTAAAACATGGTCATCAAACGAAGGCTTCTCCCTTGCCAATCAGTGCCTTCAAAAGCGTTCCTGGATATGGATTGGAAGCTTATATTTCAAGCTCTAACGGGGAAATGAAAACTTATTTAGGACGTGCTGAATACATGCTACCTCATTTGCCTGCAGATAAAGTGCAGATGCTCCAAGCCAAAATTGCAGAGCATCAACAAAAAGGAGAGCTTATTGCGGTTCTATTGATCGGGCAAGATGTTTTTCTTTTACGTTTTCGGGACACCCCACGCGATTTGATCAAGGAAACATTGCAAAAGATTAAAGAAGAATGGCATTTGCTTTTAGTGATGTTGACGGGGGATCACCAAGCTAGTGCAAAGCGTGTGGCAGATGATTTAGGTATTTCGGAATATCATGCTGACCTGACGCCCGAAGATAAACTTAGGCACGTCTCTCAATTAGCTCAGTCAAAAGGGCTTGCCATGATTGGAGATGGGGTTAATGATGCTCCTGCGTTAGCGCGTGCAACTGTCGGAATTTGTATGGGGAAAGTGGGAAGTACAAGTGCAATCGATGCCTCGGATATTGTCTTGTTGCAGGATAACATCGAACAGCTGAACTGGTTGATTGGGAAAGCTCATCAAACTCAAAAAATTGTGCGACAAAATTTAACGCTTGCAGGATTAGCCATTGTACTGGCCAGTTTGCCTGCCCTATTAGGATTTATTCCCCTTTGGCTAGCCGTAATTTTGCATGAAGGCGGCACTGTACTTGTTGGGCTTAATGGATTACGTCTTATGCGAGATTGAAATAAAATGGGTTGACATTTTGTCATGCTTAATTTACGTATCCCATACAAAAAACTTTTTGGAGGTTGTACTATGTTTGAGCAGTACACAACATTAGATTGTATAGGAGATGTGGTAAGTATTCTTCCTGTTTCTCAGCAGCTCGTTGGAGGAGTTGGTGTTCCTTTAAACTGTGCAAAATTGTTTTGGCATACTTCGATTTTAATTCGTAAGCACAGTCTACTGTGGATGCAGTCGATTGGTGTTGATGCAGAAAGAATGGCAAAAATTCAGTTGAAGAAAAAAACGTTGAATAAGCAAGCTGTTTCAGCGTTAAATTCTGATTTAGAAAGAATCATCGTGAATATTTTTCGCATTATTCCAATCGTTGGGACATTGACTTCAGCCATGCGCTTAGGTTTTAATACTTTTGTTTTCTTAGTAGATGCAAGAGATTAAGATTCTTGTGAGGATCTAAAAAAACTTTGATCCTTCCTTCATAAATTCCTTCGTCTCTATCTCTGCCATTTAATTTTTAAATATGTGAGATTGATCAAATTACCATGAATAACTATGATCCAAATTAGGATTAATCGTTAAAAAGACTCTCTTTGCTCCAGGAGCTCGCATGGAAAATACAAAGCCTCTTACATTATCTCATGAGCAACTTGCCATCGCTGTGCAAAATGAAAGCCAGAAATTTCAGGGGTATTATCAGTGGCTTGAACGCGCCATGTCCCCTGCTTTTTTTGAAGATATCAGCGAAGAAAATATTATGCTGATCACCCACAGTTTAATGGGGTTCCACGTCCAGGAGTTTTTTTCTACCATCCACTTAAAGCACGCCGCTATTGTGATGTGCTTAGACAGTGCAGATGCTGATTTACGTATTTTGAAAGATTATGCTCTGTACGGAATCAAAAATTATCAAACGTACGTTTCCAAAATTGCATTGCCATTTCCAGGTGTAACCGCTAATTTACGCATCGCCTCGCTTTATTTTACTGAAGCCATTGAGCCAGCGGCTCCAGCTTATCCCCCTAAAGAAAAAGAGGAATTACGCGCGCTTGTGAAAGAGCGTAATCCGCAAGTTTCGGATGAAGAATTTGAGCGCCTTTTATCAGGGATCAATAATCGTTTTCTACGCGCTCTTCCTGTTGATCGTTTGATTCTGGCACTAGACATGTTTTTCAGAGCCAAAACACGCGACAATTGCCAATATGAAGTTCGCTACAATGAAGATTGGCAAGAAAAAGGGTCGGCTTCGATGCAAATCGTTTTGGCATGGCGTAATACTCCAAAATACAATTTCTTATATCGTTTAGCGCGTACCATTCAGCGGCATGGACTTGTCATGAAAAGGGTCAATGCATGCTATATCGATCCCTACAGTAAAAATAGCATTTTGCTCATGGTGCTAAGCCTGCATGGAAGTAACGGAGAGGCTGCTTGGGATGTGGCCGATATCCCTAACTTTTTACGTGAATTTGTGACAGTGAAATACTTCGCGAGTTTTGATGCAATCGACCAGCAATTAATTAGTAGAGGCGTCATCACGGGGGCGATGGGGAATTTTCTTAGAGCCGCCGTCAGCTTTATTCACCAGGGATTGATGAATATCGATGCACACTTGTATACACCTGAAAAAATAGAAGAGGATTTGTGTCGACATCCCGAACTCACGGCACAGATTTGTGAGGCATTTAAATCGAAATTCGATCCAGATACTTGCAATGTAGAAGCGTATTTGAAAATTCGGAAGAAGTTCTTGGAAGATGTCGCGAATTTGGATACGGGACATGAAGAGAATGACTTGCGTCGTAAAAATGTTTTAAGGCAGGGAATGAATTTGGTGCATTATTGCTATAAAACTAATTTCTATCGCGTCAACTATACCGCTTTAAGTTTTCGATTGGATCCCCATTATCTGGATGATATTCCTTTTGATAGACAAAAGAAATTTCCAGAGCTTCCTTTCGCCATTATTTTCATCAAAGGGATGCATTTTTTTGGTTATCATATTCGCTTTAAAGATTTATCGCGCGGTGGATTAAGAACGGTTTTCCCTTCTCAGACAGAACACATGGTAAGTGAAAGAAATAAGGTCTTCGCAGAATGCTACAACTTAGCCTATACTCAACATAAAAAGAATAAAGATATTCCAGAAGGGGGAGCGAAGGGGGTTCTATTTATCAAGCCATTCGATCGTTTAGATTCGGAAACGTTGATCTTGAAAAAAGAATTAGAGGCTTCCTTAACGGATCCGTTGGGGATTGAAGAGAACCTCGAAATGTTTAGAAAAGAGCAATCAGAGGAATTTCTTTATCAGGCTCAGAGATCCTATATTGAAAGTCTGCTAACGATTGTCAATTGTAATCCCGATGGCACATTGCGAGCCAAGTATATTGTTGATTATTGGAAAAGGCCTGAATATATTTATTTAGGGCCGGACGAAAATATGCACGATTCCATGATTCAATGGATTGCCGCTTTTAGCAAGAAATATGGGTATAAACCGGGCGGTGCATTTATCTCAGGTAAGCCTATCGTAGGGATTAACCACAAAGAGTATGGTGTGACATCTTTAGGTGTGAACGTCTACATGGAAGCTTTGCTTCGCTTTGTTGGGATTGATCCCACGAAGGATAAATTTACAGTGAAAATGTCTGGTGGGCCTGATGGCGATGTGGCGGGTAATCAGATTTGCAATTTACATCGTTATTTTCCAAATACAGCTAAGTTGTTAGCCTTAACCGATATTTCTGGGACCATTCATGATCCCTATGGATTGGATCTGTCCATTTTAGTCGAGCTTTTTAAAGAACGAAAGTCCATTCGTTACTACCCACCAGAAAAATTGAATGATGGGGGCTTTTTAGTCGATAAGGAGTCAAAACGAAGTCAAACAGCTTTTACTCAGCAGGTGCTTTGTTGGAAAAAGCAAGATGGTAAGTTGGTGGAAGACTGGATTTCTGGAAGTGATATGAATCATTTGTTAAGGCATAACGTGCATCAGACCAAAACAGACGTTTTTATTCCGTCAGGAGGAAGGCCGCGTACGTTAAATCAATCGAATATCGATGATTTCTTGGATGATACAGGGATTCCGACTTCTCGTTTGATTATTGAAGGAGCGAATCTGTATTTAACACCTCAAGCTCGTCGTTTTTTAGAAGAGAATGGGGTTCTGATAGTCAAAGATAGTTCCGCCAATAAAACAGGTGTGATTTGCTCTTCTTTTGAAATTTTATGTGGTTTGGCTCTCAGTGATGAGGAGTTTATCGCCAACAAAGATCAACTTGTCATGGAGATTTTAGACCGTTTAAAAAAATGTGCATCTAACGAGGCGCAGCTGCTTTTGCGTACATTGGCGGAGCAAGGGGGGTATTTAACGGATATATCTGAGCTAATCTCTAAACGGATCAATCAGTTTACCTATCAATTGTTGGATTTTCTCGATGAAATGGAACTTTCGAAAGATCCACATGATCCCTTAATTCGTCGGTTTTTACGTTATTGCTTGCCAACTCTGCGAGAAAAATTTCAGGAAGACTTGTTGCGTGAAATTCCAGAACACCACAAAAAAGCGATCGTTGCCTGTTCCATTGCATCGGATTTAGTGTATTCGCGCGGCGTTTCTTGGTTTCCTTCGATTGTTGATATCCTTCCTCTTTTGCTCGAGCAAAAGGAGGAACATCTCTATCCTCCGAGAGGAAAAGCCTTGCAAAACAAGGAAATCAGCACTTAAGTACCTAGACTGCTAAATCTGACTTGACCTGTTTTTGCTTTCTTTGTATACTTGGGTATAGAAAACAAGGAGAGCTTTTGTGAAAGTGCCAGTCGCTTCTAAGAAAAGTCATAAGTCTAGTCGAGAAAAGCAAGTTTTGCTGGGATTGGTCGAGTTTTACCTCAATACAGGGAAACCCGTCGGTTCGCATACTTTGCAAGGAGCTGGATTTGATAATATTAGCTCCGCGACTATTCGCAATTACTTTGCAAATCTCGAGCAAGAGGGATATCTTTCTCAGCAGCATGCTTCTAGTGGAAGAATTCCAACGAATAAAGCTTTTAGACTTTATACCGAGGAATATATCGATGCAGCAGTTATTGCGCCCGAAGATGAAAAAGTTTTACAGGCTTTACGGCAAGTTGAGACGCGCGAGATAGCCTCTTATTTGCAGTACGCCGCAGAAACGTTATCTCAATTAAGCAATCAAGCCGTTTTTTTATCGGCTCCTCGTTTTGATCAAGATTACTTAGTGGAATTAAAGCTCGTTTCAATCGATCATTCCCGCTGTTTATGCGTCCTCGTGACAGGATTTGGAATCATTCAAACAGAAATCCTTTACGTGAACAAGAAATTAAATGCTTTTACTGTTAAAAGGCTTGAGCTTTACTTTCATTGGCGTTTGACAGGACTTGATAAGCCCACTTCCTTGACAAAAGAAGAAGAGCTCTTAGGGCAAAAAATGTATAATGAGTTGATGGTTCGCTATATCGTCGGCTACTCCAATTTTACAGATGAAGAAGTCTACCGTACAGGATTTTCTAAACTAGCGACCTATGCAGACTACCAGACACCCACATCCCTTGCAGTAAATTTGGCGTTATTCGAAGATGCTCAAAGCATGCGATTGCTCTTGCGCGATTGCATGAAGCATAATCGCTTAAAAGTTTGGATAGGAGAGGATTTACTTCCGTTTTCTACCGAGACTCCCACATGCAGTGTGCTTGCGATTCCCTATCGCATTAATCAACATAATGTAGGTGCTATCGGGATTTTAGGTCCCGTGCAAATGCCCTATCGAAGATTATTTGGAATTTTAAAAGTTTTTTCAGAATATATTAGCGAAACGCTGACCAGACATGTTTTTAAATTTAAACTTAGTTTTCGTCAGCCTCACCGAGCCACGTCAGAAAAAGAA
The DNA here is from genome assembly GCF_000875975.1 of Parachlamydia acanthamoebae. NCBI lineage: Bacteria > Pseudomonadati > Chlamydiota > Chlamydiia > Parachlamydiales > Parachlamydiaceae > Parachlamydia > Parachlamydia acanthamoebae. Next base: position 19,126 of record NZ_BAWW01000066.1, on the reverse strand, counting down.
CTTCCGCTTTTTAACCACTCTAGCTTTTTGTTAGAAGATAAGCGGTAAGACTGGCGAGGATGCAGTAATAGCTTAAGAAAAGAGGTTTACCATGGCAAAAGCCGACAATAAAAATCATGAAAAGGATGAACGCGAAATGGATAATGGGAATGCGGAATGTGCGTGCTCGCATGAGTGTCATGCAGACCAAGGCGAAGCAAATGCTTCTCCGCAAAAAGAAGAGGCAGAGCCAAAGGTTATTTCAATTGATGAAAAAGAAATTGAAGCTCTTCGCCGAGATGCCGCAGACAATAAAGATAAATATTTGCGCATACTTGCGGAATCGGACAATCAAAGAAAAAGACTGCAAAAAGAACGGCAAGAACTCATTCAGTATGCTATTCAGAATGTAATCGCAGATTTTTTAAATCCGATTGATCACATGGAGAATGCTTTAAAATTTAAAGATCAGATGTCCCCCGAAGTCAAAGGGTGGGCTCTTGGATTTGAAATGATTTTGAATCAATTTAAAGATGTGTTAGCCAACAATGGAGTCATCCCGATGACTTCCGTCGGCACGCCATTTGACCCACATTTCCATGAAGCGATTGAAATGGTAGAAACAAACGAGTTCGCTCCAGGAACTGTCGTAGAAGAAAATTTGAAAGGTTACAAAATGGGAGATAAAGTCATTCGACCTGCCCGTGTTAAAGTCGCAAAAGCAGTCAATGGCCAAACTTCCGAACAAACCGAATAAAAAGAGCAAGAGATAAAAGGAGATCATATGAATAAAAAGAAAGGAAAAATTATTGGGATTGACCTTGGAACAACCAACTCCTGCGTTGCTGTGATGGAAGGCGGAGTTCCAAAGGTGATTGCTTCGGCGGAAGGAAGCCGCACAACACCCTCAGTCGTTGCTTTTAAAGGAAACGAAAGATTGGTGGGCATCCCTGCAAAACGTCAAGCAGTGACAAATCCAGAAAACACCATTTTCTCATCCAAACGTTTTATTGGACATAAATACAGCGAAGTCGTCAACGAAATCAAAACAGTGCCCTACAAAGTGACCGAAAATGCAAAAGGGGATGCTGTTTTTGAAGTTCAAGGCAAAATTGTAACGCCAGAAGAAATTGCGGCTCAAATTTTGATCAAAATGAAAGAGACCGCAGAGGCTTATCTCGGTGAAAAAGTAACAGAAGCTGTGATTACAGTGCCTGCCTACTTTAATGATTCTCAGCGGCAGTCCACAAAAGATGCGGGACGTATTGCAGGCTTAGATGTTAAGCGTATTATCCCAGAACCAACAGCAGCCGCGCTCGCTTATGGTTTAGATAAAGAGAAAACCGAGAAAAAAATTGCGGTATTCGACCTTGGCGGTGGTACCTTCGATATTTCGATTCTTGAGATTGGGGAAGGTGTTTTTGAAGTTTTAGCGACAAACGGAGACACGCACCTTGGTGGTGATGACTTTGACCATGCGATTTTGAATTGGATGCTTGAAACATTCAAACAAGAAACAGGTATTGATCTACACAATGACAAAATGGCGTTGCAACGCTTGCGTGATGCAGCAGAGAAAGCGAAGATTGAATTATCTGGAACACAGTCCACAGAGATCAATCAGCCATTTATCACGATGGATGCCACAGGCCCTAAACACTTGTCACTGAATTTGACCCGTGCAAAGTTGGAAAGTCTAACAGCAGAACTTATTGACCGTACACGTGAGCCTTGCATCAAAGCGTTAAAGGATTCCGGTCTTTCAAAGGACGATATCGGAGAAGTTATCCTCGTTGGCGGGATGACTCGTATGCCTGCCGTGCAAGAAGTGGTCAAATCCATTTTCGGTAAAGAAGGACACAAAGGGGTAAATCCAGATGAGGTTGTGGCTGTCGGTGCTGCGATTCAGGGTGGAGTTCTAGCGGGTGATGTGAAGGATGTTCTTCTATTGGACGTGACACCTTTGACGCTTGGAATTGAAACGATGGGTGGCGTTATGACACCACTAGTTGAAAGAAACACCACAATTCCAACACAAAAGAAACAAGTCTTCTCAACAGCCGCAGACAATCAGCCTGCAGTGACCATTCGAGTTCTCCAAGGGGAGCGTAAAATGGCGAACGACAACAAAGAAATCGGCAGATTTGATTTGGCTGACATCCCTCCTGCTCCACGTGGAGTTCCTCAAATCGAAGTCGCATTCGACATCGATGCGGATGGAATCTTGCATGTATCAGCGAAGGATAATTCTTCAGGGAAAGAACAAAAAATCCGTATTGAAGCGCAGTCAGGATTGCGTGAAGAAGATATTCAGAACATGTTAAAAGATGCGGAATTACATTCGGAAGAAGATAAAAAGCGTAAAGAGGAAGTGGAAATTCGCAATGAAGCAGATTCTCAAGCTTTCCGTGCTTCTAAGGCTCTTGATGAATACAAAGACAAGCTTCCAGCAGAGATTGTAAGCGAAGTCCAAGGTAAAATTGATGCTGTAAAGAAAGCTCTTGAAGGCACTGATTCAGCTCGTATCAAATCAGCTAAAGAAGATCTTGAAAAGAGTATGCAACACATCGGGGAAGCGATGGCAAAAGCTGGTGCAGCTGGAGGTGCTCATGCATCCGCAGCAGCTCATGAAGGCCAAGCTCATCAGCAATCTTCTTCTTTTGAAGGTGGACAGTCACATGGCGGCCATCACCACGAGCATTCAAAAGATGATGATCAAATAGAGGAAGCCGAAGTTGAAATTATCGATGATAAAGATAAATAACTCGCGCAAGACACAGTGATTGTCTTATCGAAGACCTTCCTATCGTTAGCTAAGCTTACGAAGGAAGGTCTTTTTGCTGTGCATACTTTTCCAACCCATTCCACTAAAATTTGAGATTCTTGCTTATCAAATATTTTGGTACAGCGAGTGCTTAGATCCAAACATTTTTGGCTATTAGATGTTCGGTCTCGGTTTCCTTTATTTGATAGGGAATAAAGAGCCTTGGAATGATATTTTCCATGGAAGAAGTGCAATTCCTTAAATAAGAGTAGATCCCCAGAAAAGAATCGTTCAATTGTATTTTGCTTGCCTCTGCTGCTAGAGAAAGCTTAAAAGAATCTAAGTAAAGAATTTCACATAGTAGAGAGCAAAAAGGTGAGCTTTTAATATTTCGATGCAGGAACAGGTTGAAAATTTTGTTTACAACGCATAGTTTGAAAATAAGATTTTAACATATGTAAAAGGAGCTCCTATGAATCTGAATGCGATTTATTCTTTCTTGGCCTTTATGCTGATGCTCTCAGCAATTGGTTGTGCGTTAACGCCTGATGAAGCTATTCAACGTTTGATGGAAGGCAATCAGCGCTATGTAAAGGACCAACTTTTACATCCCGACAGAAATTTAATTAGACGAGAAGCTATTGGTTCTAGACAAGAACCCTTTGCAGTCATTTTAGGGTGTGCAGATTCTCGCGTTTCACCTGAAATCATTTTTGACCAAGGAATTGGGGATCTTTTTATTGTGAGAGTGGCAGGAAATGTTGCGGGCCCTGTTGAAGTCGATAGTATCGATTTTTCTGCGGAGTATCTACATTCCTCAGTCATTCTAGTTTTGGGACATGAAAGTTGCGGAGCTGTAAATGCTGTTTTAAATAAGCAAACCCAAGATATCGAAGCTGTTGCTGCACTGATCGAGCCGGCTATTCAATCTGTTCGGGGTAAAGAAGGAGATTTACTTGCTAATGCAGTGAAAGCAAATGTTAGAGCGATTGTTGCACAATTAAAAGAAACATCTGTAGTTAAAAGGCTTATGAAAGAGAATAAAATCAAGGTCATTGGGGGATATTACGAGCTAGTGAGTGGGAAAGTGGTTTTACTAGATTAATTAACTGAGAAAGCCCCTTCTCGTCAGGGTGAGAGGGGGCTGATTTTAAAGTTAAGCTTGGCTATCGTTAGACGCTGAAGAATTAAAATGATGATTGTTTTCAGAATGTTCTTCTGCATGCTCATCTTCTTGTTCTTCTTCTACAGCTTCTGGGAGAGATTCAGGCTCACAACTTTCAGTGGTTTCTTCATGATTAACCTCTTCAGGTTCATGAGAAGCTTCTTCAGGGATTTTTTCTTCTTCCGGAGTTTCTTCTTCTGGCGTTTCTATTTCGATTTCTTCTTCGTAAAGCCCCAATTCTTCGACCATACCTTCTTCCAGAGGAGGGAAAGCGATTTCCAGTTGCTCCAAATCCCGAAAGGGATCTTTATCAAATTCGTTCTCCTCTTCTCGAAAGGCTTGTGAATCTGAATCTTGAGAGGTCAAAGGTAGCTCTAGAGGAATTTTTTCCTCTCCTTCAGAACTTTCACCTTCTTGCTCTTCTTTAAGATCTTTCTTAGGTGTAAAGAAAACATTTTTAAACAATTCATTTTCTTTATAAAGGGCAATTGTCTCTGAGATAAGTGTTGGAGGGGGAGCCAACAAGGATGAAAAGAGAGATGTTGTAGGAGATCCTGCAGGTTGTACAGGAAGGCCTTCTATTTCTTCACCTAAATCTAAAGGCGCAATGAGATCAATTTTCTTTTCTTCTTTTTTGATCTCGCCTTCGGCACCTTCTTCTTTTTCATCGAAAGTTTGTTCTTCTTTTCCTTCTTCCCTTCCTCGCTTACGTCTATAATGACGTCTACGATCCCGTTTTTTATCTAAACGTGTTTCGCCTTTAGCGGCGACAGAAGGTTCTTCTGTTTTTGATTCGGCGCTTTCATCAGAAGTTGATTCGATCATTTTTTCAGCAGCAGGCTCTTTATAAGACTTAGGAGCTTGTTCCTTGCCTCCGCCAATTTTAATTGAACGATCCAATCCGACACTTTTCAAGACCATGCGAGTCTCTCTAACTTCAAGAATTTCGTAATCAGTGACAGGGACTAAAAAAGCCTTAGGTCGCTCAAGAGACCGAAAGAAAAATGAGTTTCCAAAGGATACGACTTCTACTGCATCAACAAAATATTCTTCCTGCCCAACACTTTTACTGCTGCGGACGACTATTTTGCACCCTTCTCGAGGGGTAATAACAGTTTCTATAATAGGTTCTCGTGTAAAATCCACGTATGCATTCCATCCATTTTAAGGTTTGTATGATTCAGAATAACGAGAGAATGATCAATGAGTAAACGAACACTCAGCATTCTGAATATTATTTTTTTAATGTTCTAGAGCTTTATATTTGCACCAACATTCATTTATCGTTGTGCAGCTAAATGCTCTCGAGATGCCATGTAAACTACAAGATCGACAATTCGGGATGCATATCCCATCTCATTGTCATACCATGCAATAATTTTATAAAAAGAGTCGTTCAAGGCAATACCAGCATCTTTATCAAAAATAGCTGAATAAGAGCTGCTGATGAAATCGCTTGAAACAACTTGTTCGTCGCAGTAAGCAAGAATTCCTTTCATTTCATTTTCAGAGGCCAATTTCATGGCTTTGCAAATGTCTTCATAAGAAGTAGGTTTACTTAAGCGAACGGTTAAATCTACTACAGAAACATCGGCTGTGGGGACTCTTAAAGCCATCCCCGTTAATTTCCCTTTAATTTCAGGGAGACATAAAGCAACAGCTTTAGCGGCTCCTGTAGAGGCTGGGATGATATTCTGACTTGCTCCGCGTCCTCCGCGCCAATCTTTTTTAGAAGGTCCGTCCACGGTTGGTTGACTAGAAGTCACTGAGTGGACAGTGGTCATTAAACCTTCTTCAATACCGAAATTATCTAATAAAACCTTTGTAATCGGGGCCAAACAGTTAGTTGTACAAGAGGCGTTTGAGATAATTCGATGAAGTTCTGGGTTATAGTTTTGATGGTTTACGCCCATCACAAAAGTGGGAATATCTCCTTTTGCGGGTGCTGAAATGATGACTCGAGAAGCCCCAGCTGTCAAATGTTTTTGCGCAAGCTCTGGAGTCGTGAAGAGACCAGTACATTCAAGCACATAATCAATTTTTAAATCTTTCCATGGCAGTTTTTCAGGGTCTTTTTCTGAAAGTACAATTGTTTTTTTCCCGTTAGCAACGATATGATTTCCTTCCGCATAAATATCTCCATCAAATCTGCCATGCGTAGAGTCAAATTTTAAAAGATAAGCAAGATTATCAGCGGGAACAACATCATTTATTGCGACAATGTTGATGTCGTTAAGTTTCGAGGCAATTCTGAATGCTAGTCTTCCAATTCGTCCAAATCCATTAATCGCAATATTTACAGACATGACTTTCCTCCGGTTTCAAAAATTAATACTTTCGATTTGTCCTAGCTTGGATGAGAGAAAAACACTGAGTCAAATAGAAAGTTTTGCGTTAACTCGAACTGATGATAACTCAAGCTTTAAAGAGCCATTACCTATGTAAAATAATAAAGCACCAAGGTGCATAATGTAAAGGGAAAGATCACCCCACTTTCCCTCACTCTTGCAGATTTTTATACGGTTAGTTGGTAAAAAAAGAAACAATCTTCTAGCATTGCTATTTTCTTTATATTCAAGGCTATTTATTAGCTTTTATTAGGCAAACCTATCATCAATAAAGGTTTTTATGTCATCTCCTATTTCGTTTGATACCGTTGGACAAAAATATTTGGATTTCGTCGTAACAAAGGTCATTCCCATCAAAGAAATTAATTGCGATTTGGTGGAGTTAGTTCACACACCAACAGGCGCAGAAGTTTTGCATTTAGCGAACGATGACCCTGAAAATATGTTTTGCTTATCTTTTCGAACAATTCCCAAGACTTCTAATGGGGTTGCGCACATTTTAGAGCATCTCGTGCTTTGTGGATCCAAGAAATTTCCGCTAAAAGACCCCTTTTTTAGCATGACACACCGCAGTTTAAATACATTTATGAATGCTTTTACGGGCGCTGATTTCACCTGTTATCCTGCTGCAAGTCAATTGTCTAAAGATTTTTATAATTTATTAGATGTTTATTTGGACGCCGTTTTTAAACCCAACTTGGCCTATCTTAGCTTTTTACAAGAAGGGCATCGACTGGACTTTACAGATCCATCAAATCTCGATTCCCCGTTAGAATTTAAAGGTGTGGTATTCAACGAAATGAAGGGGGCTCTATCTTCGGCAACAGCCCGTTTATCCGAGGCCATGTCGAGTGTGCTTTTTCCCACTCTGACCTATGGAATTAATTCAGGCGGAGATCCAAAAGAGATCCCTCAATTGACACATGAAGATCTTCGTCATTTTCATGAAGAGTTCTATCACCCTAGTCGTTGCTTATTCTTTTTTTATGGAAACATGCCTTTAGCTGGTCATTTAGATTTTATTACAAAAAATGCGTTGGTAAATAGTCGTAAAAAAGATCCTCTGTCCCTTTTGCCAAGGGAGAAACGATTTACGGCACCAAAAAAAGTGGAGATGAGCTATCCCATCGGTCAAGATGAGTCTGAAGAGAAAAAAACAATATTTGGTCTAGGGTGGCTAACAACACATATTCTAGAGCAGAAAGAATTGTTGGCCTTAACCATCTTAGATATTATTTTGATGGATACAGATGCCGCCTTGCTTAAATTGCCACTTTTAAAATCAGGTTTATGTACACAAGTGACATCCTCCTTGGATGGAGAAATTAGCGAAGTTCCTTATATTTTGGTATTCAAGGGATGTGAAAAAGGAAACGTTGAGCAACTCGAAGAAATCGTTTTAAAAGTTTTGAAAGAAATTAAAGAGGCTGGAATCCCTTGGAATTTGATTGAAAGTGCGATCCATCAGCTTGAATTTCATCGAACAGAGATAACCGGAAATCATGCCCCTTATGGCCTATCTCTTTATTTTAGAAGTGCTTTGATGAAGCAGCACGGAGCATCAGCAGAAGATGGATTATTGATTCACTCATTATTTAATACGCTTCGCGAAGAATTGGAAAAAAATCCAAATCTATTACAAGATGTCATGGAAAAACATTTGATTGGCAATCAGCATCGGGCAACAGTGATCATGACGCCAGATAAAGGTTTGGCGGCGGCTGAATTAGAAAATGAAAAGGCTGTTTTAAAGCAGATTCAAGAAAAATTAACTCCTGAAGAAAAACAAACAATTGCCAAACAAGCCAAAGATCTAGCAGCTTATCAAGAGAAAGAAGAAGATGTGGATATTCTCCCATCCGTTTCTTTATCGGATGTGCCAAAAAAATCGCAGGTATTTCCTTTGACAAAAGAGAAAGTCGGTATATTGGACGTTTTTTCACATCCCTGCTTTACCAACCAAATTGTTTATGCAGAACTCGTTTTCCCTCTGCCAAAAATTGCCCAAGAAGATCTCTATCTTCTTCGTTTACTCACTCTTTTGATGCCTCAAATGGGATGTGGAGGGCGGTCTTATGTGGAAAACCTTGAGTATATTCAAGCCCATACAGGTGGAATTGACACGATTCTCAATTTTACCCATAAAGTTGATCATGCAGAAGCTTTTACACCAAGTTTTCTGATTCGAGGAAAGTCGCTTTCACGTAAAACAGATAAACTATTTCCTCTCTTAAAAGAGATGGTGACTTCTATTGATTTAACAGACAAAGAGCGAATTAAAGAATTGTTAGCCAAGCATTACACTGGCTTGGAAATGAGCATCAATCAGAATGCTTTAAAGTATGCCATTAATCTTTCTGCAAGCGGTTTGGATATTGGTTCAAGCATTGCTAACTCACTCTACGGCTTGGAATATTTCTGGAAAATCAAAGAATTGGCTTCTAATTTTGATACAAAGGTCGATTGGCTTATTGAAAAACTGCAAACCTTGCAAAATCAAATCACAGGTTTGAAAGGGGCTCATCTTATTTTAGCATCTGATCAAGAAAAGTATGCAGATTTAAAAGCAAAGGGATTTTATGGGTTAGATCAACTTCCTGAGAAGTCTTTTACGTCTTGGGATCACTCATCTTATCAGTTAATTAAAGCTGGTTCACAAGGGCGCACGATTTCATCGCCAGTTGCTTTCACGAGTATGATGTTTAAGACATTGAATTACACGCATCCTGATATGCCCGCTTTAGCAGTTGTGGCACCGCTTTTTGACAATTTGATTTTGCATCCCAAATTGCGTGAGCAAGGGGGGGCGTACGGAGGAGGAGCTTCCTGTAATTCCTTAACAGGCAAATTTTATTTCTTTGCTTACCGCGATCCTAATATTGCAAGCTCTCTCAATGCCTTTGATGAAGCCGTACAAAGTATCTTGAGTGGAGATTTTGAAGATTCCGATTTGGAAGAAGCGAAGTTTGAAATTGTGCAGGGCATGGATTCTCCCGTTGCTCCTGGAAGTCGAGCCAGTGTTTCTTATGATTGGATGATTCAAGGAAAAACTCCCGAGATTAGACAATCTTTTAGAGATCGCTTACTGGCTTTGACCAAAGAAGATGTGCAGAATGCTGTGCAAACGCATATTCTTCCTAAAATGTCTACAGCTACTACAGTCGTATTTGCTTCAAAAGAGCTGTTTGAGCAAGAAAACCAAGTTCTCGCTAAAAATGGAAGAACTGTTTTACCGGTTGAATCTGTGTAATGAATGGGGGCAATCACAGGTCAAATCCTGTCATTGCCCTAAATTTTTTGGGAAAAGCGAATTTTATTTGACGATTAATAGGCAAAAAAAGTACCTTATTGTTTCTTCATCTGCTCGGATGGTGAAATGGTAGACACTAGGGACTTAAAATCCCTTGGGAGCAATCCCGTGCTGGTTCGAGTCCAGTTCCGAGCAATCTTATAACTCAATGAGTTATGCAAATGCTGCATAACCTCCTAACGATTGGTGCAAAACGCTGTGGCTCTACAGGGCCACTGCGAAAATCAATAGGAGGATTTAGCATGGCATATATTGAAGAAAGAATATTACCAGCCGAAGCTGGTAAAAAACCGAAAAAAGTCTATCGGGCCCGCATCCGTTTCAAAGGAAAGCCTGAAGTTTCCGACACCTTCAATTCGAAATCTAAGGCGATTGCCTGGGCTAAGAAAATGGAGGACAGCATTCGCGAAGGTCGCCTACTTCCAAGAAAGGAAGATTTAGAGCGGACTTTTGGTAATCTGATCGAACGCTACATCGAAAATGAACTTCCTAAAAAGCCTAAAAGCCTTGCCAAGCAAAAGATGCAGCTTTTGTGGTGGAAGTCTCATTTAGGTTCTTATTTTCTCAATCACATCACTCCAGCTTTGATTATCGAAGTGCGAGACAAGCTGTTTCATGGACTTTCCCGTAGAGGTAAGCCTAGAAGCACGTCTACAGCTAATCGTTATTTAGCTGCCTTAACCCATGTCTATACGATCGCCGTGAAGGAATGGGGATGGTGCAGTGAAAACATCGCTCTTAAGATTAGGCGCTCAAAAGAAGGTAAGGCACGCGATAGATTTCTTGAGAAAGAGGAAATTTCTCGTTTGCTTTCCGCTTGCAAGAAAAGTAAAAGCCCTTATCTTTACCCAATAGTTCTCATTGCATTAACAACCTGTGCAAGAAAAGGTGAAATTTTATCGTTGAAATGGAGAGATATCCAATTTGATAGGAGAAAGATGACATTTAGAGATACTAAAAATGGAGAAACGAGATCTGTTGCTTTGAGCGATGTCGTCATCGATTGCTTGCGAAAAGAACAATCTAAGCGAATTGTGACGAGCGAGTATGTTTTTCCCTCTTTGGATGGAACTAAGCCGGCCGATTTTATGACTTCATGGAAAAAAGTAATCAAGGGTATCGGCCTTAATATCTGCTTCCATACGCTTCGTCATACAGGTGCTTCACATTTAGCTATGAATGGAGCGACGCCATTAGAGATCGCGCCTATCTTGGGCCATAAAACATTGGCCATGGTTAAGCGTTATAGCCATCTATCCACTTCCTCCACTGCGCAAGCATTGAATAAAATGAACCAGTATATTCTTGAGGAGGAAAACGATGAATAAACCTCGAAAAAACAAAAAAAATGACGCCTCGCATCTGCTAAATAATAGCCTAGCTTTTGAAGGTTTTATGGAACTTCCGGCTGGCATTGTGATTCCTTACCATAGTATCGCCCAAGGGATGCTGAAGGTGAAAATACGCCGAGTTAACTGGCATGCTGATGATGAGTTGCCGAAATATGTAGAGGTGTCTGGCAGCAGCAAGCAACTTTCTTGTTTTGGCTCCATTCAAGAATCTATAGCAACTATCCTTGTAGAGTCCGAGTTTGATGCCATTTTGCTGCATCAAGAAGCTTATGACTTTTGCGCTAGCCTCGCTTTGGGTGGCGTATCCAAGAAACCCGATTTGGAAACTCATCTCCATCTACTCAAAAGTTCTCTCATTCTGTTCGCTTTGGACTTCGATGAGTCAGGCAAGAACGCCTTTAGCTACTGGAGATCGACTTATGCAAACCTTAGGGCTTGGCCTGCACCTTTGGTTAAAAGCCCTGGCGATGCCTATCTGAAAGGTGTAGACTTGAGGAGGTGGGTTTTAGAGGGACTAGAATTTTACAAAAAGTAAATGCTGTGGATGGAAAATGCCTGATAATACAGACAAAAAACAGAAAATTCGATACCAAAAGGGGCAATCAGGCAATCCAAAAGGAAGACCGAAAGGATCTAGAAATAGAGCAAGCTTGATGGCCGAACACCTATTTATTGCTGACGTCGAATCTATTTGCAAAGCAGTGATTGAAAAGGCAAAAGCTGGTGACATGTACGCCGCTAAAATTATTTTGGATAGACTATTACCACCCAAGAAAGATGGGTCCGTCAACATTCAGCTGCCTGAGATCGCAACTTCTCACGATGTTTTGAAAGCTATACAATGCGTTACTCAAGCTATTGCTAATGGAAATATCACTCCCTCTGAAGGAGAAGTTTTGGCCAGAATTCTGAATATCCATGCGACTGCTATTGAGCTGTATGAATTTGAACATACCCTTAACGAACTTGAACAGAAGAGATCTAAAATTTGAAGCGAATAAATAAAAATAGACTGGCCAAGCTCAAAAAATCTGTTTCAAATGCTAAAAGCAGGCCAAGGTTAATTATAATGAAAAGTCCACATGATCCTTTTCCTGAGAATCTTGGTAATGGGCCTATTTTAATGGTCCCTGATAACGGACACCGTTTTCCCTATAAACCAGATAAAGAGGAAGAGGATTGATTGCTTAGCAAGGAATACTTCATGAAAGGATTTAATTATTCCCTGTATTTGTGCTTCGCAATGCGTAGTGTTTCTCTGAACAAAAGAGCTTGCTTTTAACCTGAAACTCTCCATAAAATTTAAGCTTAAAACCAGAGTCGGAGTGCAAGCCATATTTTCTATTTGTGCAAGGTTTTTTGAACCCTTAAATCCGTATGGATGTACTTAAAATGAATCAAACTATGAAAAATAATATAGTCGACAATAAAAATAAGCTCACCGAAATGTCATATGCTTACGTACTTTCAAGAGCAATTCATGTTGCTGCTACTTTAGGCATAGCAGATCATTTGGTACAAGGTCCAAAAAGCGCTAATGAGCTGGCCATATCAGTTAATGTTGAACCACAGCCTCTTTATCGGTTGTTACGCACACTTGCAAGTCATGGCATATTTTTAGAAGAACAAGATAACTCATTTGCCTTAACGCCCCTTGCTCAGTTATTGGTTACATCAAATCCAGACTCTGTAAGATTGCTTTTGATGAAAGAAGATGAATCACGATGGAATGCTTACGGAGACTTACTTTATAGCATAAAGACAGGAAAGCCAGCATTTAATCATCACTACGGTGTAGGTTATTTTGATTATATCGCCAAAAACCAACAGTTATCGCAATCTTTTGATTTGGGTATGGCAAATCTATCCGCTAAAGAAGATGCTCTTATCGCAAATAGCTTTGATTTTTCTACTTGCCACTCAATCGTAGATCTTGGAGGTGGCAGTGGTGGTTTATTAGCTGAAATTTTAAAGAAAAACCCGTCATCACAGGGTGTTGTGTATGAACTTGCTCATTTGAAGGATCGAGTAGAAACTTTTCTTCAAAATCAAGGTCTTTCGTCACGTGGAAAATTTGCAAGTGGAAGTTTTTTCCAATCAGTTCCCGAAAACTCAGATTTATATATGCTTAAGAGAATTTTGCATGATTGGGACGACCCTTCATGTATAAGAATTTTAAAAAATTGCTCAAAAGCAATGAGATCTACGAGTCGACTGCTCATTATTGATGCTGTAATGCCTGAAGGTAATATTCCTCATGAAAGTAAAGATTTTGACCTCTTTATGCTCGCGTTATTTGGTGGCCAAGAACGTACTCAAAATGAATGGGAGAGGTTGTTGGATGCTTCTAATTTAAAACTAACAAATATTTGGCCTACCCCATCTTCACTTGCCATTATTGAGGTGCAATGCATAATTTAATCGTTGAATTTTAAAGACATGATCTCTTTTCTCTTTCTGTATTGAGTCATGAAAAGTTTGGCATTTCCTCATTCAAATGCTAATATTTTGATATCATGAAAGCTAATTGTCTACTATATTTTCTCTCGATAAGTTAGGTGGCGTTATGCGCCGTTATCATTATGGTCGATTCGGAGATTCTAAAATTCCTTGGCACAGTAAAAAACTTAGAAAAATGAATCTCAACACGGCCCTATTTTTAAAATTGAAACTCAACAGCTAATGAAATAGTAGCTTTCATGAAACTTTTAAATAGAATATGGCCTTTTGTTGCAATTTTAACGGTGGAGCATGTCCCGTCGATCGCATCAGAGGAGATCTATGATGGAATGTCACCATGGTTGATGTGTCAGGTGAAAACCGCCATACATGATTACTTTGATGTGCATGAACGAAGGAACATCCAAATAAAGCCACTGAAAGGAGGCTACTCTGCTACAAGCTTACTTTTGGATGTCGCAGGAAAAAATTATGTTTTACGTGTGATCAAAGAATCTGAACCTCCTCTTAGAGTCAAAACAGAGCTCTATCCAATGCAGCATGCCGCAGCATCTGGGATTGCCCCTGCAATCTACTGGATAGGGGCAGACGGGCATGCTATTCTAATGGACTATATTGCCGGAGGAACGCTCAATATTGAGACAAGTAAAAAACACGACGTGATAGTAAGAGTGGCAGAAGCCATGCGTAAAGTACATACTCTACCAAAAAATCCATTTATGGCACTTTCCTTCGAAGAACGTATGGAAAAATTCTATCAGGAACATTTACAAGAATCAAACAACCGTAACATCTTTGAATCTGCCATGACTATTATTCGAGAAGGATCCACTAAGCTACAAAGTCTTGGATCCTGTTTAACGAATACTCATGGAGACTTAAGTCCACGCAATATTTTAGCTTCAGATCAAAGAGTTTACTTTATCGACTGGAGCGAAGGCATGTATACCGATCCATTTCAGGATCTGGCATATTATTCTATCCTCATGGATTATAATTCTAATGAGAATGCCTTGTTGTTGCAAAGCTATTTGCAAAAAGACCCTACAGCAGAAGAAATGACAAGATTTCTAATTGCAAAAAAAATGAACTTTGCACGTTTGGCGCTGGGGACTCAAAATATTGGAAACATGCTCAGCTCAGAGAAAGAGAATAAGATCTTACCACCTCTTCCTCTCAAAGAGTGGTCATACTATATTAGCGCTTTTGCTAATAATGATAGCGTTCTGCCAGCAGAATTTTTTTGGGAATTTGCTCAGGTGGCTTTAAAATTAGCTGATTCAATTGAAATTTGCCATTAAAGTGATTCTACCCGAATGATTTTTTATCTCTTAATTAAAAATTAAATTTAAAAACTAGAATTTCGATGACATTACAAAAAATTATTATTAGAAAATATAAACCTGAAGACGCTCAGGCTTTAGCAGATATTTATTACAACACCATCCATCAAATTAATATTCAACATTACACAGAAGAACAGGTTAAAGTCTGGGCTCCTGAGACTACTCTGGAGTCGAGTAGATGGGCAAAGAAATTTGAAAGGACCAACCCATTTGTTGCAATTATTGATAACATAATAGTAGGTTTTGCTGAATTTATACCAGACGGACATATCGATTGTTTTTATTGCCATCACAATTGGATTGGAAAAGGGGTTGGGGCCGCACTAATGGGAGCCATTCTTGAACAAGCGCGTGCGCTTAATATTGCTCGTATTTTTGTAGAAGCGAGTATCACTGCGAAACCGTTTTTTGAAAAACATGGCTTCAATACTGTCTCCAAGCAAACAGTGGTTCTTGCTGGAATAGAGCTCACAAATTATGTAATGGAGCGCCGCTTGAATGTGTCTGTTTAGAAATTGAGCGAAATATCTGGATTTGAAATTAATTGTTAAAACTAAATAAATTATAAGAAATTTTGACTATGTTCAACCTTTTAAAAATATCATTGTCAATATTCATAACGCTATTTTTTGGATCTTTTGCATTTGCAGAAGAAACTGAAGAAGATTTAAAGGCGGCTAAATTAAATGGAGCAGAGTTTGTTCATTTAGATAACGGCTTTAAGGTTTGGACAAAACGTGTAGGAAATGATCGGGTTAAAATACTTACACTGCACGGAGGACCTGGTCACACACATGAATACCTTGAGTGTATGGAGAATTATTTTTCTAAAGATCAATTTCAGATAATTTTTTATGATCAGTTAGGTTCATACCATTCCGATCAACCAAACGACCCATCTCTTTGGACAATTGACCGCTTTTGTGAGGAGGTAGAACAAATTAGAAAAGCATTAAATCTCAATGATTTTTATCTTTACGGACATTCTTGGGGAGGTCTATTAGCCATTGAATATTCCTTAAAGTATCAAAGTCATTTAAAAGGAGTTATCCTTGCTGGGATTACTGGGAGCGCAGATTCTTATGTCACACATTATAATCATTTAATTTCAAATCTACCTTCGTCAATAAAAAACAGCTTAAAATTATATGAAGAAGCTGGTGATACTCAAAATCCAGCCTATGAGAAGCTTTTATTTGATGAAGTTTATTCTAAATATCTATGTCGGTTAAAACCATGGCCAGATTCCCTTTTAAGATCATTTCGTCATTTAAATACTCAAGTTTATAATGTAATTCAGGGTCCAAACGAATATATAATTACGGGTAATTCTAAAGACTGGAGTCGATGGGCTGATCTCCCAAAAATTACCATTCCTACCCTCCTTATATGTGGACGATATGATGCAATGGACCCGAATGATTTAGAAAAAATGGGATCGTTGATTCCAAATTCTAGAACAAAAGTATGTGAAAATGGAAGTCACTGTGCCTTTTATGACGACTCAGATGTTTATTTTGAAACAATTCATAATTTCTTAAAGGACGTTGAGGGATGTAAAAGAAAATTAGGGGATTAGGAGGAAGTGGTGGCAAGGGAGATGCAGAATTTTCGCTTACGTCCTAACACGTGCTGATATTTTTGATGGATGAAACCTAGAGCCTCTGGTATGCTTCCCATAAAAAACTACGAATACCATATTGTTAGCTCGGCTACAAAAGAAATTTTATGGATCTAAACGACCTGAAAACAGTCATTTTACGAGGCGAAGATAGTCGTCACCAATTCAAAGAAGATATTCGCAATGGGGATTCTTTAGCTGCAGAGATGGTGGCATTTTCGAATTCGCGTGGTGGTTACATTTTCATTGGTGTATCGAATAAAGGGGATTTAGTTGGCCTTTCTAGCATGGATGTAGATAGGATCAATCAACTTATCAGCAATAGTGCGAGTCAGCATGTAAAAAGTCCGATTACGATTCATACGGAAAATATTTCTGTAAGAGCCGATCGAGTGGTGATTGTGTTGACGGTTCCCGAAGGGATCGATAAACCTTATTTTGATAACCAAGGTGTCATTTGGTTAAAAAGCGGAGCAGACAAAAGAAGGATTCATTCTAAAGAGGAGCTAAGACGTCTTTTTCAGGAAGTAGATCTCATACATGCTGACGAAGTTCCAACACGAGCGGGGGTCGAGGTTATAAATTCAAAGCACCTTCAGGATTTTCTTAGAGATGTTTTTCATGAAGTCTTACCTGATTCAAGTACGGAAAGGCTTAGACTTCTCGAAAATATGAACCTATCCACCAATAACCAGCTAAATCTTGCCGGTCTTCTTTTGTTTGGTGATAAACCACAGCTCTATAAACCAGAATTTGTAGTTAAAGCCGTCACGTTTGCTGGTACAAATATAGGCGATAGTTATTTAGATAGTGAAGATTTTGAGGGAGCGCTTCCAGCTATTTTCCAAGGAGCGTTGTCGTTCATCATGCGAAATTTACATAAAATTCAAAAACAGAGGGGAGTTAACACAATTGGGGCACCAGAAATTCCTCAAGTTGTATTTGAAGAACTTTTAGTCAATGCCTTGATTCACCGCGATTATTTCGTCAGTGCACCTATAAGGCTGTTTATTTTTGAGGATCGAATCGAGATCATTAATCCAGGCAATTTACCCGACCATCTCACTATCGAAAAAATTCGCGCGGGAAATTCTATTCAACGCAACCCCATTTTAGCTTCTTTTGCTGCTAAAGGGTTGCTTCCGTATCGAGGCCTTGGAACTGGAGTAAGGCGTGCGCTGCAAGATTGGCCGCAAATTCAATTTACTGATGATCGAGATGGGTGTCTTTTCACCTCTATAGTAACAAGAATAAAGGTGCATGACTTGAAAAATAAAGATGCATTAAAGGTGCAAGTTGAATTTGAAAATGCACCTATAAATGCACCTTTATCCGATTTGCAGGAGCAAATTTTGGACATTATTCGCGAGGATTCAAAAGTGTCTTATGAATTTCTTATGATGAAGCTTGGCAAGGATCGGACTACAATTATGCGAAATATTCAAAAATTGAAGGAAATGGGAATGGTTCGACGATCTGGATCAAAAAAGACCGGCTCTTGGGAAATTTTGTAATTGTTTTTCTGCCTTCGTTAATAAAGATGTTGTAATAACGCAAATTCTGCACGATAACATCATGCATGTTATCGTGCAGAATTTGTGTTTTCAAAATCTCAAATCAACCTCTCTATACTTGATATTTTTTGGGCTCTCCTGGGTCAGGAGATTCGCGACTTCTCATAACAAATGGAACAATTGCGCATATTTTTCTGGAAGGCAACCCTCTTTCATGCTATATTGTAGGCATCAAAGTTAGGCTGTGTTACGCAGCGTTATGAAGGCTATGGAGACTTAAAATCCCTTGGGAGCAATCCCGTGCTGGTTCGAGTCCAGTTCCGAGCATCTTTTATTCCCAGTACTTTAGATCTAAGAGTTTACGCAATCAATTGCGTAAACTCTTGCAATACGCAATTTTTACGCACTCCGCCAGATAAGACCAGCATAATTCTGTCTTTTCATTCGACATTTTCCATCCCCCTTTTTTTCTGTGACCACTGTGACATATGTAACGTAAATTGCTTATTTTCTTTTTCGCAAAAAGGTAATTTTTTATTCCAAGTGCGTAAAAAGTGCGTAATATCGAATTTCTATACAAAAATCATCATTAAAAGATACACAAGGACATGTTTGCACAGGGGATATGATATCCCTTGTTGCTATTTATGCTCTATTATTCTAAAATTTTCTACTAATAGCAGGTTATTATGGGCACAATAAGGGAAGTTACACGAAAAGACGGAAGCACTTCATTTCACGCAGAAGTGAGGCTTAGAGGGTATCCATCTCAAAGATCATCTTTCAGAACAAAGTCGTTAGCCAAGAAATGGATTCAAGATGTCGAAAGCGGAATCCGCGATGGACGTCATTTTAAAACGGTAGAGTCGAGATATGATCAAAAGTTGTGTATGAGGTGAAAAAAAGAGAGCTGAATATCTGGAACTTTACAAACAATCGAAAGAATTTACCCATCAATCTCCTGCAGTAAGAAATGGTTACTTACCAGAAAAAAACATTCAAACCGGTCTTGGCCCAATTGCAATTCGCCTGCCTAGAATAAGACATAGAGACAATGGCAAGTTCACAAGTGCGATTTTGCCACCTTATTTGAGAAGGACACAAAGTATAGATGCGGTTATTCCTGCTTTGTATCTTAAAGGAATATCCACCCTAGATTTTCCGAAAGCTCTGGAGGCAATTTTGGGAGAAAATGCTAAAGGACTATCACCCACAAATATCGTTAGATTGAAAGATTCATGGACAACAGAATATCAAAATTGGCTCA